>CAZEXX010000246.1:0-6127 GCA_964516885.1 uncultured Anaerolineales bacterium | reverse complement strand
CCCTCGTTCAGCCAACCGATGGTGACTGACGCACGTTGAGGTCGGTCACGAAGTGGAGCAGCTCAATCCGGATGCGCCGCTCGGCGTCACGGTAGGTGCCGTTCTCGGTTTCGTAACCTGTCAAGAGATAGTCCTGCTTGACGCCGAAGGCTCTGGCGCTGGTGAGGAAGGCGGTGGATGTGACGAAGATGCCCACGTTGTCAGGGGCTTTCAGGTCGATGTCACCCACGAAGCCGTGGAAGCGGAGTGTCGTCTCGCCTGCCGGAATGATGGCCTCAGTGAAGTCCAGGTCTACATCACTGATGAAACTCCAGACTTCTTCGTCCCGAACCGTCCATCCGCCTCGCCGTCGGGTCTCGGCCAGAAGCCGAAACCGCGTTGGCGCACCGGGGCCGCGCCGGGGGCGCAACAATACCCAGACACCGAGGCCGATGAGGAAGAGCGGCCATAGATAGCCCCAGAGGTTAATCTGCAGGAGATTGCTGATGAGCAAGAGGCAGCCAAAGACAAGTATGACGATGCCGACCGTGACCTGAGCTCTGTTTCTCATATGGGCTCCTTGTGCTGAGGCTACGAACCATCACGACACTGGGATTAGAATAGAGTTACTCCTCACCAAAGAGGCGATGCCACAACTCCAGGTCCTCCTGCGGCAGATCGGCTCTGCCCTCTCCCTCGACCGGCGCCACCTTCTCATGATGCTTGGCCAGCGTTGTGTTGACCTCGCGGCGATTGCCGCGAGGCTGCGGTGCTGTCCCGGAGCTTTCCGAGGCAACCGCGGTTTGTTCCCCAGGCTCAGAGAAAACGGAGAGCCAGGTATCCACTTCCTCTGAGGAAAGCTCACCGGTCTTGCGGACCACTGCCTCTGGGGGCTTTGGCGTCGTCTTGCGGTGCTTCAGTATTGGTAGATTGGGTGGGGGGACCTTGCTTTCGGGATCGTCGTGGAAGACTTGCAGCCACGCGTCGACCTCACGGTCGGAGATCTCGGTGGGTTTGCCGCTTGGGCTCTTCGGCAGTACCTTGACGTCCAACCCCATCTGTTCGCCGATGGAACGCGTCGAACGTCTGTGCTGCTGCACGGGCGTCTGGAAGGAGGGGCGTGATGGCTTCTTGCCGGAGCCGGCAGGTTTCTTGGCGCCAGGGCGTTCGACCGCCGATACCCGTGAAGCCGGCACCGGTTCGTCCTCAGGCTCGGGAAAGATCTGCAGCCACGCCTGGACGTCGGCGGCTGAGATCGCGTCGGGCTTTTCCTTGTCGGCCTCCGGTGGCCGCTCGATCAAGTCCGCGAACTCCTGCGCGGTCATGGTTTTGGCTCCGGTGCTCCGTGCCGCGTCCAGCACCTCGTGATCGGAGGAGATGACCGTCCAGTTGGGGGCATCCGGTAGATCTCTAAGCCGCTCGCGGATGATGCGATCGGCGATGGTGTGGTGGCGTGCGGCAAAGATCACCTTGACATCCGCAGTCGACAGGGTTGGGGACGGTCCGCCCGGGACGCCGCCATCAAAGACCAGAACGGCTTTCCTCCGGATATGGGAGAACCAGGCACGCAGCTTCATCACGAGCTTAGCTTCATCGTTGGGATCATCCAGCTCGATGCTTTCCATTGCGGCGATAATGTTGTGTCCGTCGATTAGGAATGGCATGGTTTGGTCACCTGAGTGTAATCTACCATAAACTGTGCTTCCGAGGAAGGGCACGGACGCCCTTTCCCCTGAAACGGGGACTTCGTTTCTTTTTTTCCCCGGATGGGGAAATGCAGAGGCTTCATAGCTACGCAGAATCAGCGGCCCAATCCACAATAGTGAAGCGCACCCGCGACCCACGGGTGTGTGCAACCTGCTGCCCACCAATCTCGTACATGTGGTGAATGGCTTCGGTATTTCCCTGTGCCGAGGCCACCGATTATGATACACTATGACACTGCGTGAGGTGTGTGCTGGGCAACGCCGGCTGTCTTAACAAGTCTGGGAGGTACTATGAACAAAGAACAGATGGATATCCCAAAAGGGCGTGGCGGACAGGAAAAGGAGCTTCTCGGCTGGCTGAGAGAGTTTTTCTACCAGTTCAAGCTTACGTGGAAGCTTGTATTGGACGATCGTGTCCCGCTGCTGACAAAGCTTGTGCCATTGACGACGCTGCTCTACCTGCTGCTGCCTTTTGACTTCATCCCCGATGCCTTCCTGGGAGTGGGCCAAGTGGATGACGTTGTGATCCTGCTTATCGGTCTTCGAATGTTTATCTCGCTCTGTCCACCAGCGATTGTTGCTGAGTACGACTTTGTTACCTCCGCGCAGGATGCGGTGGAACCGTGGCAGCCGTCAGAGGATGAGATAGTCGATCTTGAGGTTGAGGTCCCTGAGCCGGCACTGGAAACAGGGGATGAGTCCGTCACCTAGTCTGCGCCGCCCTATGCCTCGTAGTTGTATAGGGCTGACACGGTGTCCCGGACGGTCTGCAGAAAGCCCGGATCGTCGAGAAGTACGAGTTCAAGCACCAGCCCCTGGGGCAGCTGCCCTTCGAACTCACTCAGAAGCGCTGTGAGCACCCGGTCTTGGGCATCAGCTGCCATCCCTGCCGTGAGCGCGAGCCCAATGACGTGTCTCGGGCCGTGCGGCGCTATGTGCAGCTGAAAGAGATAGGCCGAAGCGATCGATGGGTAGTTGCTCAGAATTGCCGTGAAGGCTTCCTGCCACACTCCCGGAGGCATCTCCTCCGGTGGGCCGATGAGGACCATCTCGCCCTCTGCGCCGGCGCGGCCGTGCCCTGCGTTCTGGTCCGGCATTCTACGCTGTGCCAGTGCCAGAATGTCCCCTTGGGAGAGCCTGTGCGCATTGGTGCTGCCGGGATTGAGGAGAATCTCAGCTACCTCGTTCTCTGCCGCGATCAACAGAAGGTCCAAGCCCCGTAGACCGATGTAGGGCAGCCCCTCCGGTTCCCAAGCCAGTGCAGCATCCTCATCCGTGAAGGCGATCATCACGATCCCCCCCGCGTCATCCTCGAATGTCATAAAGGTCAGTGCTTCATCGTCGCCCAGAAACTGCTCAAGGTCTTCGTTGTCCATAGGCCGGCTCTCTGGAGTCGGGAGAATGAGCGTGCTGGTCCACAGGCTTTGATAGAGGGCGGTCTGCTTTTCCGATGTTGGGTCTGCTGCGATGGCCTGTAAGGCCGCGGATAGCTCCGGATTGGCGATTCCCCGGTTAGGATCGGGTCGAGATGGCACTGTGATTCCTTTCCTGGTGTCTGTACTCTCTAGGGGCATACTTGGTAGTCGCTGCCCAGGATGAGCCTCAACTTGATGTTGCCATTGCTTGCGCCCACGTAGCTGACCTGACTGTCCGGGACGCCGAAGATGGTCTGGACCGAGGAGAGTCCGGTGCCCTTTGCGTGGTCGCCGAAGACCTGGATATGGGTCTGTGAGAAGTGCTCCCCGTTCCCGGTACCCAGGACCGGCGTGAGCCCGCTCTGATAGAGCCGGTCGGCTGCCAGAAGATCCCAGTCTGTGTGGCCCGTACCGTCCCAGACCTCGACCCTTGCCGATGCCAGCGCCGCACGGCTTGGTGCCGGCGGCAGCAAAGCACGATCGACAACCGATGCCAGGGCCTCCCACTGGGGAAGGAAGACAGAGCCACCTTGTGCGGTGACGTAGTAAGTGACCTCCTGCGGCCCGATGTTGTACATCGTGACCTGTGAGGGTTCGATCTGCGATGCGATCATGCCCAGCGAGAGGATGTTGCCCCAGCTGAGGTTCGTTTCCACTACGTCCCCGTATTGCTCATAGAGCGTGGGCAGCATCTCGAGAAGGTAGCTGGCCTGGGCTTTCATCCATATGGCTTCAAGTACCTGTTGCTGACGCTCCTCGCGATTGAAGACACTGGTGGTTTTGCGCGTGCGGGAGTACCACAGTGCCAACGTGCCATCCATATGCTGTATCCCGGGTTCCAGGGCGATCTTGTGATACTCGCCGTTCTCGTCGGGGTAAGGCCAGTAATCCTCCAAGTAGCAGTGGACCGGCACATCAATGCCGTCCACCGTATCGACAATGTCTTTGAGTCCCTGGAAGTTGACTTTGATGTAATAATCGGCCGTGATGCCGAGGTTGTAGAGCAAAGTCTGGTTGAGAAGTCCGAACCCGCCGCCGTCGAAGCCGTAGATATCGCCATACATATCGGCAAGGTTGACGCGGCCCATATTGAAGCTGGGCAGGTAGACGTAGAGGTCACGTGGAATCGAGAGCACCGCCACCGACGGAATCCTGGGATAGACGACCACATACTGAATGGCATCGGTGTTCCAATGCTGCCAATCAGGGCGCCGGTCGCTGCCCAGCAGCACGATGGTCATAGCGTCTTCGGCGATGGGATACCGTGGCACCACGGTGGGAATCGGGTAGGTCCCGGAGATCTCTTCCATGTGGGTGATCTCGACCGTGACGGCTGTTGGCCGGGTGGATGGCAGCGGGGATGGGGTGATTGTGGGCGATGGTGTGATCGTCGGAGACGGTGTAATGGTGGGGGTTGCCGTCGCCGTTGGCGCTTGGGTGGGTGTTGGCGAGGGTGTCGGCGTCAGAGTCGCCGTTGGCGGAGGGGCACTTGGCTGCGGTGTGGGCGTGATAATTCTCACGCCGCGCATGTTGGCGCTCGCCGGCAATGCGCCCGCCAGCGCAGCGATCTTGGTCAGCAAGACAAAGACGACAACCGCCAAGACGAGACACACGGCTGCGAGAGCGACGGTCTGTAAGTTGGTCTTCTTGAGCCTGGAGAACATAGACGTCGAATGCACCCCCCGTGACATGGGTATTGTAAGTGACTACGGGTCTTTGTAAAGGCGTTGAGATCGCCATTGACCCAGCTCTGCAGGACTGTATACTTTGGCGACTTGTCGCCGAGTTGGGATCGTCATAGTAGCGGGTTGTCTTGACCATAGTAGCGCGCTTTGCCATCCGGGACCGCGAGCGTCAGAATGCCCGGCATCTTGCCCGCTCCTCTCTCAAAGTTCCCAAGTGCGCAGCGGCTGTTGTGAGCAGACTTGCGACAGCATGCGCAAAGATGCGGGCAAGATGCCCGCGGTCCGCAGAGCCGCCGGTCGTTTTCCTGCGAGAGAGACAAGCGCCGCCCCCGGCGAGGGGCGAGCGAAGGTTGCTTCCGGAGTAGATGTCATATTCGCTTACGCACACTGTGCAGGGCGAAACATACAGTCACCGGGTTGGCCAACGCCGGCTTTTTGGTGATAGGGGATATTGAGGCGCATGGATCCGTTTCTGCTGGCTCAACGTAATGCCTTCGTGACACATGCGGTAGACCGAACTCACGCCCAGCGGCTGGATGAGGGATGGCTCGCCCGGATGCTAGCCGATCCTGCGACTCGGTTCGTGGTGGTGTGGCAGGATAAGCTCCTGGTCCAAGCTGGGACCACAGGCCACCTCTCAAGGCTGAGCCCGGACGACATGGTGGCTTTGCAGTCCATCTGCGCCAATGCTGAAGTTGAGACCGTACTGCTGGGAACGCTCGGCGGTGTTACCTACGTCGGTGTGGGGATAGGAGAAACGTGCGAGCTTGCTCCCGGGGATTTTGGGTCGCTTGGCCAGTTCCTTGATCTGCGTGGCGCTGCGTCGTTCCTGGACCCTGAGGACGGCGCCCTGGCGGCGCAGGCCAAAGCCATGCTCCATTGGCGTGGCCAGCACCGCTTCTGCGGTCGATGTGGCGCCCCAACGCGAATTGAGGAGGCCGGCTATCTGTCCCGCTGTACGAATGAGGCCTGTGGGCAGATCAGCTTTCCGCGCGTTGACCCGGCGATCATTGTGCTGGTCACCGCCGGGGAGTGCTGTCTGCTCGGCCGGCAGGCTAGATGGCCTGTAGGACGTTACTCCAACATCGCCGGCTTTGTTGAGCCGGGGGAGTGCCTCGAGACCGCCGTCGCACGTGAGGTTGAGGAGGAGACCGGTATCCATATCCGCTCTCTCGTTTACCATTCTTCGCAGCCCTGGCCATTTCCGCAGTCCCTGATGATCGGCTACACGGCAGAGGCGGCCACCTTGGATATCCGGCTCAATGACGGCGAGCTGGAGGATGCGAAGTGGTTCACACGGGAGATCATTCGCGATGGGCTGCAGGCTGGCTCGCTCGGGCTA
>CAZEXX010000245.1:0-6135 GCA_964516885.1 uncultured Anaerolineales bacterium | reverse complement strand
AAGCCCTCAGTCAAGACCATTTCCCTGCTACGACGTTGGATGCTGTTGGCGGGTTCTTGCATGAGGCAATGGTTACCTTGGTTGTGGGTATGTCAGAGAGTCGACTGCCGGATTTCTTCGCGTTGATTCGTGAACTGTGTCCAAGTCGCACGCGCTATGTGCCCATGGGAGTGGAGCTATCGCTCTCTCCCGGATATCCCATGATGATTGAGGCGCGTGTGGGAGGGGCTACCGTCTTCGTCTTGCCGGTTGAGCGCTTTGTTCAATTGTGAGGAGTGCAGAAATGAAACTAGTCATCGCTATCGTCAAAGACTCAGATGCCATGGATGTTTCAGATGCCCTCGTGGAGAACGACTTCCGCATGACGCGTGTCGCAAGCACGGGTGGCTTCCTTCGCCGCGGGAATGTTACGCTCCTGGTCGGTGTTGAGCCGGAGCAGTTGGAGCTGCTCTTTGCCACGATTGAGACGGCGTGCCGCGAGCCGGACAATCCCGATGAGCACAAGGCGACTATCTTTGTGCTGCCGGCCGAGGACTTCGTGCAGATTGGCTAGCCTCTAGGAATGGGTCAGCATGGCTGAGACAGTTGAGCAGCGTGCCTATCATGGGAATATCGAGCCCAGTGATTTGGCTCGTTCGCTCGCCCTGCGTTTCGATGAAGGGGAGACACAGGCCCACTGGATGGAGGGCCGGGCAGGCCGTGCCGTGGTCCAGATCCAGAGCCGACCGCGGGAATCCGGCGATCCCACGACAGCCGTCACCGTGCACGTCTCACCCACGAAGACCGGTATCACCGTCTCTGTCAGTGAGCAGAAGGTACTCAGTGTGGCCGCCGATATAGCGAAGACCGGTCTACAGGCATGGCTGAATCCGCTGCGGCTGCTGAGCGAGATCGATGATATCGCCAGAAACGTACGTTGGTTAGGGTTGCGATCAGAGATTTGGAAGGCTGTGGATGAGTATTGCCGCACGCAAGGCAGCGCTCGGGGCGCAGCGGGTATCCTCTCCAGCATCATATGCCCGTATTGCGGTACGCCTAACGATATCGGCGCCCAGAACTGTAAGGCGTGCCGGGCGCCGTTGGCCGAGGCCCAACCCATTGTATGTGGTCGCTGCGGGTTTATGAATGAACCCCAGGCTGAGCTTTGCGTGAACTGCAGTGCTAAGTTGTAGCCACCGCGCGAATGCCGGCTATGGTCTAGTCTGCCCGACACAGCCGCAAGAGGGACACTTCCCCAAGCGTCTCTCCTTCCAGATGATCCGGAGTTTGGAGGTGCGATGACAACCGAAATCATCCTGGTTCGACACGGGCAGACAGCATGGAATCCCCAAGGACGGCCACGCGGTCGTGCAGCCGTTCCGTTGGATCACCTGGGCGTCCTACAGGCCAAGGCAGCGGCCCGCTACGTCGCTGACCACTGGACACCGAGTGCGATTTACTATAGCCCTCTGCGTCGTGCTGATCAAACCGCCTCCGAGATCGCTGTACTCACCGGGGCGCCGACTACACCCCACGCAGGCTTGCTCGACGTGGACTTTGGGGCGTGGGAGGGACGGCTGCCGGGCGATCTGGCCTCCCACTGGGCTGAGGCCTGGCAGACTTGGTTGAGTCGTCCCCAAGACGCAGTGATCCCCGGTGGCGAAACCCTCAGAACTGTGCAGACCAGGGCTCTGGCTGCCCTGCGTGACATCTGCTTGAGCCATCCCGGCGAGACGGTCGTTGTTGTATCCCACACAGCCATCAATCGCCTCTTGATCTTGGGCGTGCTTGATATCAGCCTGGATCATTTCCGGCATCTCGGACAGGAAATGACCGCCATCAACGTGTTGGACTTCGATGGTTACAGCTACACGCTCCGCCAGATGAACCTCACGGAGCACCTGGCGGATCTGCCACACTAGAATCTATCTCGAAAGCAGTCCACTATCCGTTGGGGCCGGTGTCGACCTCAGCCCAGTTGAGGCACGAGCCCTTCTGCTGAACGCTCGACACAATGGTGGGTGAACCGGTGTCAGAACGCCCGGCATCTTGCCCTCTCCGCTCTTAAGGCTCCCGAGTGCGCAGTGGCTGGTGAGAGCAGATTGGTGACGACTGGCGCGAAGATGCGGGCAAGATGCCCGCGGTCCGGGACGGCAGACCGCTCACCACCTGCGAAAATGAGCCGCAGAGCTCGCGAACCTGCTAGGTCGGCGCGGCTTGGATCTCTGATGTTGCAGGTGCTTGTCTCTCTATACCCCAGGAGGTGCTGGTTTGCACGAGTCGACTGCGCGTAGGATTCGGGTGCTGATTGCGAAGCCCGGTCTGGATGGGCACGATCGGGGGGCCAAGGTGGTGGCCCGCGCCCTGCGCGATGCCGGGATGGAGGTCATCTACACGGGTCTGCGCCAAACGCCGACGATGGTCGCGGAAGCGGCACTGCAGGAGGATGTTGACGTCGTCGGGCTGTCGATCCTGTCCGGTGCGCACATGGCGCTGGTGCCGCGGATACTAGAGGCTCTCACAGAGCGTGGCATCGGCGATGTGCCGATCTTCTTGGGCGGCATTGTGCCCAAGGACGACATTCCGGAACTTCTGGCGATGGGTGTCGTGCAGGTGTTCGGACCAGGAACGGAGCTACACACCATTGTCTCCTGCGTCGTGGACGTGGCGCAGCGAGGTTAGGTTGGCACGGCATACTCGCTCAAAGGATGGGGCGGCCTTGGCCGCTCAAGCGGTCGCCGGTGACCGCCGGGCATTGGCGCGTCTGCTGTCGCTGGTCGAGAACGGCGATTCTGAGGGGAAAGTGGCCCTGGCCAAGCTTTTCCCCCGCACTGGACGGGCGCACGTCATTGGGTTCACCGGATCCTCCGGGGTGGGTAAGAGCACGTTGGTGAACAGCGTGGCACGCGAGGTGCGCAGCCGTGGTCTGTCATTGGCTGTGGTTGCCGTGGATCCCAGCAGCCCTTTCTCCGGAGGGGCGTTGCTGGGGGATCGCCTGCGGATGCGGGATCTTGTTGAGGATCCCGGTGTCTTCATCCGCAGCATGGCGTCGCGGGGACATCCCGGCGGTGTGGCGGAGGCGACGCGCGATGTGGTGATGCTCTTCGATGCCATAGACGTACCGGTGGTATTGGTAGAGACGGTGGGGGCCGGGCAGGTGCAGGTCGATGTGGCTCGCATAGCGCACACGGTGGTCCTTGTGGAGGCCCCCGGGATGGGAGATGAAATTCAGGTCCTCAAGGCCGGGCTGATGGAGATCGCCGATATTGTCGTGGTGAACAAGGCTGATCGCCCCGGGGCCAAACGGACGCTGCAGGCCCTTCGTAGCGTGCACAGCCGGGGTAAGCCGGCTGCCGGCCATCACGGCGCATCGGCGGATCGGGCGCCGGAGGCACCGGATGAAGCCTGGGCCGTGCCGATACTGCAGACCACTGCCCTGGATGGTGAGGGCGTGCCGGCGCTTGTGGATGCTATTGAGGCTCACCGTGACTACCTTCAGGCTGGAGACGAGTGGCAAGCCCTGCACCGGCGTCACGCGCGTGCCCAGCTGGAGGTGTGGCTACGGCGGCATCTTCGTGCACTGGTCGACGAGCACCTTGACGCAGATGCGTTTGAGGAAGCTCTGTTATCTGTGGTCCGGCGCGATCGAGACCCGGCATCGGCGGCGCAAGAGCTTCTGGCGAAGCTGATCCGGAGCTTAGCTTCTCAGTCATAGCCGGCCATTGAAGAAGGAGGAACCTGTGTTCTACGATGGGCAACGGGTGCGTCTCAGACCCCCCGAACGATCCGATCTCAAGCTGTTCGTGACCTGGCTCAGCAACCCCGCTCAGCGTTCCTTTCTCAGCACGCGTTATGTGTCAGAGGCCCTGGAGGAGCGTTGGTTTGAGAGCGCGCTCGATCGTATGGCGGGTTCCGCCCCCTCGCTGCTCCATTTCGTGATTGAAACCCTGGATGACAACGTGCCTATCGGCTTTACATCTCTGATGGACATCAAATGGCGTGATCGGGTCGCGGAGGTCGGAATCGCGATTGGTGAAGCGAAACTGTGGGGTCAGGGGTACGGCAGTGATGCGCTGCATACGGTGCTAGGGATAGCCTTCAAGTGGCACCAACTCCATCGCGTCTCCCTCCACGTCGCGGCTGACAATGGGCGTGCTATTCGTAGCTATGAGAAGTGCGGTTTTCAGCTGGAGGGGCATCTGCGTGAAGCGGTGTGGGTAGATGGTGAGTATCGCGATTTGCTGGTTATGAGTATTCTGGATCATGAGTACGAGGAGGGGATCTAGATGTCGAACCTAGGATGCTTTGGCGAGATCAGGCTGTATGGTGGTACGGGGTCTCCTGAGTTGTCCGCCCAGCTTGCTCAGAATCTTGGAGTCCAGCTGTGCAGCCGCGAGGTGATAACCTATCCTAACACCAACCTCTTTGTGCGGCTGGGGACCAGCGTTCGGGGTCAGGATACGTTTATCGTCCAATCGACCTCGGCCCCGACCAACGACAATTTGATGGAGCTATTGATCTTTCTTGAGACGTTGAAGCGCGCGTCGGCCGGTCGCGTAACCGCCGTCGTGCCTTATCTGGGATATGCCCGCTCTGACAAGAAAGATCAGCCTCGGATTCCGATTACCGCGCGATTAGTTGCGGAGATGATCCAGATTGCCGGTGCGAATCGGTATATCACGCTGGATCTACATGCGGGGCAGATCCAGGGTTTCTTCAGCATCCCCGGCGATGTGATCACGGCCTTCCCGCTCCTGGCAGATTATATGCGCAAGAAGGATCTTCCGAACGCGGTCGTGGTGGCGGCAGATCTGGGCTTCGCCAAGAAGGCGCGCACCTTCGCCACCGAACTCGATCTCCCGGTGGCATTTGTCGAGAAGCGGCGCGTGGATAGGCACACCGAGGTGCTCACAGTGATCGGTGAGGTCGAGGGCCGTGATGTGATTATTGTCGATGATGAGGTGGATACGGCCGGCACGATGTGCAACTGCGCCCGTGCTCTAGCAGAGGCCGGCGTTCGTGACATCTACAGCTGTTTCGTCCATCCGATCCTTTCGGCCGACGCCGTGGATCGGTTGCAGGAACAATCGATCAAGGAGATCGTCACCACGAACTCCGTGCCGATCCCACCGGAGAAGCGGCTGCCCAATATGACCGTGATCTCGGTGTCGTCGCTGCTGGCCGGGGTCATCGAGCGCGTCCACGCCGGGCGGAGCGTCGGGGAGATGTTCGAGCCCTATCACGGGTACAGTTAGGGTGGGGTGAATCCAGCGAGGGCTCAAGCAGGGCATGCTCCACGAGCATCCCCCGTCTGAGCCCTCGCTGGATTGTTGATCAAGCTCCGTACTAGGCCCCAGCTTCCACCATGGCCTTTGCCGCCTCGCGAATGGCCACCAGCTTGTACGGCCGGCTCCAGCGGTTGACCGGCAGTAGGTCCCACACTCTGGCGCGCACGTGATGAATCCAGCGCTCCATACTACCCAGGCATGAGATCATCCCGCCACCGCTCCCGCCTGCGGCCGCTACGGCCAGTACGGGTTTACCGTTCAAGCAGCTCTCGTCCCCGCGTGTCGCTTCACACCTGCGGAAGCGATCGGTGAACGCCTTGGCCGATTCGCTCATCTCGCCCCAATAGACCGGAGTCACCAATATCAGCGCATCGGCTGCACAGGTCTTGATGTGCAGTTCTTGGAAGCCATCCGCGACCTGACAGCGATGTTGCTGTTGGCAGGTTCCCCACCCGTGGCCGCATGCCTCGCACATTCCGACAGGGAGATCGTTCAGCCTGACTTCCTCGACCTCGGCGCCGGCGGCCCGGGCGCCTTCCACAGCTGCGGACGAGCATGCAGCCGTCAAGCCATCGTAGTTGGGGCTCGTGTAGATCACCAGTACTTTCATCGCTTCCTCCTTCTTTGACGTCATCGTGGCAGCAGCAGGCTTGTCCCGCTACATGGGGCCTAGTGTACCCGAGCTCTGCTGTGAGCTCAAACGCGGACGGAGTGGCCCCTATGCTCGATGTGGGGGTCACGCACGCACGAGAATCGAGGCCGCGTTCTGATCGGGCCCATAGAGAACATGGAAGGCTATTCTCGGAACAGCGATGCGACGTGCCATCTTGGACCGCGGGCGTCTCGCCCGCATCTTCGCGCCAGTGGG
>CAZEXX010000244.1:0-6233 GCA_964516885.1 uncultured Anaerolineales bacterium | reverse complement strand
ACCCGCCGGCAGTTGAAGATGATCGACTACGTCCGCTCCCACGCCGGCGAGGAAGTCGAGCTGCTACACGATGTCCATGAGCGCCTGCAGCCCATCGACGCGGTGCGCTTTGCCAAGGACCTGGAGCCCTACAATCTCTTCTTCCTGGAGGACCTGCTGGCCCCCGAGCACATCAACTGGTTCCGCGATATCCGCAACCACTGCACCACGCGCCTCTCTATGGGTGAGCTGTTCAACAGCCCGCTGGAGTGGAAGGCCGTGGTCGAAGAGCATCTCATCGACTACATCCGCATGCACGTCAGCCAGATGGGCGGCATCACGCCGGCACGCGCTGTGACGCTCTTCGCCAACATCTACGGCGTCCACACCGCCTGGCACGGTCCTGGAGACACCTCCCCCGTGGGCCACGCCGCGAACCTGCACCTCGACCTCTGGGCGCCCAACTTCGGCATCCAGGAGTGGTGCGGCTTCCCCGAACACGTCTACGAGATGTTCCCCGGCCTGCCCGAGCTCCGCAACGGCTACCTCTACCCCAGCGACAAGCCTGGTCTGGGCATCGACATCGACGAGAAACTGGCCGCCAAGTACCCGGTCACCGACACCATCGAGAAGTGGACACAGACCCGCTGGCCCGACGGCAGCCCTTGGACACCGTGACCCGCTAAGGCAAACAAGCGATAAGAAGAAAAAGCGGGATGACAGCAGAACTGTCTGCTGTCATCCCGCTTTTTGCGTTTTCGTCCGGGCTCTGCGGACCGTAGGCATTCTGATGCCCGGCGTCTCGCCCGCTCTGCTCTGCCCTCCGCGGTGCTACCTGTGGGTCCATCGTCGGGCACTACTGAGCCACCAGTCCGCAGGGTTCTCCGCAGGACCCGCCTCGACCGGCTTGTCTGAGTATCAACCAGCAGGTGACAGACGCCAAGTCGCCCTTTCCTCAGGCTGACGCCAAAGCGACCTGCCTGGATCACAGTCATCACACGCAAAGAACGGGCAAGATGCCGGGCATCAGAATGCCCGCGGTCCAAAGGATCCGGGTCTGGGACCGCGGGCGTCTCGCCCGCTCTGCTCTGCGGGCTGTATTTGTGTTCTGCGTGGTGTGCGATGGCACATGCAGACTCCTCTGCTAACAACCACCTGCTGCACTTCTATGGCTGCATGGTGTGCGCGCCCGCGTGCGTTAGCCCATGGAGCCTTCTCCCCCAGTGGGCCTCACCGCGACGCAATCGGCAGAATGACACGGGAAGGATGCTCAGCATCGTGCAATACCGTCTGGACAGCCGGCACCAGCGCTGATGTCGTCCCGATGTCAGCGCCGGTGTTCGGGTTTCGCGCGATCTTGGGGAAGTTGCTGCTGCTGACCTCAATCCGGATGAGATGCCCCGCCTTGAAGACGTTGCTCGTCGGTCCAAGATCGATAGTGTACTCGTAGGCCCTATTGGGCTCGACGAACCGGGCCTCTGCCGTGGAGAGTCGATAACGGGCGCGGATCACGCCGTCGGCGACGTTGCGCGCGTAACCGCAGGGCCCCACGTCCACCAGCTTCGCCGTGAAATCAGTGTCACGGGCACTCGTGGCGGCCCACAGCTTGGCCACTACCGGCCCAGTGACCTCGAGATCCTCCTGGAGTACATCCGACGTGTAGACCAACACATCGGGCCGCGACTCGATCTCGCGCTGATCATACGCGCCCGCGGCCATCGCTGTGTTGGAGCAACACAACCCTCCCCCGAGCGTGGGAACCGGGTTGCCAGGATCATAGACGAAGGTGTCAAGGGACTTGTCCCCGGGCTCATCTCCGGGTCTCTCGAAGGAGAGCACGCCGTCGCCGTGGAGCGTGTTGGCCGCCCCGCCGCTGTGAAGGAAACACTCCGTGAGCTTGGCGCGTGCCAGCGGCCACGCCTCCTCGTCGCGCCATAGGTTATCGCCCATGACAAAGAGCCGGATGGGCGGCTCCTCGTCAATCCCGTTGCTCTTCCCCTTAAGCCAGCGGTCAAACCAGCGGAGTTGCCACTCGGCCGAGATCAGGGTCGCATCGTCAGCCTGGTAGCCGAAGTCCACATCACCGACAAGGCCCGAGAGCGGCCCGTGCAGCCACGGTCCCATCAGCACCTTCTGCTTCGCGTTGCCGGCAGCGCCGATGCCCGCATGGTCGAGGAGCGTGTCACCGGCGAAGATGTCGTACCAACCCCCGATCTGGAAGGTCGGTATCCGGATGGACTCGAACGGCACGCGGAGGGACTGCCAGTGCCGCGCGCTGCTCAGTGGGTCAGCCAATTGATCCGAAAGGAACGTAGACACGCCGTCTTTGCCAATCAGGGGCATGGTCTGAAGCGGGAGATGGTAGAACGTATCGCCCCGGGCGCCCGCACGACGCGCCGTGCCGTTCATCTGATCAACCAACTCAGCCATCTTCTGATCTTTCTCCTGCCCAGCCTCCATCTGCATCAGCGCCATCGCCGCCTGAGAACCAAGGCCCCAGCTGGTGGCAACGCCCAGGGCGAAAGCACCACCCGGATAGAAGAGGCGGTACGCGTCGCAGAACGTCACCGCCGGGATGATTGTCTTGAGCGCGGGAGGCTGTTGCGACGCAGCGGCCATTTGCGTGTAGCCCACGTACGAGCCGCCGAACATGCCCACGTCACCGTTGGACCACGGCAGCGCAGCGGCCCACTGAACAGCGTCGAAGCCGTCGCGTTTCTCGTGGATGAAGGGGGTTCCGTCGCCCTCGGAGTCCCAGCGCCCCCGGGTGTCTTGGTTGACGACGACATAGCCGCGCTCGGCGGCCATAACAGCGAAACCGTTGGTCCCGCCGAGCTTGCCGTAGGGAGTGCGCTGGAGCAGCACCGGGAGGCGCTCATCGGTATCGGGGCGGATCACGTCCGCGCGGAGGATCACCCCATCGCGGGTGCGCATCTCAATATTGCGATCGATAATCAGTGACCTTCTCGACATCGTCTGCCTCCTGTCGGTGGGATGGGAGTACCGACGCATGGTAGGGCATCGTCTCTGGAGTGTCAAGGAGCCGCGGAGCAGACCGTCTCCCCGTCATTCGTCGCCTGAACCACGCCGGATGTCACGCGAACCGCTTGACTTTCACGCATCGGCACTGATAATAGGAGTTTGGTGGTTGGCGTGGCGTCCTATGCTTCGGGTCACCATATAGGGGAGACGAAGTGCCGCGCGACCAGAATATGTTCCATCATAGTGAGGAGAGGGAAACATGAACACACGTAGAGTTGCCTTGACAGGTCTCATATTGGTACTGTTGGCCCTGGGGGCACTGACCGGCTGCCAGGCCGGGTCGGAGACGATCGTTGTCGCCACGGACGCGACGTGGCCGCCGATGGAGTACGTCGACGAGAACAAAGAGATCGTCGGCTACGACATCGATCTGATGAATGCCATCGCCGAGGCCGCCGGTTTCGAGGTCGAATTCAGGAACGTCGCCTGGGACGGCATCTTCGCCGGGCTGGGCGCGGGCGAGTACGACGCCATTATCTCCTCGGTGACCATCCGGCCAGATCGAGCAGAGAAGTATGACTTCTCGGAGCCCTACATCAACGCCGGTCAGATCGTCGTCGTTGGGACCGACAGCAGCATCACCGGCCCCGACGCGCTTTCCGGCAGCACCGTTGGGGCGCAGATCGGCACCACCGGCGCCATTGAGATCGAGAATATGGATGGCGTTGAGCTGAAAGAATACGACGAAATCGGCCTGGCCTTCGAGGACCTGGTCGCCGGTCGTATCGAGGCCGTCGTCTGCGACACCCCCGTGGCTGCGGACTTCGCACTCCAGCGTGAAGAGTACAAGGCGGCCCTGAAGATCGTGGGCGATTCCTTCACCGAAGAGTACTACGGCATCCTGGTCCAGCAGGGCAACAGCGAGCTGCTCGACAAGATCAATGAGGGGCTGAAAGCCGTTCAGGCCGAGGGGCTGGACAAAGCAATCGAGGCCGACTGGCTCCGCTAACCCAAGCTTCATCCACACGCACTCAGCAGAGAACACGGCTTCCCAAAGTCCGTGTTCTCTGTGGTTAGTGGGAAGGACGGACAGATGACGTCATCATCAGAGAGTACCTCCAGGGTTCCGCAGGCCACCCGCGTGTGGCAGGACGACAGCGCAGCTATCCCACGCGAACGCAGTCTGATGGTCGCCTGGTGGATCGCACTTGGCCTGGCCATCGCCGCCATCGTGGGTGCGACGCTGCTCAAGCCCGATCCCTATCGCGAGATCATCGTCTTCATCGGAGACGGCCTGGTGGTCACGTTCCAGATGACCATCGTCTCCATGACCTTCGCCCTCGTCGTGGGCCTCTTTACCGGCCTGGGACGTATGTCGCGGAGCTCATTCATCAACACGGTTGCCTCACTCTACGTCGAGATCATCCGCGGCATCCCGCTGTTGGTGCAGCTCTTCTGGATCTACTATGCGCTCTCCCGCTTCATCCGCCTGGGCCCCAACGTCTCCGCCGTCCTGGGCCTGACCATCTGCTACGGCGCCTACATCGGCGAGACCTTCCGCGCCGGCATCCAATCGATCCCCAAAGGACAGATGGAAGCCGCCCGCGCCTTGGGACTAACCCGTGCCCAGGCTATGCGCCACGTCATCATCCCGCAAGCTGTGCGTATCGTGCTGCCCCCGGTCGGCAACGAGTTTATCGCCATGCTCAAGGACTCCTCACTGGTCTCGGTCCTGGCGATCTCGGATATGTTACGGCGCGGGCGTGAATACGCCTCCCGCACCTTCGCCTACTTCGAGACCTACACCTTGGTGGCCCTGGTCTACCTATTGGTGACGCTGATCTTCTCCCGCGTCGTTTTCTACATCGAGCAAGGGATGTCCCACCACGGCAAGGAAACACCAGCTTCCGTCATGCACCGGCTCTCCGGCGTCGTCCTCGACTTCGTGGTCCTGGACCTCATCGGCCTGCCGATCTTCGGCTTCACCCAGCTGCTCCTGCCGGAGGAGAACACCGCCGTTCTGGTGATGCTCGCCGTGATGGCCATTGCCGTCATCGCCTACGTCCTCTTCTTCTGGACACGTGCGGGACGCACGCCGGGCATGATGGCCGTCGGCCTGCGGATCGTCACCCGCAACGGGAACGTGCCCTCACTCAAACAAGCGATTGGCCGCCTGCTGATCGGCGTCCTGCCCCTGCCTGGTTTCAGCCTGATCTGGGCCGCGCCCCAACTGGGCGGCAGCCCGCTGCAGGACCAGGCGACGCATACCGCTGTGGTCCAGGGCTAGAAAGGTGAACGCCATGCCAAGCGACCCCATTGTAAAGATCCGCAACCTGTCCAAACACTTCGGCGACATCGAAGCCGTCGACAACGTAAGCCTGGACGTGCAGCCCCGCGAGGTGATCGTCATCATCGGGCCCAGCGGCTCTGGGAAGTCCACGCTGCTGCGCTGCGTCAACCGGCTGGAGGTGCCCAACAGCGGCACCATCACCATCGACGGGATGGAACTCACCTCCGATGAAAAGCAGATCAACCGCATCCGCGCCGAAGTCGGCATGGTTTTCCAACAGTTCAATCTCTTCCCGCACATGACGGTGCTGGAGAACATCACCCTGGGGCCGATCGTGGTCAAGGGGCTCGATGAGGAAGCCGCAGCCGAGCTCGCGCGCGGGCTGTTGGAGAGGGTCGGCATCCCCGAGAAAGTCGATGCCTACCCCGAGCAGCTCTCCGGCGGCCAACAACAGCGCGTCGCCATCGCCCGCGCCATGGCCATGCAGCCCAAAGTCATGCTCTTCGACGAGCCCACCTCCGCACTCGACCCCGAGATGATCAAAGAGGTGCTGGATGTGATGCTCGACCTGGCCAAGGACGGTATGACCATGCTCGTCGTCTCGCACGAGATGGGCTTCACCCGCGCCGCCGCCGACCGCGTGGTCTTTATGGACGAGGGCAGGATCGTGGAGATCACCACCCCGGAGGAGCTCTTCACTGCCCCAAAACACGAGCGCCTGAAGCTATTCCTGAGCCAGATACTTCCGTAGCTGAGAGCGGTCAGCGATCAGCAGTCAGCGGTCAGCCTCCAGAGCGGGCAAGATTTCCACAGATGGACGATCCACACGGCGCTGAAGCAGCTCACTCGGACTACAGTCCTCACAAGCAAAGAGCGGGCAAGATGCCCGCGGTCCCAGATCCGGAGCCTTTGGACCGCGGGCATCTTGCCCGCATCTTTGTGTCATACCCCCAGACCACAGTGCCCCCTCTGAAGCAACGCA
>CAZEXX010000243.1:0-6236 GCA_964516885.1 uncultured Anaerolineales bacterium | reverse complement strand
ATCCACATCGATTATGGTAAAATGCTGTCATTCCTGCCGTGTACGTGGGACCGAACTGGGGTTTTGAGCCAACACTTAACATAACGGGAACCTAAGTCCTGAATGAGGACGCGGTAGCCTTCGGGCAAGGCATAGTCATTCGGCTGGTACCCACCTGCGGAAGCAGGGTCAAAACCAACGGTGCACGGCACGGCGGGGACTGACTTATGGGAAGAACCGCGCTGGAATATCCAGCGCGGTTCTTCTGTCTTGAGACCCCTCATCTGCGTCACGCCGACATTATGTAAAGTAGGCTTGACTTTGACCTTTGGCTATGTTATTCTCAGAAGGCTGAAGATACCTTCAGCACAGCCCTAATATGCTTGAGGAGCCCATGTACTGGGAACGAGTCTCAGAGAAAATCTTCCTATTCACAAGTGATCGCTACGCTCTGGTTAACTCAACAGCTGTCCTAACTGAGCGCGGGACGGTTGTCATAGACGCACTACCATTCCCGGATGAAGCACGTCAAATCGCCCGCTTCTTGGAGATCCGCTCGGGGATGGATTTCTATTCCCTGATCCTATCCCACCACCATATGGACCACGTATACGGTCTGTTTGCCTTTCCCGAGAAACTGGACGTCATCAGCTCCGAGTTGTGCCGCCAGCGGCTGCTGGAAGTCGGGGAATCCTCTCTGGCACAAGCACGTGAAGGTGATCCTGCCTTCGAAGAGGTGACACTGCGCATCCCCACCGTGACGTTCGACACAGGTGAGTTTCTCGTAGATGCAGGGGACAAAACCTTCAGGCTGTTCCCACTCCCTGGACACTCGGCCGAC
Organism: uncultured Anaerolineales bacterium; assembly: GCA_964516885.1. Lineage (GTDB taxonomy): Bacteria > Chloroflexota > Anaerolineae > B4-G1 > SLSP01 > PWVB01. The sequence goes on along the minus strand of CAZEXX010000243.1, from coordinate 5,416 downwards.
AATATCGGCATCCTGATCGAGGAAGACGAAGTCTTGATCACTGGGGACGCCACTATGGCAATCCCGATCATTGCCGACGGTGACTGGCAGCAGGAAATCGACACGCTGAAGCTCATTAAGGAGATGAAGCCGGATACCGTTGTACAGGGTCATGGCGAAGTCATCCTCCGCGGTGAGGTCAACACCGTGATGGATCTCTACATCAGCTACCTTGAATGCGTCCGTGAACAGGCGGAGCACGTGCTCAAGAAGGGCAGAGACCGCAAAGAAATCTGGGACATCCCCTTGGAAATATGCGGCCTGGAGCGGGTCCCCTTAGGTGTCGCCAGCCACCAACTGCACGTCGCCAACATCTTCAGCGTCTACGACAAACTGAAGGCGGAGCAAGAAGGGTAACCCCCGCGTGCAGCATCTTCCCGAGGTTCAGAGATCGCGATCAGGCCTTCACCGCTGGCTTGATCGCTACCTTAAGTCCCTGGAGCAGAACAACGCGTCGGAGTATACGGTCAAGAACTACGGTACCGACATCGCCCAGTTCCTGGACTATTGCACAGACCAGGGCGCGACCACGCTCGCAGATCTCGACCGCGATCTCGTCCGCACCCACATGGAAATTCTGGATGAGACAGGGCACGTGCGCGCCAGTATCGCCCGACGTATCTTTGAGCTGCGCGCATTTGGTGACTTTCTCGTCCGCCATCGGGCCTGGCCTCAGAACCTCTTCCGCCGCATCTATGCCCCTCGGGTTCCGCGCAAACTTCCGCGCTATCTGACCGGAGAGGAAATCGGACAACTCCTCGCAGTACCCGACACCTCGACCCCCAAAGGCCTGCGTGATCAAGCCATCATCGAAGTGCTCTACGCCTCCGGTGTCCGGGTTAGCGAGCTGGTCTCCCTCGATCTGAGTGACATCGATCTGGGCATGGGCGAGATGCGTGTGATCGGCAAAGGCAACAAGGAGCGCTTGGCCCTGCTGGGGCAGCCCGCGATCGCCGCACTACAAGCCTACATCGACAGAGGGCGACCGGATCAACTCGACATACACGCCACACAGGCCATCTTCCTGAACCGCTTCGGTCAGCGCCTCTCATCACGCTCGGTGGACACCATCGTGCGCAAAGCCGGCATTGGGGCCGGCATCGACAAGACCGTGACGCCCCACTTGCTGCGCCACACCTTCGCCACCCATATGCTGAATGGCGGCGCCGACCTGCGCGTCGTCCAGGAGTTGCTGGGGCACGACAGCATTGCCAGCACGCAGATCTACGCCAGCATTACCCAGCGGCGCGCCCGAGAGATCTACCTTCGGGCACACCCGCGGTCGCCGGAGCATGAGTAGGCGAGCCTGGGGGCTGGGAGAGATGACAAGGATACCAAGCTGTTCACCAGTCGGAATACAGCAGCACATGGAAAGAGGCTGAGCATAAAAGCTCAGCCTCTCTGGGTATCCAGCCTGTGCCGCAGACGGCTCATACTCCCGGGATCAGCTCCGGCTCTTCTGCGGGTCGTAGGACCATCTCTTCATCCTCACGATCCACGAGGATCACATCACCCACACGGTACTGGCCGGACAGCAACGCATCAGAGATAGGCGTCTCCACTTCCTGCTGGATCAAGCGGCGCAGCGGACGTGCTCCGTACTCCTGACTATAGCCGCTGATCGCCAGCCAATCCAGAGCCTCTTCGGTGAGCTGGATGTCGTAGCCGTTGTCCAGCATGCGATCGCGCAGCTTGCGGATCTCCAGATCGACAATCTGGCGAATGTCCTCGTGATTCAGCGAACGGAAGACGACCACGGCGTCCACGCGATTCAGGAACTCGGGGCGGAAAAGCTTTCGCAGCCGACCCATCAGCTTCTGACGCATATCCTCATAAAGGTACGCCTCGTTGTTCTCACCAGACCCCAAGGTGAACCCAAGAGAGCCTTGTCGCAACACATCGTCTGCCCCGATATTGGAGGTCATAATCAGGATCGTATTACGGAAATCGACCTTGCGCCCCCGCGCGTCCGTCACCACACCCTCTTCCATCATCTGGAGCAGCATGTTGAACGTATCCGGGTGCGCCTTCTCAATCTCGTCAAAGACGATAATCGAGTAGGGTCGGCGCCTGACGGCTTCTGTGAGCTGGCCGGCGTCGTCATAGCCGACGTAACCGGGTGGCGCGCCGACTAGCCGCGCCACGGCGTGACGCTCCATGAACTCAGACATATCAATCTGTACCAGCGCATCCTCCGCGCCAAACATGAAGCGCGCCAGCGCCTTAGAGAGCTCGGTCTTGCCCACACCGGTCGGTCCAAGGAAGATAAACGACCCAATAGGGCGCCGGGGATCCTTCAACCCGGCCCTGGCCCGGCGCACAGCCTTGGCCACGGCCTCGATCGCTTCATCCTGTCCGACGATATGCTCGCGCAGCTCTCGCTCCATATCCAGCAGTCGGCGAGACTCCTCCTCAGCGATCTGAGTTGTAGGAATGCCGGTCCACATCGCGATAATCTCAGCGACATCATCCGGGCCAACGATGAGCCCCTCATCCTCTTCTGTGCGCATCTGGCGGAGAGTCTCCATCCGGCTCTCCAGCGTTCCTTCCTCTGCCTTGAGGTCCGCCACCTCCTGGCGCTCACCGTCAACCTTGAGTTGCGCCTGGCGCAGGCGGAGATCCTGAATCTCCTCGAAGACCTCGCGCAGCTGGATCGACAGCGGCGATTTGTACATCTTGACCCGGGAGGCCGCCTCATCCATCACATCAATAGCCTTATCGGGCAGGAAACGGTCAGGGACGTAACGGGCCGAAAGCCGCGTCGCCGCCAGCAATGCATCATCACTGATCACCAGTTTGTGGTGCTGTTCGTACGCGTGCTTGATGCCCCGCAGGATGTCCACCGTCTCATCCTGCGTCGGCTCGTTGACCATCACCGGTTGGAATCGGCGCTCCAGTGCGGCATCGGACTCGATATGCTTGCGGTACTCATTCAGCGTGGTTGCGCCGATACACTGAAGCTCGCCACGTGCCAGTGCCGGCTTGAGGATGTTCGCGGCATCAATCGAGGATCCGGCCGAACCGGCCCCGACGAGCATGTGCATCTCGTCGATAAAGAGAATCGTGTTGCTGTCCTTCAGCTCCTTGAGGATCTTCTTCAGGCGCTCCTCAAACTGTCCACGATACATCGTGCCGGCCACCAATGATCCCACGTCCAACTGGATCAAACGCATACCCAGAATGGGACCCGGCACCCCGCCGGAGATAATGCGTTGGGCCAGCCCCTCAACAATTGCGGTCTTGCCCACCCCAGGCTCCCCGATCAGGGCTGGGTTGTTCTTCCTTCGTCGAGCCAGGATCTGGATCACCCGCTCGACCTCTGCCTGGCGCCCAATCACCGGATCCAGCTGTCCCTCCTTGGCCATAGCCGTCAGATCGACGGCAACCTGCTCCAACAGGGACTCCGAAGAGCCGGCGTGTCCCTCAGATCGACCGGCGGACCGCCGCCGTGAGGGCGAAGCAGAAGCTGAAGCAGAGGATGCCGGACGCATCGGCATGAACCGCTCAATGCGCCGGCGAATCGTCTCCGCAGAGAGCCCTGCCTGGGTCAGCACCGCAATAATGACGCCCTCGTGTTGGCGCAGCAAGGCCAGAAGCAAGTGTTGAGTGTCAACCACAGAGCTGTTGTGCCGTTTCGCCTCCTCCAGCGACATCTGCAACAACATTTCAGTGGACTGACGGAGCTCGGGCTCGGAGCCGGCAAGTGGTCTCGCGCTGGACAAACGAGCCACCGTCTGCAACGCCTGCTGCGGACGCAGACCCATATCACGCAAAACACGACCTGCAATCCCCTCGCCCTCCAACATCAGACCGAGGAGGATGTGCTCGGGTCCGATCGTCGCATGATGCATCCGCTTCGCCTCTATCTGGGCAAAGCGCAACACCTCTTGTGCTGACGGTGTGAATCTCTCAAGCGGGTCAGCCATATCTATGCCCTCTATCTACCCCACAGCGCAATATCCTATGACCTGCCAGTCGCCACTATACGCGTACTCTTACAACTATCAACCTACTAGGTCGCACTGATCTCCCCTTAGGTGACTTAATTATAGCACGAAAGGAAGGGGCAGAGTAGAGGTGGAATCCAAACGCAACAGCGGGACCGCATTGCTGCGGTCCCGCTGTTCTCATCTCAGCTCTGAATGCTAGCGCATCGCCTGCATCATCACATCGACAAACTCTTTCCACTCATCCTCAAACAGATGGAAGGTCACGTTGTTGATCTCGACGTGGTAGATCACCTCATTGAGGTCCGCCTCGTTCGAGACCCACACGGTGTAGTTCTCAGACTCACCTAGCGTTTGGATATCCGGTTCTTTGCTCACGAAAACCCCTGAACGGGCCGGCAGCAGCCTAGCGCCGGCGACCTCGGTTACTACCACCCCGGCGACCGCCGGAGGGAGGAGGAGAATCCGAAGCCCGAGCTTCTTCCAGAGTCCAGCCCTGCAGCACAGCTTGGCGGGAGAGCCGGACCTTGCCATCGGTAACCGCTGTCACCATCACAAGCAGTTCATCGCCGACATTGGCGACGTCGGTGACCCGCTCGATTCGGCTATCCGAGAGCTGCGAGATATGCACCAGACCATCGGTGCCAGGCAGAATTTCCACGAAGGCGCCGAAGTCGGCGACGCGAACGACTTTGCCCGTGTAAATCCTGCCGGGTTCCGGGACCTCCATCATTGCATCGATGTGCTTGAGCGCACGCTCGGCTCCGTCGCCACCCGGGGCCGCGATATAGACCGTACCATCTTCCTCGATGTCGATCTTGACCTCGTACTCAGACTGGAGGGCGCGGATGTTCTTGCCACCGGGCCCGATCAGGGCACCAATCTTCTCGACGTCAATCTTGGTGGTCAACATCTTGGGTGCGGAATCCGACAGCTTCTCGCGCGGCGCAGGAATCGTCGCCGTGATGACATCGATGATCTTCTCGCGTGCCACACGCGCCTGTTCCAGGGCCTCCGTGAGGATCTGCCGGGTCACGCCCTTGATCTTGATATCCATCTGCAGGGCAGTGATGCCCTCTCTGGTACCGGTGACCTTGAAGTCCATGTCACCAAGATGGTCCTCCATCCCCTGGATGTCCGTCAACACGCGATAGCGGTCACCGTCAGAGACGAGACCCATTGCGATACCGCCGACAGGCGCCGAGATCGGCACACCGGCGTCCATCAGGGCCAGCGTGCTGCCACACACGGAAGCCATCGATGTACTGCCATTGGAGGACATACACTCACTCACGACACGAATTGTGTAGGGGAACTCATCCTTGGAAGGGAGCACCGGCACCAACGCTCGCTCCGCCAAAGCACCGTGACCGATCTCGCGGCGTTTGGGCCCGCGCAGCATCCAGGTCTCACCAGTGGAGAACGGCGGG
>CAZEXX010000242.1:0-6257 GCA_964516885.1 uncultured Anaerolineales bacterium | reverse complement strand
CACCGTGCTCGGTACTCAGCCACTCAGCAGTCTGCAGCACGCGCTCATGCTCCATCACCCGTGCATCCGTTGGGCAGACCTTCACGCATGCGCAGCACAGGATGCAGTCCTCCGCCCTGGTCACTACAGCGTCACCCACCGTGATGGCTCCAGTCGGGCAGGCCTCAGCACAGAGACCGCACAGCGTGCACAGATCAGCGTGGGTGACAGGCGCTCTTGAAGCGCCCTTATGCAGCGCGCGGAAAGGACGGTTCCCGGGCAGCGACACCGGCACAAGTTCAGCGGATGCTATCACATCCTCGAGCCGCTGCCGCACGGCGCTCCCGAAGGCCGCGGCCGTCGCCAAGTCCGCTGCATCGGGCCGTCCGCCGGCAATCGGCGTCGACACGGTGTGGTACGAATGCTCACCGATGAAGGCACCACCGGCAATAGGCACAAATCCAGCTGTCTGGGACCAATCCGACAGCTCCAGAAGGGCATCCTCGAATGCCCGGTTCCCGTATACAGCGACAAGGACTGCAGGCGTGTCCTTCCCACGCAAGGACTGCAGCCGCTGCATCGCCGCTGGCGGAATGCGTCCTCCGTAGACCGGCGCCCCAATCACCACCAAATCGGCGTCGAGGACCACGGTCTCAGCGGGGTCCGCCTCAGGCAGGGTCAAGTCTACGCTTGTGACATCCGAGGCCCCCAACCCCTGAGCGATACCCTCCAGCACCTGCTTCGTCGTCCGCGTCGGCGAGAAGTACACCAACTTCACCGTATCGAGCTTCATCATTCCTCCCTAGCTGTCAACTACAGCCACCGCCGCGTCTTCGCGGCATAGGATATCCAGTCGTCGCCGAAATTCTCGGCCAGCATCCCCTCTTCCTTGGCGATGTACACCCGATCCATCACGATCACGGACGCCACCACGACCGCAAACGGTGTCAGCGACCCAAAAAGCAAAGCCTCACCCAACAGGATCAGCGCAAATCCCAGGTACATCGGGTTCCGCGTCACACTGAAGACCCCATCGCGCACCAGGGCGGATGAGGATTCGAAGGGCTTGACCGTCGTGCTCGCCAAGTGGAGCGCCTTGTCTGCCGCCAGGTTGATCCACACGCCAATCACGATCGGGACTAGCCCCAAGAGAACCCACGGCGCGGCCAACAGATGCACGCCCGGCACGATGAAATGCAGCAGCGCTTCCGCAATCAGGCCGATCAACAGCCACGTTGTTGGCATAAGCTCTCGCAGCTTCATGATATCACCTTCCCCACCAACTCAGGGCGCTCCAGCGAGCCGAAGCCCACATTGAACTTGTATTGATAAGCCACGTGACCATTGTCAAACCGGCAAAGAATCGTGGGACAGAATGGTGTCTCGTACAGGCAGAGCTTGACGGCGAAGGTGTCCTCTGTGATCCAGGCACCACTGGCTGCCACCTTGCGCGGCTCATCACCGTCCAGCAGTGTGGTTCCCAAGCGCCATGTACCCAGACCGAATACGACTTCCTGGGGTCCACGTCCATCCTCAATCACAAGGGTCCCGCCGTTGGCGTCAAATGCCAGCGACATCGAAAGCAGCAACTGCGCATCAGCACTCGCGTGGTGCAAATCGACAATGGCGCGTTGAGCATCAGGATCGAAGGCATAGGTTCTACCGGATACGTGCTCGACCATCGGTGAAGCCAAATCTCCATCCGCCGGCGAGAGAGCTAGATCGGAAAGCTTGGACGCCAGCTCCGCGTGTATCAGCGTTTCCTCCAGCAAAGCTTCCGGCCCCATCGCCGGCAATAGGTGCCGCCACACAAGATCCAGCACCACCTGCATATCGCCGAGCCCGCCGGTGATAGCCAGGACCGCGTCCTGGTCGGGCATCACGATACAGTATTGGCCGAAGGCGCCGTCACCACGGTACGCATTGTGACGGCAACGCCAGAACTGGAACCCATACCCTTGCGACCAGTCCGCGTTGTCCATGGATGAGTTATCCGTCTGATAGGATGTTGCTTCCGCAACCCACGCCTCGGGCAGCAGTTGCTCACCCTCCCACACACCCTTCTGCATGTACAGCTGGCCAAACCGTGCGATATCCTCGGTCTTGAGGTTGAGCCCAAAGCCACCGAGGTTGATACCGCGCGGACAGGAATCCCACGTCGCCCCCTCGATACCCAGTGGCTCGAAGATTCGCTCCGTCAGATACGAAAGCAGCGTCATCCCCGTCACCTTCTCCACAATGGCCGAGAGCACATAGGAAGCGCCCGTGTTGTACAGGAAGTGGGTGCCCGGCTCATACTCAACAGGTCGGGCCAGGAAGGCCTTCGCCCAGTTGCCGTCAGGCGCCATCGCCATATGGTTCGTCGTATCCTCCCCGTGGCCGGTCGACATTGAGAGCAGATGGCGCACACGCATCGCCCCGAGGTTATCGCTGACCTGGGCGGGCAGATCCTCCGGGAAGAATGAGATCACGGTATCGTCAATGCTGAGCAGGCCGTCCGCCACCGCAAGCCCAACGCCCGTGGACGTGAAGCTCTTGCTCAGCGAGAAGAGCACGTGGGGGATGTCGGGGCCGTAGGGCGCCCACCACCCCTGCGCCACACGGTGTCCGTGCCGCAGCAGGATAAAGCTGTGCAGAGCATCGACATCCGCTTCAGCTGAGTTGACGAAATCAAGGACGGCCTGCGAGGGAATTCCCTGGGCCTCGGGTGTGCCAACGGGAAGCTCGGAGTAGGACATGTTTACTCTCCTAGTAGAAAGCGTGAGGTTGTGATGACAACCCGCTGTCGCGACAGACTGGAGGATCCAAGACTGTGTGGCCAAGATCCTACTGATAAATGGGCAGGTAGCAAGCGGTTAGGTCTCGGAATAGAGGTGGATGCCCAGCCGGTGCCCGTCGTTGATGCAAAAAAGCTGACCGCACGGCCAAGACAGATGAGGCACAAAGCGACAGGGCTCATCGCGCAACAACTACTTCGACAGCAGTGTCCCATTCATACTCAGCTATGCGTCTCAGGTGGAGGTCAAAGAAGGCCACCACGTCCATTTCAGGGAAGCAGTCACGACAGACCGCCTCGACTGCATCCGTTCCGATGTTCTCGCCACCATACCGGTCCACTAAGGTACCAAGGAAGCTCCTGAAGCCCTCAAGCGAAATGACCTGCCGCAAAGAGTGAAGCACCAACGCACCCTTGAGTCGCACCAGAAGCGGCTGCCCCGGGTATGACAGCGGGATGCTGGCGAGCGGCGGCTGATTCTGCGTTTCAACAGCAGCGACAGCTTCAATGTAGCGGCAGAGCTCAGAGTTGAGCACCGACCTTCCGTACACAGCCTCGATAGTCAGCAGATTCATGTACTGCGCGAAACCCTCACTGAGCCATTGCTCATCGGGCTGAGACCGCACGTGGCCGCCAAACCAGAAGTGGCCAATCTCGTGTCCCAGCATTCCGGTAAGTTTCTGCCACGCATCATCTCCCATCAAGAATGCAATGTCCTGCTCAGGGAATATCACGAGGGGGAACGGCGCATACTGCCCGAAAGACGACCGTTTGAGCTGGACGAGACCGAAGTCCTGCCCCTGAAGGGGGTTCACTCCCAGCCAATGTACGAAACGCCCGAAGACGTCCGCCGCGAGCCCCACCACCGCGCCGGCGATTTCCTCGTAGCCAGGCTGATGGTAGAAACGTACTGAACTATCATCACTGATGGGCTTTGTCACGAGCCCGAAGTCACCCGCGATCACCGTTGGCATCGTAGGTGTGCAGGTCCTGTAGCGATACGTGGTCGCAGAACCATCATCCGAGATCTCTAGCAGTTTGCCATTGAATATGACCTGCCGCCCAGACCTGTCGACGATCTTCACCTCCGCCGTCACCGGTTGGTAGAGGACATTGGCAAACGGGAGCCAGTATCCCTCGAAGCAAAGTTCAGTCTCACCGTCGCCAAGACCCGGAACGGGACCACCTGCCGTGGAGTTAACCCAGCACTTCCGCGCAATCGGGACGGATCTGTAGTCGAATTCGAGGACCACAGTGTCACCACAGGGAGCCGTGTGGTCAAGCTCGATGCTGAACATATGCTCGTCCGGCACAGCCGGAAGCTCCTGCCCGCTGCACCGCAGCGTTCGAACATCCACCAATGTGTGATTCCTCTGAGCCACGTTGAGGCCCAGGAGAAAACGCAGTTCGTCACACCTCTCCGCCAGAATCGTGCCCTGGGCACTTCCCGTCACGCCGATGCTGTGGTCACCTGGACTCAAAGTCACCACAACATCGTATGAATCAATCTGCCACACATTGCCCTTGAGAAACTCGAAGCCGCGGGACTCGCAGTCAAGGAACGTTTGCCAGAAATCGTCCACAATTCACCCCTCAGGGAAGCTCGCAGTTGATACTGAACGCAATGAGCAGATCCAGGCTCCGGTCAGTACCAGAGCCCCCTCGGCGGTGGAGACCGGAGCGTGCGCGCCACTCAGCTCTGGAGAAGCTAGGTCCTATGCACGCACCCACCCCATCCGTCGGAAAGCGCCCAGTGGGCAGGTCACACTAGCCATATAGACAGGATTCTGCCGGTGCTGGTCCTCTGGATGCGCACACTCCCACGGCGCCCCATAGATTTTGCCCTGTCGGAAATCGTCCCTGCGCAAGTCTGCCACGTACTCCAGCGCCAGCCGCACCGCTGCAACTTCGTCGTGCTGAGCCACCGCCTGGCAGACCCAGCCCACCGGCGCGTCCCAATAGGCACCATTCTGGTAACGATTCTTAGGCTGAGTTCCGATCACGTGCTCCCACATCGTGGCATCACTGAAGTCCCCATCCGTGGGGACGTGGCGAACCTGCCCCCGCCAGGCAATAGTGCCGTTCTCCAGCGCCGCACACAGCACACGAGACACGCCTTCCGACACTGATCCCGGAAGAGCCCCCGTGACCACGGCAAACGCCGACCCCCACACATCTGGCTGCGAGCTCTTGCCCGTGCTCGCGCGCAGCAAACCGCTCTCGTGCTCGAAGACGCAGGGCAGATGCTTGGAGATCAGACCCTGGATTCCTCTGTAGGATGCGGCCTCATCCGGCCGACCAACACGCGTGCAGAGATCAGCCATCTGTCCCGCAGCACGGTACCGCAGCACAGAGCAGTAAAAGAGATCCCCGGTATGAGCGACAGTATCGGTGAAGCCAAAGGATACCCCACGATCGTCATCATCACACCAGACCAGGCCGGTATCCTCGCGCACCTTGGGCACGGAGAAGGCCAGGCGCAGACGATTCATCAGACTCAGCCCGTCAATGTCGGCCGGCAGCAGATCCTCACGCCCCAAGTCGACCGCCGCATACCACGCCATCTCCACGAAGTAGTAGTGATCGTCCAAGGACGGCGTACGCCCCCACGGCATCCCCTGTCCCTCATAATCCTCCAGGGTACCGGGGAAGAAGATCGGGAGCCCGCCAAAGGTGATATGGTCCGCAATCGCACCGTGCGGCACCAGGCTGCCGCTGGGCGTGCGCCACTCCTCGTCCGCCTGCGTGCCTGCCGTCAGCAGGAGCGCATGGACGACCTCCTCCGGGGTGAACAGACCGGCATCCAGCGACATGGCGAAATCTCGAATCCAGAAAGCCGGGTAGCAGTCACGCCCACCGGGGCGAACCAGCGTCCCACCGGTGACATTGGGGCCGATCCCAGCAACGCTCTCACCGGGACACACGCGCGATGCCTCGACCACTGCCGCGGCGAGATCTGTGAGATACGCCATAGATGTCTCTAGCTTCGCTCTCATATCGATTCACTCCGTCCAAGCTGCTAGCGAACGTCTATTGCGCTAGCGTGATGCAATACCCTTGATAAGCACGCCCAAGCCTGCCAGAATTAGGAAGATCGGCCAGATCAGGGACCAGCTCAGACCGAACAAGAAGGTGGCGGCCACGAGTACGAGGGCCAGACCACCGGTCAGGGACCCCGACACAGGGCCGGTGAAGCGCTGCCCATTGCTCTGGTAAGCCTGCCACGCGCGCGTCAGCGAACTGAAAGCGGGGAACAGGATGAAGAGCGCCCACCAGTTACGCAGAAACGGGATATCCAATCCTGCATTCTGGAGCAGAAAGATGATCCCAAAGCCGATCAGGACCGCACCACCGATCCCCGAACCGCTGAAAGACGAGCGCCCGTGATAGCGTGGCGATGGTCCCCGCGCGTCTGTGTCGATATCCTGGCTCCGTTTCTGCTCAGACTCCTCAAACGGTGAAACGTTGTCGGTCATGGCTACTCCCTTTCTGGTAAGTATCT
>CAZEXX010000241.1:0-6258 GCA_964516885.1 uncultured Anaerolineales bacterium | reverse complement strand
GTCGCACCTCTGGGACCCCGGGGATCGTATTGCCGGCACCCACACCATCACACTGGACTCGGAGACGCGCCCCGCCCAGATCGCCGTCGGGCTCTACCTGCCCACCAGCGGAGAACGGCTCACCGCGACACAGAGTGACGCGCCCGTCCTCAACAACGCAGTTGTGGTCTGGGCCGGCGAGCACTGACCGATGTCCATACGTCACCGGATACCATCAACAGCCCGCCCACTGATTGCATTGTGCCTGGCCTTCACGCTCCTGGTCGCGCTGCACACCGCTGCCACGCCCATTTTCGAGGCGCCGGACGAGGTCTGGCACTATGCCTACGTGCGCTGGATCGCAGAGGGCAATGGGCTACCGCCGCTGGACGAGGATCTCAGCGGCGCCTACCAGGAAGCCGCACAGCCGCCGCTCTATTACATGGTCGCAGGCCTGATCAGCATGCCCTTCGACGACCAGGACCTCCAAGATTTGATCTGGTCCAACCCGGGCTTCGGATACCAGGCCACAGCCACCGTGCCGGACAACAAGAATATGCTGATCCACACTCGGGACGAAGCGCTGCCCTGGCGGGGTGCGGCCCTGGCACTCCACGCCACGCGACTCACCTCGTGGGCCTTCGGCCTCCTGACCGTGATCGCGGCCTGGGGGTTTGGCTACGAGACGTTCCGCTCCCGCAGGCTGGCGTTGGTCACGGCGGCCCTTGTCGCCTTCCAACCACAGTTCGTCTTTCTGTCCAGCGTTGTCAGCAACGACAGCGCCGCCGCCGCCGTCGCCACCACCGCCCTCTGGTTGGGGGCCCGCATCGTCAACCGCGGGTCCACCCCGCGCAGGACGCTGTATGCCGGAATCATAGGCGGCCTGGCGATGCTCACCAAGACCAGCACGTTGCTGGTCGCACCAATGTTGGCTCTCTGCCTGCTGCTCGGAACCCTGTGGCACCGGAAGACGCGCATGTCACCCGTTCCCTGGCCCCGCGTGCTGGGGCACTTGGCGGCCCAGCTGGGTACTACTGCAGCCATCGGCGGGTGGTGGTATGTGCGCAACGCGATTCTGTACGGCGACCCATTGGGGTTGGGCAGCCACACGGAGACCTTGTGGGGACGGGCAGAACCGGCCACTCTCGTCGAGTTGATCCCTGAGATGCCGCTGGTGCTGCGCTCTTTCTGGGCTGCCTACGGTTGGGGGCACGTCACCTGGCCGAACTGGGTCTACGTCGCCCTATGGGCTATCGCCTTGCCGTTATTGGCTCTGGGCATCTCTGTCACGCTCCGCGCCTGGTCGAAAGCGCTCAAAGAGACCGGGGGAGTGAGAGAGCTACTGGTCGCGGGTCCCGGAGCAGACACATGGACGATCCCCGCAGCGATGGCCGCGTGCTGGTTCACCGGCATAGCCATAGCGTTGCTGCGTTGGATGCAGCAGGTTGAGGCACCTCACGGGCGCCTGCTCTTCCCCGCGATCGCGACCTGGGCGCTGCTGCTGACGCTCGGCGTCCGCCAGATTGGGCTTTGGCGTCCCCGTATAGGACGCCGGTATCAGACCGTGCTGATCACAGCCGGCGTTCTCCTGACCACACTGGCCCCGGGAGGACGGATACTGGCCACCTTTGTGCCGCCGCGTTTGCAGGCCCCGAACACCATTCTCGACGCCTGCACAGACCCCGTCGATCTCCGGTACTCCAATTGGGCCAGGCTGATCTGCGCTGAAGCTGCCCCTGCGCGGGTTGCGCCCGGCGACGAAGTGACCGTCACCACGTGTTGGGAGTCGCTGGCCCCCACCGACCAGAATCTGACGGTCTTTGCGCATCTCATTGGGCCGGAGGCTGCGCGCCCGGCGGAGCGCCACACCTATCCGGGACTGGGTCGCTACCCGACCTCGCTCTGGGTGCCCGGGACCGCCTTCTGCGACACTTTCACGATGGTCGTCGCCGAATGGGCCGAGACACCGGTCCGCTACCAGCTGGAAGTGGGGCTATTTGACGCCGACAATGGCGCCAGGCTGACGGCGCAGGCTCCCGATGGGCAGTCCGTGGAGCCCCCCCTCGTCGGTGCTGTCGACGTGGTCCCCTTGACGGAGCCCCCGGAGATGATGAGCACGGATTTCGTGCCAAGCGACGCGCTTGCAGTCTTCGGTGAGGCCCACGTCCTGGCCCATCTTCTCTCCGCCGACGTACCGGCACAAGCCAAGGCAGGCAGCGACATCACGATCACGCTCCACTGGCGGGCCTTTGGCACCACGAGCGTGGACTACATCGCTTTCATTCACCTCTGGGAACCTGGAGCTGACGCCCCAATGGCACAGGACGACACCCAGCCCCGCAGTGGCTGGTTCCCCACAACAGCGTGGGCCGACGGGGACCACATCCCCGATCAGCACACGCTCCACCTGCCGCAGGACCTGGCGCCGGGGACCTATCCCCTCTGGGCTGGACTGTATGACCCGGCCGATAGCAGCCGCGTGCCCGCCACCGGCACGCAGGGGCGCTTTGACCATGACATGGTGCCGCTGGGTAAGATCGAGATACGCTCCTTGCCCTGACCAGCTGTGGTAGAATGCAGAACAGGGGCTGACACAGCCGCCAGTCTCCAGCAAACAGGCACCGGAAGCCCACATCAACTCCAAGCCATTCCTATGGAGTGAAGCTACACCAAGGCGGCGACCTTCATCGTGCCGTTGAACGGGACCCACGCGGCTTTGCGACGGGCATTTCCCTTCTCGGGTGCAGTGCCCTCCACTTCCAGCCCGCTGAATATCGCCCGGAGAACTTCGACGCACTCTACGCCGCCGCTGAGGCTTCCGTCAGCCTCACAGCGGCTGAGTAGACCCCCATACCCCCATATCCGCTACCGCTCGCACCTGCGCAACCGGACGCGACATCACCAAAAAGACGCGCCTAACCGTACCGGTCAGGCGCGTCTACCTGGTTCACTGTGCACACAGAGAACCGTGATCTTCGAGAACCACCAGGCCTAGGTCTTCACCAAGCCCAGTTCATGGCCCACACGCTTCAGAGCGGCCCATCCCGGACCGGCACTCAGGAGCGCGATCAAGGCCATACACACGGCAGACGTGAGACACCACGCACACGTCGCACCGATGACAAAGGGCTCCAGGAACGTCAAGTACGTTGAGAAGACGAGCCCAAAGGCGGACATCAGGAAGCCCAGGGCAAGTGCAAGCGGCTTACCGGCACCCGCCACAAAGGTGGCATAGACGTAGACGACCAGGATGCCCACATAGCCGATCACGCCCAGCACCGCCATCGGCAAGAAGCCGAAGAGCAGCGCGTACTCGCTCTGCTGGACGGCATTGCAGTCCCCGACAGGCCCACACACCGCCTCGCTGCCGGTGGTTTCGATATAGGAGAGATAACCGGCAGCAAGCAGGCCAATTGTGATCAGGGCCAGCATCCCCCAGGCCCCGAACCGCTTGCTGACCGGCAGCTGCCAATCACTCGGTCGGGCAATCGCGGCGATCGTTGCCAGCAGCCCCACCAGGACAACCGTCGACAGCACGTTACCCACAAAGTCGCGCGTGTACCGTTCCTGCAGCTGCTCCCAGAAGGTGAGGGGAACCACCGGCGCAGCGTCACCCGCGACCGCTTCTATGCCCGGCAAGTTGGGCCAGGGAACCCCACCCTCAGCTAGATAGGCATCGATATACCCCGGAAGCTTCTGAGGAATCTCCCGAGAGCCAATCAGAACCTTGTCACCGATCACTAGCGTGGGAACGCCAACAACGGAAGGATTGTAGCGCGTGACAGCCGCCTGCCACAGCGCCCCACCCTCGGCCGTCCACGTATCGACCTCCACGATCACCAACTCCTCACCGTACTGCTCGCGCAAAAGAGGCAACACATTCGTCATCACCTCGTGGCAGTGGGGACAAGTCGGCGAATAGAACAAAATCCCGTGCACCACGTTGTCACCGGGCGCTGCCGTCACCGCTTGCGGCACAGCAACACCCGCGACCAACAGACAGAACACCCATAGGGTGAGTATCCACTTACCTGACCTACGCATTCCTTCACGCCTCCGTGGTCCGAGTGTCAGCTCAGGAGAGCTGCAATTCGAGTATGAGCAAACTCCTGGCGACTATAGCACAACCGACCATGAACACAACCTGCGCGCAATGCGCGTCAGTCAGCGACAGAGTCCGTCGTGCCGCCCAAATGCAGGCTGCACCCCCGCCAAAACGCCGGCCGCGAGTCAGGCCATTTACCTGATACACAGATGAACGATTTCCTCTATGATACGTATGGGATTGGGTTATTGTGCACACCATTAACTCCTCTTGACAGCGCCGCCGGGGGTCATACCGGCGGCGTCTCTTTGCTAGAAGGGGGCAACCCGCGTCACAGAGAGCGCACGGCGCCGCCTGAGTCCAGGATTCCACACCAGAAAAAGCAGGTATGCAACCTTGCCATGTCTGCTCCGTATAGGTAAGAGGAGATCAACACGCTGTCAAAAAGGAGTCGTGCAATGCCAAACCAGAAGCGAAAGAGTATCACGTCGGGTCTTCTTCTTATTCTGATCGGCCTTGTCTTCTTGGCCTTCCAGGTCTTTCCCAGCCTCCATGTGTGGGCCAACCAGGAATTCACCTGGCCGGTGAGCATCCTGATGGTGGCGGTGGGACTGTTGGTCATCGGAGCGCTCTCCGGTGCCGCCGATATGCTGGTACCGGCCAGCATCGTGGGCGGGATCGGGGGCATCCTCTACTTCCAGAACGCCGGCATTCTGACCTGGGAAAGCTGGGCCTTCCTATGGACCCTCATCCCCGGTTTCGTTGGCGTCGGCGTCTTCCTGGCCGGCCTGCTGAAGTGGAACCGGAAAGAGATGGGCGATGGTCTGCAATCCCTTCTTGTCAGCGCCGTGCTGTTCTTGGTTTTCGGCTCACTGATCGGCAACGTCTTTGGCTATGTGCCCTTCACCAGCTATCTGCCGATCCTGCTGATTGTGTTGGGCATCTATCTGTTCGTGCGCGCGATCCTCAAGGGCACGCGCTCCTAGATCACACGCAGTCTCGCGGAAAGGGTGGCAACTAATGCGACGAAATGCATTCTGGGGACTCTGTTTACTTCTGGTCGGCAGCGTGCTGCTGCTGGACAACCTTGGCTACCTCGCATTCCTGGGCGTGAGTGTGTGGCAGCTGATCTGGCCCGTGGCGCTCATCGGCCTGGGCGTCTGGATTCTCGTGGGCAGCAAGATCCGCCCCAACTTGGAGTCGCGGGATATTATCGTGGGCCTGGAGAGTGCGGCAGAGGCCGAAATCCAACTGGACTACGGTGCCGGCGAGCTTCGGGTCGAGAGCGGCGCGGGTCCATCCGAGCTACTGAATGGCACCTTTGAAGGTGGAGTCCAGCATCGCGTACAGCGCGAGGGCAACCGGACCAAGGTACGGATCGGCTCAACGCCGGGAGTCTTCTTGCCGGTGCACTGGGGACCGCACTACAGTCGCAGATGGCACGTCCAGCTCACGGATCAGATCCCTATCGCGCTGACGGTCAAGACCGGGGCCAGCGACTGCAAGCTCGATCTGGAGCATCTCAAAGTCACAGCCCTGCATCTTAAGTCCGGTGCCAGTTCCACCGTTGTGACCCTGCCGGCCAACGCGGGATACACCGAGGTTCACGGATCCAGCGGCGCGGCTTCCGTGAGTCTGCGCATCCCTGAGGGCGTAGCGGCCCGCATCCGGACCCACGGCGGGCTATCCAGCACCAGCGTTGACCAGCGCCGGTTCCCCCGCCAAGGCGCCACCTACATATCACCCAACTACGAGACCGCCGAGAACCGGGCCGACATCCGCCTGGATATGGGCGTGGGCTCAATAAGCATCCGTTGACACAAGGAGACGTACAATGAGAATCTGGCGTTCGAGGACACTTTGGGGTGGTCTGCTCGTTGTTATGGGCATCCTGTTCCTATTGGAGAGCTTGCAGATCCTGGCACTGGGAGGCGTTTGGGCGGCGCTCTTCATCGCGGCCGGGCTAACCTTCGGCTACACATTTCTGGAGAACCGGGAGAGCTGGTGGGCCACTATCCCGGCTATGACGCTGCTCAGCATCGGCACGCTGATCGGTATCGACGCTCTCTTCCCCAGGCTCGGCAACCTGTTGGGCGGCGGCATCATTCTGGGAGGACTCGCCCTGAGCTTCTGGATCATCTACATCACGACGCGCTACCAGCAGTGGTGGGCCATCATTCCTGGCGGCGTGCTGCTCTCGCTGGCCCTGGGCGTCGCGGTCGAGCCCTTCATCC
>CAZEXX010000240.1:0-6280 GCA_964516885.1 uncultured Anaerolineales bacterium | reverse complement strand
TGGCGATCTTCCTGACCAGATAGTTCGATCTGATGCGTTTGGCCCAATATCCAATGGATCTCTGTCCTGAGCGCGTCTGTGCGTCACCTGTGGTGGTGCTCAATGGGCCCTCCTTTTCCTTGTATCCCCGCTGGCGTAGTGCCCGGGCTACGCTGGGGTTGTGGGGGCGTGATGATGCCTCAACCCCTGCGCCCTCCCAATGCGTATCAACTGTAGAGCAAATAGGGACGGCAAGCCTCCGCAAACTGGGTGAGATCGTCAGCCCAACTGCTGACGAGACCATTGACATCCGCCCCCGCGTTCAAGGCCTGCCGCACTTTGTCGGTGCCCATCAGGAGATCGAAGTGCGGATGCGCTCCTTCCCAACTGCCCTCGCGCCAGGCGAATTCCGACGCGTACAGCTCCATGACCTTTGCGATCAGGTGTAGGCCGACTGTAAGTGGGCGTGCGACCTTGCGATCCAAAAGGTGCACCTGGACTCCGTGACACAGCCGGCCCTCAAACTTGCTGGGGGCAGACGGCACGAACTGGATTGGTCGGAACTTGACTCCCGCCGGCGCCGGCTCGTTCAGGGACGCGGCAAGGGCATGGCCATCGATCCATGGCGCGCCACAGATCTCAAAAGGCAGTGGCGTCCCGCGGCCCTCGGAGAGATTGGTCCCTTCCAGGAGGCACATACCCGGGTATAGCGCTGTTGTTGACGTATGCGGCATTGCTGGCGAGGTCGGTACCCACGGCAATCCCGTGTCATCAAACCACATGGAGCGATGCCAGTTCTCCATCTGGATCACCGTGAGATCAGCGCCCAACCCCAACTCCGTGTTCATATAGCACGCCAACTCCCCAATGGTCAGTGCGTAGCGCACCGGAATCTGCGACAGGCCCACGAAGGATGCATAGTCCGGTTCCAGAACCGGTCCCTCCAGGATAACTCCGTTGATGGGGTTTGGGCGGTCCAGGACAATCACAGGAGTCTTGGTCTGGGCTGCGCTTTCCATCACATGACGCAGGGTGCTGATGAAGGTATAGAACCGCACGCCAACATCCTGCATATCGAATAGCAGGACATCGATGTCATTCAGTACCGCTGCCGAGGGCTTCTTTGCGGTGCCATACAGACTATAGACCGGCAGGCCGGTCCGAGGATTGACAGAATCAGGAAAGGCTGCACCATCAGCCACTGCGCCGCCGAAGCCGTGTTCAGGTCCAAAGAGGGCCACCACCTGAATGCCGGTTTGCTGAAGTGAATCCAAAGCACCGGACAGGTTGCGCCTTACCGCTGCCGGGTGGGTAGCCAATCCCACTCGTTGATCCTTGAGCAGCTCTTGGTGATGTTGAAGAAGTCGCTCCAGTCCAACTCTGACAGCCATTGTAGGATCCTTACAGTGGATGGTCGGGAAGCTGGAAGACGCCCAGCTCCTGGGTCAGGAGCATTGCAGCTGCTCCTCGAATGATTATGTCGTTGCCCAAACCGGCAAAGTCCACGTGCGTCTTCTCCGCGAGTGCAGCAAGTGTGCGCCTAGACACTTCCTCACGTATCACGTCAAGCAAGAATGGCCCAATGCAGGTCAGCAGTCCCGCGAGTCGGATCTGGCAGCCGCCCAGCGTGCCGACCATATTGGCAGCGGCGATTCCCAGCCCCTGCCCTGCGGCGCGTATGATCTGCCGCACGTCCATATCGCCCGCGTGAAACATCTCGCACACTTTGTCAAAGGTGATCTCTTCGGGACCGGATTCAAGGGGCGTGCCCGGGCGATTCCGTACGAGTTCTCTGACTTCTTGTACGATGGCCTGAGCCCCGGCGACGGTTTCCAGGCAGCCAAAGTGCCCACACCTGCAGAGCTTGCCGTTCTCCACCACGCTGACGTGACCGATCTCACCTGCACCGAGTGGGTTGCCGTGCAAGAGCTGCCCGTTGAGCACGATTCCGGAACCGATCCCCCAGCCGACACTGATCACGACGAGATTCTGGATGCCGTCGTTGCTGCCGAATGTGTACTCGCCCAGGGCTGAGACCTGGCAGTCGTTAGCCAGATGAACTGGGATGCCGTAGCGATCTTCGAGCAGTCTACGCAAGGGAACGTTCCGCCAATCTTGGTTGACGGCTTGAACGATGACGCCGTTGACCACGTCTATCAGACCTGGCGTGCCCACGCCGATCCCCAGGATGGGGCGATCTGTCGCTGTTACCAGGGCATCCAACAGCTCGTAGACCAAGCTCAGTGCAAGGTCGCCATCGATCCTGGGTAGAGGGCGATGATCTCTGTGAATGATCTCACCACGCAGGTCGGTAATGGCACCCCGGAAATCCCGTCGAGAAAGGTCGATACAGATGAGGTGATGTGCGTCTTTGTCCATACTCACCAATATTGGGGGTTTGCCGCCAGTCGACGGTCCGTACCCAACCTCAATGACGAGCCCTTCTTCCATCAGCTCTGCAACCCTATCGGAGACCGTGGGGCGCGTCAGCTGCGTCACGCGAGCGATCTGTGCACGGCTGATCTGTTCGTGCTGGTAAATCGTCTTGAGAACCAACCGCCGGTTCAGAATGCGTGTCTGCTCGCGCGTTGCTTTCTCGGTCACGCTACCTCATCGGTGTGTGAAGTTAGATAGTAAGCTTTACTTACAAAGTATTATACACCGCATACTTAGGCATGTCAATGACCAATTGGCATGTCAATAATCCGTCTGGGGAATGTGGAGTCGATGGGAAGGGATGTGAGGCAAGACGATATCGCTGCCGGTGTCTTCACTCTCATTATACAACATGAATCGATGCGTGCGTGCACCGGTCCAAGGTAGAGCAGGGCGTACGCATCTCGCCAAAAAAGGGGGCCCAAGCTGTCATCCCGATCGGGTTATCCACTCCCGTTTCTCTGCATAGCATCACAGAGAGGGATCTTGTGGTGCTGATACCCGCGCGACCGGATCACAAGACCCCTCTCTGGTCAGATCCGGAGTTGAGATTGTGTGCTGGACCCGCTCGGGGTGACAACATGCGATTCGTGCCAATTGAGATGCGTACGCCCGGCAAGGTAGAGGGGGCGTGTCTAGCCGGCGCTACTCTCCAGTGTACGGATGATGTGGAGCGCCATCTCGTTCATCGGGGTGGGAACGCCGTGGGTCCGACCCAGTTCCACAGCCTTGCCGGCGAAGATCTCGACCTCGGTCTTGCGCCCGGCGTCGATGTCCTGGAGCATCGAGGTCTTGCCCTGCGGCGAGAGGGTCTGGAGAAAGGCATCCCATACTGCCAGGTCCTGCTCCTCCAGACGGATGCCCTCACATGCTGCCAGGGCGAGGACTTCACGCATCAACCCGAACATCACAGCGCGGGCATCCGGTGAGGTGTGGAAGAGGCCGTAAGGGGCACGCATCATCGCCGAAGCCTGGTTGACGCCCACATTGATCATGAACTTCCACCACAGGACCCGCAGCATATCGGTGGGCGTCTCGTGGGGGATACCGGCGCGGTCGAGCGCTGATTGCACACGGCTCACGCGGGCGCTGATCTGCGTGTTATCCGCCTCGCCGAACTGCAGCTTGCCAAGGGTGGTAAAGGTCACCTTGCCCTCCTGGCGCAGGGCATCAATGCCGACCGAGATGCACATGAGGACCTTGTCCATCCCGTAGAGGCCGCCGATGGTCGTCTCGCTGTCCAGACCGTTCATGACCGAGATGAAGGTTGTCTCTGGTCCCACGAGGTTGCCCAAGCCCGGCACGGCCTCGGGGAGCTGGTGGTGCTTGAGCCCCACCAGGATCAGGTCCACCGGCGTCCGGGCCTCTGCGGGATCGATCACCGGCAGAAAGAAGGTCTCTTCGTTGACGGTCAGACCGATCTTCACCAGTCGGTCCCGGCGCTCACCGCGGGCGATCAGACAGGTCGAGAAGCCCGGGGCAGCGTTGAACCTGGAGGCCAGGACCGCGCCCATGGCCCCGGCGCCCAGAATGGCGACACGCTCGATTTCGTGCACGTAAGGCTCCTGGCGTCAGGCGACTATCGCTCCACAGCGATCTCTTCGAGTTCCTTGGTCTTCGTCTCGTAGGGATTGATGATCAGGATGATGGCGATCGGAATCAACACGATGCCCGCGGCGGTGACCCAGAACCACTCCATCGTCGGCGAGGCCTTGAGCAGCACTGCCGCCAGTGCCGGGCCGACGACGTAGGAGATGCGCGCCACAGTGGTGGTCCAGCCCATGCAGGCGCCACGACGCTCGGTGGGGAAGACTTCGGGGACGTAGACGACGATCCACGTATAGGTGAAGGAGGTGAAGAACCCCGATATGGCCGTGATGATGGGCAGCAAAGCGCCCCTGGCGAAGCCGATCGCCACGAGGTTGACCGAGAGAATCACGCACCCGCCGACGAGCGCGGTATTCCTGCCGATCTTGTCCATGATGGTGCCACCGGCGACGCCGCCAAGCATCGCCATAACCAGCGTTCCCAACAGGACCAGGGACCACTGCGAGAGCGTGTAGCCTTTCACGGTCATGAAGTAGTAGCCCGCCCAGTAGTAGAGGACGGAGTAGACAAGCCAGACCATCCAGATGGACGCAGCGATGGCGATGTAGCGCATGTCGCGCTTGTTGATCACACCGATGCCGAAGAAGTGGTTCTTGCGGCTGCCGGCACGGCGCTGCTTGCTGATCACGGTGAACCGTTGGGTCTCTTTCATCGATCGCCACATAATCAGCATCGGCAACATCAGGATGAACATCACGCCGTACATCCACTTCCAGCTCAAGCCCATGACGTCCATAAGCAGCGGTGGAAGAAGCGCCTGGAGCGGGATCAAGCCGATCACGTAGGTCAGGGAAACGTACTTCGCACGCTTCTGCGCCGGCGATTCCTCGCTGATAGGGATGGTCCACATATTGGAGACGGTGGTGAACATCGCCACCGTGTAGAAGATCATAAAGTGCTGCAGGGTGGGCGTGAAGAGGACGATGGCAAGCGATGAGACCCCCATGAGGAGCACCAAGACCAATATGGAGAGTTTGCGACCGATGATGTCGTTGAGTCCGTTGAGCAAAAAGATAAAGAAGGTCGCGATCAGGTAGACGGCCTCGTTCCAGGAAAAATCGATGGCTGTGATGCCGTATTCCTCAATGATATAGGGAATGGCGGTGGTCTTGATGGTGGAGATGTACTGATCCATAATGGCCACCAGGCCCATAAAGATCACCAAATAGACCAAATAGCTGTTGCTTCTCTCGCGGATCTTGGCACGAACGCCAAATTGCTCGGTCGCTTCCGTCATTGTCTCACCTCGGTGTGGGTTAGATGCATCTCACTGTGTCCACTTCAGTGCTCTCCTGGCTGGTGATGCGGGCGGCGCGATCATAGGCCTCCAGACTACCTGCCGCCGCGATCACCTCACGTCCCTTCGCGATCTCCCGCAGCACGCTGGTATTCACGCGCTCCATGGAGCCGGGTGAGATCCTGTGGAGGAGCCGGCTTCCGGCGGCCAACCCTGGCGGCAGCGATTCCAACCGCATTACCGTCCCCGGCCTGGCCTGGAACCAGCTGCCGATAGCGTCCTCACCCAGCCGGCTGATGGGGATGCCGGCGGCTGCCTGACGCTCGGCCGTGGGGCCCACGTGGGCCACCAGCCATTCGCCGTCGACAAGGGCCTCGCCTTCCCCCTCCAGCAGGAAGTAGCCCAGCGAATCGTGCCACTTCGCCAGCAGGGGATCGGCATCGATGGTCGGGCCGCGCCAGGCGTCGATCATGGTCGTGGAGAAGATCTTGTAACGTGCCTTGATGCCGGCGGCACGACAGAGGGCGATAAAGACGGTGATCAGCCCGAAACAGGTGCCCGTGCCACGCTGTAGGGTCTCAACGACGCCATCGATCGGGGCGATCTCCAGCGTCATACGGTTCTTGGCGAAGTCGAAGGCCGCTTCGGCAAACTCATGATCGGAGAGCTGGCCTGCACCCAGTTCCTGGGCGAGGGCGACGACCTCAGGGGCTCGCGAGTCGCAGAGGCGAGTAGGATGTAGGTACTTCTCGCGGCTCCGCAGGCCCCGGCCGACGCCGTCCGTGCCGGGAAGCTCGTAACGTCTTGGTGGTCGTGTGTAGTGTTCCTCCGATTCGGATGTCTGCCGGAGTTTCATCACCTCACCGGCGCTGGTGACGAGCAGCGTTCCGACAGACACTATCCCCTTTATCATAAGGTTCAGGTAGGTAAGCTGTCCTCGCAGATCTTCGTTGACTGATGTCGCGGGTGTCATCTGCCTCCTTTCCCAGGCCTGCGCAGTGGTCCAATGCCACTGACTAC
>CAZEXX010000239.1:0-6288 GCA_964516885.1 uncultured Anaerolineales bacterium | reverse complement strand
CCGGCCGGTTCCGCCGCCGCTGACTCCGCGTAGGCAGCTTCCCACATCGGCGCGAGTGCGTCCACCGCAGAGCGCAGGCGGTCCGCCATCGCGATCGATGCAGCCGATGCTCGCCCATCCACAACAGATGCCGCCATCGTCCGCTCCGCGTCCAACAGCGCCGATGCCACCGTCTCGGCGGACAGGCCGGCCGCCAGGCACCGGCGTGCCGTATCAACGGCGGACGCAATGCCGCCCGTCAGGGCAGATGTCAGAAGTTCAACAACAGGTTCGGTGGATATCAATGGTCTCACACTCCAGGACAATCATAGCACTAGCCGGCCCCTTGGTCCAGGGGTTGGAAACGACCTCAGCTGTGGTATCATCAAACCCGCTGTCTGGAGAACTGGCAGCTGGCATCCTGCAATGAATAGCAGATTCGGCGGGGCCCGCGAGCTCGGCGGAACTCGCCGGCTCACTCAGTTCACGTTTCCGCCTCAGAACCACGGATGCGCAAACTTTCAAGGAATTGAAAAACCTATGAAGAGTATCGCAATCATCGGTGCGGGTTACGTCGGGTTGGTCAGCGGCGCATGCTTCTCCGATCTGGGTAACAAAGTCACGTGTGTCGACATCAACGAGCAGCGCGTCGCCAACCTCAACAAAGGAATGATGCCGATATTCGAACCGGGCCTTGAAGAGCTGATACGCCGCAATGTCGGCGCCAAGCGGCTCTACTTCACGACCTCTTACGAGCAAGCCCTGGCGGACGCCGACTACGTCTTCATCGCTGTGGGCACGCCCTCGGACGTCGATGGCCAGGCCGACCTACGCTACGTCCGAATGGCGGCCGAGTCGATCGCGGACACGATGGATCACTACCTGATCATCATCAACAAATCCACCGTGCCCGTGGGCACCGGCGACTGGGTGGCGGACATCGTACGCAGCCGGCGGTCCGACGTCCCCGACTTCGATGTCGTCTCGTGCCCGGAGTTTCTGCGTGAGGGCTCGGCCATCAGCGACTTCATGAGTCCCGACCGGGTCATTCTCGGCTCCACCAACCGCGACGCAGCGGAACGGGTCGCGCAACTGCACCTTCCACTGCGCACCAGGATGATGATTACCGATCTGCGGACGGCTGAGATGGTTAAGTACGCATCGAACGCCTTCCTGGCGACCAAGATCTCCTTTATCAATGAGATCGCCAATATCTGCGAGGCACTGGGCGCCGACGTCAAAGAGGTCGCCTACGGAATGGGCCTGGATAGCCGCATCGGTCACTCATTCCTGGACGCGGGCGTGGGTTGGGGCGGCTCGTGTTTCCCCAAGGACGTCAAAGCCCTCGCCTCCATGGCTGAACTCGAGAGCCGTCACCCGCACCTCCTGCACGCCGTGATGGACATCAACCGCGATCAGCGCCACTCACCGCTGCGCAAGATCGAGAGATTCCTGGGCCGTGACCTGCGGGGCACTATCATCGGCATCTTGGGCCTCTCCTTCAAGCCCAACACCGATGATATCCGCGAGGCACCATCCCTGGAGATCATCCGCAATCTGCAGCGAAAGGGCGCCACTGTCCGCGCCTATGATCCTGTGGCGATGGATAATGCCGCGCGGCTTCTCACCAGTGTCGAGATGATGGACACCCCCTACGCCGTCGCCGACGGGGCGGATGCCCTCGTGCTGGTGACTGAGTGGAACGAATTCAAGAACCTGGACTTGGCCCGCGTCAAGGAGTCGATGCGGCAGCCCATCCTGGTCGATGGACGCAACATCTACGACCCGATCGCGGCCGGCGACCTTGGCTTCCAATACTCCGGTATCGGCCGCGGCTATGAGGGCCGCGGCACGAAACACCCCCTGGACTAAGAGATCCTGGAAGACACTACTTTGACACTCACTCACACAACATTGGATAACGGCCTGCAGATACTGGTGCGGGCTGCTCACACGGCCCCGGTCGTCAGCTCTTGGGTCTGGTACCGTGTCGGCCTGCGCAACGAGCACCCCGGCATCACCGGCATTTCCCACTGGGTCGAGCACATGCTCTTCAAGGGCACCGAGCGGTGGCCTGCCGGGGCCGCCGACCGGGCCATCGCCCGCGATGGCGGGGTCTGCAACGGTATGACGTGGCTTGACTTCACCACCTTTTACGAGACACTGCCCGCCGACAAGCTCGCGCTGGCCCTGGAT
The DNA here is from genome assembly GCA_964516885.1 of uncultured Anaerolineales bacterium. Taxonomy (GTDB): domain Bacteria; phylum Chloroflexota; class Anaerolineae; order B4-G1; family SLSP01; genus PWVB01. The sequence goes on along the minus strand of CAZEXX010000239.1, from coordinate 4,113 downwards.
ATTGAATCAGACCGGATGGAGCAGACGCGGATCACCGAGGAGGATGTGGCCTCCGAGCGCTCTATCATCATCAGCGAGCGCCAGGGGAGCGAGGACTCACCGTTCTTCCGGCTCAGCGAGGAACTCACCTCGGCCGCCTACCGCGTCCACCCCTACGGGCACGAGACCATCGGCTACCGTTGCGACCTCGACGCCATCACCCGTGATGATCTGTATAACCACCTCAAACGCTACTACTCGCCCAACAACGCCCTGGTCACCATCGCCGGCGACATCGATGTCGACGCAGCCCTGGAGGTCGCCCGATCGGCCTTCGGGCACATCGCTCGCGGGCCGGAGACGCCGCAGGTGCGCGCAGTAGAGCCGCGCCAACGCGGCGAACGCCGGGTGGTCGTCGAAGGCGTCGGCGAGACCGACTATGTCGAGATCGCCTACCACGTGCCCGAGGCCCGCCACCGCGATGTTCACGCCCTGACGGTGCTCAACGCCATCCTCTCGGGGGGGTCAGGATTCCTCGTGGGCAGCGGCCACATCACCAACTACACCAGCCGGCTCTATCGTGCCCTGGTCGACAACGAGTACGCCGTGGACATCCGCGGCAGCCTGACCCCGACCGTTGATCCGGGGCTCTACCGGATATCGGCCACAGTATGGCCCAGCAGTGACGCGGAGGCGGTGAGTTCCCGGATTGAGGACGAGCTCGCGCGCCTGCGAGAGAGACCGGTCGCCGAGACCGAGCTTGCCAAAGCACAGCGCCAGGCACGGGCGCTCTTCGCCTACTCCAGCGAGAGCATCTCGAACCAGGCCTTCTGGCTGGGATTCTCGCGCGTTTTCGCTGATGGCGCTTGGCTGGACAGCTACCTGGATGATCTGGCAGCGGTCACCAGTGAGGACATCCAGCGGGTTGCGCAGACCTATCTCGTGCCGGCAAACCGCACCACCGGCTGGTATCTCAGCCGTGGGAGGAACGGGTAATCAATGGGCATACCACACCAACCCCGCACACCCGGACAGAAGCAGGCCTTGCCCGGCCCGAACGACACGCTGCGCACGGTGCTACCCAACGGTGTCACCGTCCTGGTCCGCGAGAACTTCGCCAGCCCGGCCGTCGTGGTGCAGGGCTACCTCGAAGCCGGCGCACAGGATGAGCCCGCCGGCATGTTTGGCCTGGCCGGCTTCACCGCCGACGTAATGCAACGAGGCACAGTGAAGCGCAGCTTCGGTGACCTCTACGAGGAAGTCGAATCCATCGGCGCCAGCTTCGGCCTCGGCACAGGCACGCATATCGCCTCCTTCGGCGCCAAGAGCCTGGCGGAGGATCTAGCGAGCTCTGCGAGTTCGCCGACGCTGTTGGACATTCTCAGCGATGTCCTGCGGCACCCGAGTTTCGACGCGCGGCAGATTGAGAAGGCCCGCACCGAGATCCTGACCGCTCTCCGGGAGCGAGAACAGGAGGCGCGGAGCATCGCCCAGATGAAGTTCTACGAAATGGCCTATCCGGAAGCCCATCCCTACCACTGGAGCCAGCTGGGATACCCGGAGACAATCGAGCCGATCACACGCGAGGATCTGGTCGCCTTCCACGAGACCTACTTTGCCCCACAGGGCATGGTGATCGTCGTTGTGGGCGGCATCAAAGCCGAGGATGCCGCCAAGGCCGTGGCCGAGGCCTTTGGCGACTGGGACAGGCACCGACCGAAGCGCGCGCCCTTGATTGAGGTGCCGCGTCTGGATCGCCGGCTTGAGCAGCGCGTGAGCCTGGAGGACAAGTCGCAGACCAACGTGGTCCTGGGATGGCCCGGGCCGGCGCGCCGTCACCCGGACTTCGTCCCCTGCCTCGTCGGCAACAACATCCTGGGCCTCTTCGGCATGTACGGGAGGCTGGGGCTGAGCATCCGCGAACAGAACGGGCTGGCCTACTACGTCTACAGTAGGCTGTCCGGCGGCAGCGGGCCCGGTCCCTGGCGCATTCTGGGCGGATTCGATCCGGCCAAGGTGGATCACGGGATCCAACTCATCATGGACGAACTGCGGCGCTTTGTCGAGACGCCGGTGACGCAGGAGGAGCTGGCTGACACCATCTCCTATTTGACCGGCAGCCTGCCGCTCTACCTGGAGACCAACGAAGGTGTGGCGCGCTCCCTGCTCAATATCGAACGGTACAATCTGGGCCTGGACTATCTCCAACGCTATGCGACGATCATCCGCAGCGTTACCGCAGAGCAGATCCTATCCGCATCACGGCGCTGGATCGATCTGGACCACTATGCTTTGGCTATTGCCGAGCCACTCACGGAGACGGAGGCAGGATAGCGATGCTGGCCACGGGCGTCGATCTGGTGGAAATCCCGCGAATTGAGCGAATCCTCAGCCGGTATGGGGAGCGCTTCCTGGCGCGCGTCTACACACCGGATGAAGTCCGCTCCAGCCGCGGACGTCCCGCGGAGTTGGCGGCCCGATTTGCAGCCAAGGAAGCGGTCTCTAAGGCGCTGGGTGTCGGCGTCCGGGTGCTCTCACCCGCAGGCATCGGTTGGCTGGAGGTTGAGACACTCAACGAGCAGAGCGGCAAGCCCTACGTGCGCCTGCACGGGCGCGCGGCTGCATTGGCCGAAGCCCAGGGACTGACGGAATGGGCTGTCAGCCTGAGCCACGACGGCGGATTGGCGATCGCTTTCGTCGTGGCGATGGGATGAGGAGTCACTGAATGAGAGCTGTTGTCCAGCGCGTAACTCGCGCATCCGTTACGGTCGATGAGGACCTCGTCGGCGCCATAGGCCCCGGACTCCTGGTACTTCTCGGTGCGGCCAGGGGCGATACGCCGGCAGAGGCACTGTGGCTAGCCCACAAAGTCGCCAACCTGCGCATCTTCTCCGACGCCGATGGTCGTATGAACCTATCGGTCAAAGAGACCGGCGGCCAAGTTCTGATCGTGTCACAATTCACCCTGATCGCCAACACACGCAAGGGCTTTCGCCCATCCTTCATGCCGGCTGCGGCGCCCGAGGCTGCCGAGCCACTGGTGACCCAATTCACAGAGGCGGTAGCTGGCGAGGGAGTGTCTGTCGCGACCGGTCTCTTTGGCGCACACATGGTCGTCGAGTTGGTCAACGACGGCCCGGTCACGATCCTCCTAGAGCGGGAACCCAGCGAGGGCTAGATGAACGATGCAGCGCTATGGGCGTGGTTTCTGTTCGGCAGCGGCTTGCCGACGCAGAGAGCCAAGACGCTCCTCGGCACGTGGCACACGCAGTCACTCACGCTCCAAGCTGCGCTGGCCCGGCTCCCGGGCGATTCCGCCGCACTTGGGCTCACACGAGCAGAGGCCGCACAACTATCGCCACCTGAGGCCCTGCCGGAGCTCCAGGCGCTGACGTGGGATGCCTCGCTCTATCCAGCGGGGCTCCACCGGCTGCCGGTGAAGTTACGCCCCGCGCTCCTATACTACCGCGGAGAGCCAACGCTTCTCAGCCGCCCGATCATCACCCTGGCTCCCGGATCACTCGACCAAGGCCGACAGGACCACCTGCGCGAGGTCATCAACCTGCTTCTCGGCGAGGAGCTCCTCCTCGCGGCCTACGAGGGCAGCGACCAGGCCACACTGCTGATGGAGGAGATGACCTACAGCCAGGGGGAAATACTGCTCTTTGCCAATGCGGGCCTCGAGGCCCGCGATCCCTCCGGCACCGAATCTGAACTGCTCGGTGACGGCAAGACGCTCGTATTGAGCCCGCTGCCGCCCGCTGCCCCACACCGACCGGCGTGGGACAGCATCCTCACCCAGGTGGCCCTGGCGGCATCGGACAGGATCATCCTCTCCGGCGATATGGCGCAACAACCGCACACCGTGACCGGATTGGGCAACACCCCCACCCTGGCGCTCTCCAGCACCCCGCCGGATGTCCGGGTGCCCGTCAACATCCAGGTCACAGACACACCGGCGGACGTGCTGCTGTGGGTCGAGAGCCTCTTCGCGGAGCACGAGCTAGAAGGCACAGCGGGGCAGACGACGGCGACAGCCGACACCTCGGCCCAAGCACTGCCGGAAGAGGACTTGGGGCCGGCACCCTCGACCAAGGAGATTCTGGCGACGCTGGGCAAAGGCGGCACGATTCC
>CAZEXX010000238.1:0-6306 GCA_964516885.1 uncultured Anaerolineales bacterium | reverse complement strand
GCAGCTGCAAGATCTATGGAGTCGTGAAGCTCGGCCTCGATACGGTCATGCTCGGAAGGATCATTGAGCCCGACCGCAAGGCTGTTGTGTCCCCCCATGGTAGCGATAGCCAGATGATGCTTGCGCGCCAGCGCAACCACATCGTCGTAACCCTCATCACGTCCCCAGAATTCGATCGCCGGGAAGCCCATCTCCGCCACCTTTGCGACGAAATCGGCCAAAGGAATACCGGCGGGCTTGATCATCGGATAACAGACAGACTGTCTAGTCTTCACGAGTTACCTCCTCGAATTGGAAATCCCAAATCAGACAAATCTCAAATCACAAACTTCGGAATGGACATCACGTTCTCCCACGCACGTGTGCGCGCACACCACGCAGCACAAAAATGCCAGACCCGTTCTGCTCGGGCTGGTGTTAGCCCCGACTGCGTCGGGGGCCCGAGCCCGTCTTCGTGTCGAGTGCACCACAGAGGGTCAACGGTGGGACACAGGCCCCAGCGGCTAGTAGGTCATGACCAAACTACGCGCGCCCTTGTCTGTGATTTGAGATTTGCCTGATTTGAGATTCGTGATTTCCCCTACTCCCTGCCCCGCAACAGCCGCGTACCGATCAGCCCCAGGACCAAACAGACCACCGCGGTGATGACAAACATAGGTTGGATACCGATCTGATCGGCCAGGATTCCGCTCAGTGTTGGCCCCGAGAACATACCGATGGCGTAGACCGACTGGTAGAGCCCCATCGCCGTCGCGCGCTCTGACTCGTCCACATAGCGAATGCTCAACCCCATCAGGACCGGATAGCCGACACCGCTCGCCAGCCCCATCAGGATCTGCCCGACGAACACCATCGTCATCCCCTTGGCCACCGCCAAAGAGCCCAGGCCCAAAGCCACAAAGACAAAACTCAGGGCCACCATCCGCCGCTCGCCGAATTTCTTGGCCACGGCCGACATCGCCAGGTTGCCCAAGAAGACCACTGCCAGGTTCATGCTCACCAGCAGACTGAGGACAACATCGGTAGCACCCATATTCTTGGCGAGGTTCGTCGTAAAGCCAAAAGTCGATGACCAGATGGCATACTGCGCCACAATGCCCAGTAAGGCCGGCATCAGAACATCTCGCCGGGAGATCAATGCACCAACCTGACGGAAGCTGGAACGCTTCACTTCCCGACGAGGCTCCTTCACAAAGAGCATCGCCAGGATAGCCAGACCGGCCATCACCACGGCGACGAAGAAAGAGAGAGGGTAGCCCCCCATCAAGTTCAGAGAGCCGGTCATGCTGGTGACAATCACGCGGGCCACCGCATTGATAGCCGAGAGGATCGCCGACGCCCGCACCGCATCCTCCGGCGCAAACAGACTGCTGAAAGCAACCACCAACAAGACCCAGGCGCCTGCCGCGAAGCCGGTGAAGGCACGACCAACCATCAGGCCGCCCACGCCATTTGACAGCCCCATGATCAGGGCGCCCAACCCGGCAAACGCAAAGCCGCCGATGATGAAGGGCTTACGCCGACCGACCCAGTCTGCAGCGATCCCCAGCGGCAGTCGGATAATCGCTTGCCAAAGGCCATACATCGAGAGCACAACGCCAACAGATGCCAGCGTGCTCGTCTTCGATTCCACATAAACCGAAAGCGTCGGCACGTAGATGTACAGAGCTGCCCAAAAGAAGACCACCGCGGCGACGTAGAGGCCGATCAGGCGGCGGTTGCCAACCGCGCTACGGTTGGGCGATGTGTTGGTCACTGATGTCATCAAGTAGGCTCCTGGGTAAAAGAATGATCAAATCGCAGATGGCAAATCACAAGAAAACAGATCACAGCTCATGTCCGGCGATGTCTGAGGCGTGCAGGGGCAGGCCATACGATTGGACCACCGCCTGGATGTCGTCGACCACGAGCGCATCGGGCGTCGTGTTATGGCGGATGGCAAAGGCGGCTGCGATGCCGGCGAGCTGTCCGGTCAGAGCCGCCGGCGGGATCACACGTGCGACCTCCCACGCCTCGCCCTCGGCGGACATACAGCGCCCGATGGTCAGCAGCCCCCTGACGCCCTTCGGGATCAGTGCCCCATAGGGGATCTCGCGCACCGGCCCGGCCTTGCGCCAATCGGGGATCACGCCTACCGACGTGGCGATCTCGATGTTTTCCTGGTCCGCCAACATCGTCTCCACCCCGTCGATTCGCCGTGTCGTCCGGAACTGGGCCATCGACGGCAGTGTCACCGGGAAAATCTGATGCCGACCATCTGCGCCGATCTCACCTTGCTTCGCCTGGTAGTGCTCTCTGAGCAGCCGCCGGCTCTCCAGAACGAACCGGGTCACCTCAGCACCGTCGGTGCCGTGATACTTGGGCTGGTCCGCAGGATGCCCGCGACCGTTAGCATCGCCGCCCACACGGACCATATCCAGCAAGCTCGTGGCAGGATCTACCGCGGCCTGCCGGGCTCGTGCCAGCGAGGTCTGGACGCCCCAGAGGGAGAGCCAATTGTCTGTCTCCACGCACTTGGCCCCCGCGCGATAAGCCACGTCGGCATCGCCGGTGGCATCGATCACGCATTGTGCCTTCAACACGCCCCGCCCGCTCTTGTTCTCGACCACAATGCCGGTAAGCCGTGAGCCGGCCATCACCGGTTCGCTGACCAGCGTATCCAACCATACCTCCACACCGGCCTCGCCCAACACCTCATCCAAAGCCAGGACAAAGGATGCCGGCGAGAAAGACGTGCTGTAGCGTCCGCGCGCCGGCCAACTCTCAGGGACCGCGCCCGGGCCATACTTGATGCTCAGATGCAGAAGCTCCTCAGTAATCCCATAGATGACCTGATGCCCGTGGCCATCGCAAAGCGGCAGGTAGATGTTGACGAGTCCCGTCGTCGCCAGGCCACCGATAAGCACCGTTTTCTCCACCAGTGCCGTGCGCATCCCGGCACGCGCACATTCCAACGCTGCCGCCACGCCGGCTACGCCGGCACCGGCAACCGCGACGTCATAGTCTCTCTCGAAGCCCATCCGGCGCCTCCATCCAGTCCCACACGCTCTGTCAAGCTAAGCGAACCGTACCAGTTCGCAGCCACCAGGTGAGTATACCCGTATCTTGCGAAGACAAAACACCAAAGCAGGGCTGATTTTCCTGAGCATTGCCAGATTCAAGTCCGCGCAACCGGCTGCAGTAGTGATCCCTGATCGATCTCTGCGTCCGCCGCTATCGGTATCGCAACTGCCAAAGCGCGTTTGCGACGGGGACGGGAGCGATCTATACTGACCCTGGAAACGATGATCGTGCCAGATCGCGCGGAAAGATCCCGCCAGGAGACTCAAATGAGAACCATCGGCATCATCGGAGGCATCGGGCCGGAGTCCACAGTAGCCTACTACCGGCAGATCATCAGTCGCTACCGTGAACGCCGGCCTGATGGGCACTATCCTCAGATCGTTATCAATAGCATCGACATGACGCGTATGCTGGATCTGATCGGCGCCGGTAGCTTGGATGAAGCCGCTGACTACCTCGCCGAGGAGGTGCGGAAGCTTGAGAGAGTCGGGGCAGACTTCGCCCTATTAGCATCCAACACACCGCACATCGTATTCAACAGCATCCAGGCCAAATCACAGTTGCCGCTGATCAGCATCGTAGAGGTGACGTGCAGAGAGGCCAGACGTCTGGGGCTGAGAAAAGTCGGCCTTTTTGGCACCAAGTTCACGATGCAGGGCGGGTTCTACGAAGAGGTGTTCTCCAAACACGGTATCATCATCGTCACACCCGGCCCAGACGACCAGGAGACCATCCACGAGAAGTACATGGGGGAATTGGTCAATGACATCATCCTGGACGCGACAAAGCGCGAGCTCCTGGAGATAGCCTCACAGCTGGAAGCTGACGCCGGCATTGAAGGCCTGATCCTTGGCGGGACCGAACTGCCGCTGATTTTGCGTGAGGCGGATGGCGGTGCGATACCCTTCCTGGATACGACCAAGCTGCACGTAGAAAGTGTTGTTGATGAGTTGATAGCACCGACCGACAGCGGCGACGCATCTGCGCGGACATCAGCCACGTCAGACTCGCCTCTAGAGTCTAGGAAGAGATCAAAATGCTGACAGAAGAACCGATCGCCCTTGGCCGAACAGCCAAGGTATTCGCCTGGCCGAACAATCAAGTCCTCAAGCTCTTCTTCAACTGGTTTCCGGAGGGGAGAATTCGCGACGAGGCAAAGATCTCGCGGGCCGTCTATGCAGCCGGGCTGCCGGTTCCGGCGGTGGGCGACGTCGTGGAGATCGATGGACACTTCGGCGTGGTCTACGAGCGCGTTGACGGCACGTCGATGGTTGAGGTACTGTCAACGAAACCGTGGAGGCTCCTGAACTACGTGCGCTCCCTGGCAGAACTCCAAACACAGATGCACTACTGCGCCGCGGTTGACGGCTTACCCTCACAAACGGAACGTCTGGAGCACAAGATCCGTCAGGCGAAGGGTCTCGAGCCCGAACTTCAGGAGGCCGCCCTGACAGCACTGGAACGGATGCCGATTGGCACCAGCCTGTGCCACGGCGACTTACACCCGGGCAATGTGCTGATCACGGACAAGGGACCAGTCATTATCGACTGGGTGGATGCCACGATCGGAAACCCCATCGCCGATGTCGCCCGGACCTCCATCATCCTACTCGAGGAGAGCCAGTCGGAAGCACGGTCGTGGATCGAGAGGACCGCTCTGGCTTGGTCCCACAATGCCTATCTGAAACGCTACTTCAGACTGAATCCTGGTTGCGAGGCGCAATATCGGAAGTGGCTGCCCATCGTGGCAGCAGGACGGATGAACGAGGGCATCGACGAGGACGAGGGATGGCTGCGCGCACAGGTCAGAGCAGGACTGAGCTGACCTGCCCACCCTCGACTCCGAGAAGATCTCCATCGGCGACGAGGTGAGCAGTGAAACCGGCCAATGACCCGAACACCGACTACAAAGCTCTGGTGCGCCGCGGCTACAACCACTGCGCGGCAGCCTATGATCAGGCACGCCGGAAGGAGACGGAACAAACCCTGACCATCCTGACGGATCGGCTGACCGATGGCGCAGCCGTGCTCGACATCGGCTGCGGGGGCGGCGTGCCGCTCTCCCGCGACCTCGCCCGCCGTGCTGCCGTCACCGGCGTCGACATCTCCGGAGAGATGATCGCCCTTGCGCGCTACAACGTCCCGGCGGGCACTTTCATCCAAGGCGACATTATGGCCTTGGACTTCCCTCCGGCCCGCTTCGACGCCGTCGTCGGCTTCTACGCGATCTTCCACCTGCCCCGCGAGGAGCACGGAGAGCTCTTTCGCCGCATCCACCAATGGCTCAAGCCCGGCGGCTATCTGCTGGCGACGCTGAGCGCACGGAACGAACCCGCCTACACGCAAGACGATTTCTTCGATGTGACGATGTATTGGAGAAATTTCGGACTGAACGAGTACCGGACCATGCTTCAGAACTTCGGGTTCAAGCTGCTGGAAGTGTCAGCCGTCGGGCACGGCTACGGCGACGGAACTCATACGCCCGACGAGCATCACCCCCTCATATTCGCACAGAAAGGAACGCTATGATCGATCTGGAGAATTCCAAGCTCTTCTCTCCCTGGACCCACCCGGAAACCGGCGTGACCGTCTATCTGCTGACGCAGAAGGTCGCGCCATTGCAGGAGGCTTTCTACTTCGTGAATGACAGTATGACCCACGACGGTCGCTACCTGTGGTTCTACTGCGCCTTCCCGCCGGGTGGTTCCTCCGCTCAGGGCAGGACCCTGGCTGTGGTGGACTTCGAGACGGATGAGGTCCGCCATTTCCCCGAGACGCAGTTCCAGAACGCCTCCCCCTATGTAGACACGGAAACCGGCGAGGTCTATTGGGGTATGGGACCATCGCTCTGGCGCCGCGGACCCGAGCCGGACAGCCCTACAGAATGCGTAAACACCCTCCCGGGGGACCTGGTAAAGAACCGAACGGTCAGCCGGTTGGCGACACATCTCTCCCGGTCTGCCGACGGCAAGGAGTTCTTCGTCGACTCGGCCTTCGGGCTGCAACGTGTTTTCGGCAGCCTGCCGGTGGACGGTGGTGATTACCAAATGTGGCAACGATTCGACCGCAACTACAACCACGCGCTCTTCAGTCCCACAGATCCCGATCTGGTGCTCTTTGCCCAGGAGAACCACTCGGATCCTATCACTGGCCTGCGCTTTCGCATCATCGATCGCATGTGGCTCATCCGGCGCGGCGAGACAGCCCGCCCGGTCTTCTCCACACCCACGCGCGTCACCCACG
>CAZEXX010000237.1:0-6325 GCA_964516885.1 uncultured Anaerolineales bacterium | reverse complement strand
GCTTGAGATCCCTCAGGAGATCATCCAGCGCGGGTCAATCCTCACGCTGGAGCTGATCCACGCCACGACGGCGTCGCCGTTCGAGATTACCGGTGGCGCAAGTTCGGACAAACGCGCGCTTGCCGCAGCCTATGATCTGATCTGCGTCACCGCGTCCGACGGCAATTCCGGATCGGACTGAAACCAGCAGAGCGTGCCCGGGTCTATCCAGACGCGCACGGCATCTCCCACCCGAGGTATCCCGTCCGTCAACTCCAAGGTGAGCGCCAGGATTGTCTCGCCGATGCGCAGCCGCAGTTCGGTCGTCTGCCCCTGGAAGATCGCGCGGCTCACCGTCGCGGCGAAGACATTGGCCCTAGCATCTTCATCTATGAGATGGATCCCCCAAGGTGGAATGAGAACTGTCCCCCGGCCGTATCCGTCCGCGGGCGCGGTCCCAACGGCACACTGTGCCGATTCAAGGGTCAGCGAGCCCAGCGCGGTATGAACTTGATTCCCTGCCATCCTCAACGCCGGCAGGAGATTGGTCAGACCCAGGAATCGCGCGACCCATGGGCTGGCCGGATGCCGGTAGATCGTCTCGGGTGCCCCCATCTGGACTACACACGCATCGTGAAGTAACGCCACACGATCGGCCAGGGAGAAGGCCTCAGTCTGATCGTGGGTCACGACGATCGCGGTCACACCTACTCGGCGCAGGATCACCGCGAGGTCCTCCAGCAGCCGCTCACGCAAGTTGCGGTCCAGGGACCCCAGCGGCTCGTCCAGCAGCAACAGCTGTGGTTCCGGCGCCAAGCTGCGCGCCAGCGCCACACGCTGGCGTTCACCACCCGACAGTTGCACCACACTACGCCCATCAAATCCTGCCAGCCCCACCAGCCCCAGCATCTCACTCACTCGGGCCTGGATCTCAGACCGTGGTCGGCCTTGCATCCGCAGGCCAAAGCCCACATTCTCAGCCACCGTGCGGTGAGGAAACAGCGCGTATTCCTGAAACATCAGGACAACGCCCCGTCGATGTACCGGGATATGGGTCAGATCCTGACCTCCGAGCAATACGCGGCCGGACTCACTGACTTCCAGTCCGGCGATGATGCGCAGCAGCGTCGTTTTGCCACTGCCCGATGCCCCGAGAAGGCTGATGATCTCGCCACGCTCAACGCTCAGGGAGACGTTGCGCAATAAAGGCTCGCCGTCATACGTCTTGCAGATAGCGTCAATCTCCAGAAACGTCATCATGCCCCCAAAACCCTAGAACGCCTGAGGCCCCGGTGGACGGAGCCGCTCAATGGCGACAAACCCGACCACACACACAGTCATCAAGATCGTCGACATCGCCAATGCCTGACCATAGTTGAGGGAGCCAGGTCGTGAGAGAAAACGGTAGATCGCGACCGGAATGGTCGGCAGTTCCGGCCGAGCGATCATCGACGTGGCACCGAACTCACCCATCGAAATCGTGAAGGCAAAGACCGCGCCGACAGCCAACGCCCGCCAAGCGATGGGGAGTTCCACTTCGGCAAAAACCCTTGTGGGCGGGGCCCCCAACAACGCAGCAGCCTCACGTAAACTCGGCTGGATCGACTGCAACGAGGGCAAGACGCTTCGCACGACGAAGGGTAGCGCGACCAGCGTGTGGGCAAAGATGATCAGTGCAACCGTCCCCCGAAGTGCCAGCGGCGGGCGATCCATGGTGAGCAAGTACCCCAGCCCCAGCGTGACCGCTGACGTCCCCAGCGGCAGCATGAAGAGCGCATCGATCAGCCAGCTACTGCGGCGCCGGTAGGTCGCCAGCGACGTCAGCAGACCCAAGGTCAGCGCCAACCCTGTGGTCATCAGCGCGATCTTCAGAGAGTTGCCCACAGCCGCAAGCGGCGGCACATAGAAGATCCCCTGTCGAGAGGTCTCAAAGAGCGCCGCATAGTGCTGCAAGCCGGCACTAAGGGACCGAATCACGAGGGTCAACAGAGGCAGCGCGAGCAGCACCACCATCACCAGGATATTGGCGACCAAGAAACCGATCTCCGACGGCGTCCGAGGACAGCGCTGGGTCACCCATTGGGGCTTCAGGTCCAGGGGACGCGAGATGTGCCGTTGCAGCCGCGCATAGACCGATGTCATCACCAGCGTAAACAGTATCTGCACCAGAGAAAGCGCTGCCGCAAGGGGTAAGTTCGCGAAGTTGATCGTCTGCCGATAGATCTCTACTTCCAGCGTGGCAAACCGCGGCCCGCCCAGGATGAGGACGACGCCAAAGCTGGTGAAGCAGAAGATAAAAACCAGGACCGCCGCCGTAGCAACGACGGGGAGGAGCAGCGGCAGCGTGACCTCCCAAAAGACACGCCACGGCGATGCCCCCAGCGTGCGCGCCGCCTGCTCCAGATAGGGATCAAGCGTGGACCAGAACCCGCGCACCATCCGCATCACAACCGCGTAGTTATAGAAGACGTGCGCGATCAGAATCGCAGCCAGCGTATAGCGAAGATCCACCCCAAGCCAACGGCTCAGTCCCGATGTCGGGCCTAGTACTGTATTGAAAGCCGTTGCCACAACCACTGCGGGGAGCACAAACGGCACGGTGACCAGTGCCTGGATCATCTGTTTGCCCGGAAAACGGTAGCGCGCGAAGACATAAGCACCCGGGAGTGCCAACACCAAGGTCAACACCGTGGATAGAAGCGCCTGCCCAAATGTGAACCCGATGACCCGCAAGATGCGGGGTGACATCAAACGCGCTATCAAGGGCGCCAGGTCCAGGCGATCGAGGTCCAGCAGGCTGGCTCTGGCGATCCCCACCAATGGATAGAAGTAGAAGATCAGCAGGAAGACAAGGGGAAGGACAAGCAGCGCGTAAGTCGCGACCCACCGACCACGCGCCCCGTCAGATCCCTGCTGGTCTTCTATATTCCGGAGACGAGGCTTCAACGCTGCGTCACCTTAGGACCGCGTCGGTCCAGGCCTCAATCCACGCCTCGCGATTCTGCTCGATCGCATCGGCGGAGACAACAGCCGGCGCATCCGCTGTCACAGCATATTGCCCAAAGACGTCGGGGAGTGCGGCGTCCTCGTTGACGGGGAAAACCCACATATGTAAGGGAATATCACTCTGGAATGGTTCGCTCAACACGTACTCCACGAACGCCTCGGCAAGGTCGCGGTTCCTTCCATTCTTGAGAATGCCCACAAATTCGATCTGGCGGAAGCACGTTCCCGGAGCCACCACGGCGCCCGTCGGCGGCTCATCGGCTAACCCGGGGGTTGACGGTGTCTCGCTGTAGTAGACCTCGGCCGCGGGACTGGTAGCATAGCTGACGACGATGGGCCGAGTGCCACCGGTGAATTCACTATAGTATGCCGTATCCCAGCTATCCACGACCAGAACGTCATTGGCACGCAGCGCACGCCAGTAGTCAAGATAGCCATCCTCTCCAAACGCGCCGATAGTCGCCAGGAGAAACGCCAGGCCGGGCGAGGACGACGCGGGGTTCTCGACCACCAACAGGCCCTGATACTCGGGCTCGGTCAGATCCTCCAGCGTCTCGGGCACAGCCAACCCGCTGTCGGAGAAGTAGGCCCGGTTGTAGTTGAGACAGACATCGCCGTAGTCGACAGGTGTGACACGATGTTCCGGATCGAGCTGATACACATCCGGCACTGAGGCGAGGTTCTCTGCAACGTAGACCTCGAAGATGTCGCCCTCCAGAGCCCGGCTCAGGAAAGTATTGTCCACACCGTACAGAACATCAGCCTGCGGATTCCCCTTGCTCAGAATCGCCTGGCTCACCATCTGACCGGTGTCGCCCGCATCCAAAAACAGCACCTTCGCATTATGCTCGACCTCAAACGCCGCGATCACCGCCTCGCTGATGTCGAAGCTGCTGTAGGCCATCACGCGCAACTCACGTGGGCTGTCTGACGTGGGTTCGGACGGGGCCGACGGCAACTGCTCAGATGTTCCGGCGCCACATCCAGCCAGAACCAACATCACGGAAATCAACAAAACCAACCAGTGCTTCATCACCGACCTCCATAATCATACTTTTACAGGAGCCCAGATCCCTGTAGATAGTGAGCTGATCTCAGAGTGGCCGGTCAGACCGTTCCGCTCTCCTGCGACCGCTGGTGAAAGCACCAGACCAGCCCCTCCTGCACCGTCACCGTCGCAGTCTCCCCCTCGAACCGGTTGCTGACACCGCGGGCCTGCCCGAAGGCCAACGTCTCCGCAGCAAGCGGAAAGACAAGATACTCCGTCGTGACACCGCCGGCGGGGCCACCGAGCGGGATCAGTGAGAGGCAATCACCAGGGGTGCCCCGGAGTGTCACCCGCTCGCCCCCCCGAATCACCCTAACCGACCACCGCCCATCAACCATCAGGACACGGTGCGAGGCCAGCTCCGGCAGAGCCAGTAGGAGCAGATTGGCCAGAGCCTGATCGGGCCGTCCACCAAACGCGCCCAAGACCACAATCTCGTCGACAAGCGGTTGAGTAGCGGCCCACATCAGGGCCAGTTCCAGGTCGGTTTCATCCTTGGCAACGGGCGCTATGTGAAACTCGGTTCCCATCTCCTCAAGTCGGCGGCGGAGGCCCTGATCCAGCGAATCCATATCGCCGATGACGTGATGCAGGCGGATCCCGGCAGCCATAGCGTGACGGGCACCACCATCCGCGGCCACGAAGTCATCATCGGGACGTGTCCATCCCCGAACATCTGCAGCAGGGTCAGCCATCAAACCGTTGGCAAAAATCACAACACGCATATCCGATCCTTTCCAGAAGACCGTGTGAACTGCATCAGCTAAGTGAAGTGGTGCTTCTGTGTGGTTAACAGCCTAGACAGGTGAACAGGCAACAGAAAATCCCCGACAGCCAACGGCGGCTTCTCGGGGATTCAGGTCAATGTGCACGCTCCCTCCGCTGGCATAATCCAGATCAGGTTCTAGGGTCGGTGTTCCATAACACCCTCTCAGCCCGCCCTCGGGCTCCCCTGGCTCTCTGCTAAGACCAAAAATGGTAATGTACTCTTTCAGTATAGCACCGCTTTGCCTTCTGTAAAGCTTCGAACCAGGTATAATAGCGCGTCAAGTCGGCCAAGGAGGAGTGGGAGTATGAAGACCATTGTTATGAAGTTCGGGGGAACTTCTGTCGGCAATGCAGAGGCCATCGGCCAAGTAGCAGACCTCGTCAAGCAGGAATCCGAACGCTGGGACCGCACGGTCGTTGTCGTAT
This sequence comes from uncultured Anaerolineales bacterium, assembly GCA_964516885.1. Lineage (GTDB taxonomy): Bacteria > Chloroflexota > Anaerolineae > B4-G1 > SLSP01 > PWVB01. The sequence continues at coordinate 1,098 of CAZEXX010000237.1, read as the reverse complement.
CTGCTATGCGCGGCGTCACTGACGTGCTGATCAATGGGGCCCTGACTGCAGCACAGGGTGACGAGGACACTTACCGCGAGACTGTCTCGGACCTCAGAGTGCGTCACACTTTGGCGGTGGCCGAACTGATCTCCAACCCCGACAACAGGACATCAGTGCTGAAGACAATCGACGCCTACCTTGATGAATACGCTGCTTTCTGTCACAGCGTCCACGTCCTGGGTGAGGTCACTTCCCGCGCTATGGACACTATCAGCTCCATGGGCGAACGGGTGAGCGCGCGCGTGGTCGCAGCGCGGCTGAACGAGCAGGGTCAGTTGGCCCAAGCCGTTGATGCGACAGAGCTGATCGTCACCGACGACTGCTTCCAAAACGCCGTGCCTCAGATGCAGGCAACAGCGGAACAGGTACAGCGGAATCTGGTGCCCCTACTGGAAAAGGGGATCATACCGGTGGTCACCGGATTTATGGGCGCGACCGTGGATGGCATCACTACGACACTGGGCCGTGGCGGCAGCGACTATAGCGCCTCCATCCTGGGAGCCGCCTTGAATGCCGATGAAGTGTGGACGTGGACCGATGTCGATGGCGTGCTCACCGCAGATCCGCGCATCGTCCCCGATGCCCACGTCATTCCTGTGCTGTCGTACAGTGAAGTCGGCGAGCTTGCCTACTTCGGTGCCAAGGTCCTGCATCCCAAGACGATTCGTCCCGTGATCGAAAGCGGGATCCCACTCCGGGTCAAGAACACCTTCAATCCCACGTGCCCTGGCACGCGCATTGTCGCAGAGCCCAAGAGCACGCCGGGCACGGTTAAGGCCGTGACAGCGATTCCAGGATTGAGTATGGTCACGGTGGAAGGACGCGGCATGATGGGCGTCCCGGGCATTGCCGCCCGCACATTCTCGGCGGTTGCCAGCCAGGGCGCCAGCGTTCTGATGATCTCCCAGGCGTCTTCTGTGCAGTCCATCTGCTTTGTCATCCCTTCAGGCGACGTTCCCTCAGTCATCGCGGCCCTGGAAAAGGAGCTTACCCTGGAATTGAGCCGCAGAGACATCGAGCGTGTCAGGTCGGTAGACAACATTGTCATCATAACAG
>CAZEXX010000236.1:2679-6328 GCA_964516885.1 uncultured Anaerolineales bacterium | reverse complement strand
GAGCAGTTGCAGGACCTAATCCGGCAGGCGATCCAGGCCAAGCCGCAAGGGCACAGGTTAGCGAGTGGCCAGCGTGCTGAGGCGCGGACGATGGCACAGATAGGCGGTTGATCGATGGAATTGACGCATACTGATGAGGCCGGACACGTTCAGATGGTTGATGTAGGGGGAAAGCCGGACACCGAACGGCTGGCGATCGCGCGCGGGGCCGTCGTTATGCAGCCCGAGACACTGCGCCTGATCGCCACGGATGGCTTGCCGAAGGGGGATGTTCTGACGACGGCGCAGTTGGCGGGCATCATGGCAGCCAAGCGAACCGCTGACCTGATCCCCTTGTGCCACCCCTTGACGCTGACCAAGATCGATGTGGACTTCGAGATTGATGATGAGGCGTCGCGCATCGTGATCACGGCGACCGTGCGCACCCGCGGCAAGACGGGCGTTGAGATGGAGGCCCTGACCGCTGTCAGCGTGGCGGCCCTGACGATCTACGACATGGCCAAAGCGGTGGAGAAGACGATGCGCATCACGGATATCCATCTGGTGCGCAAGGAAGGCGGCAAGAGCGGGCTCTATAGTGTGGAGGGCTAGATGCGAATTACAGTCAAGTGCTTTGCGGCATCGCGAGAGATTGTGGGACAACGCGAGTTGGCCGTGGACGTGTGTGCCGGCGCGACCGTTGCGGATCTGCGCGATGTCCTTTTTGAGACATACCCGCGCCTGATCGATCTCCGTCTGCGCTTTGCGGTGAACGCCGTCTATGCAGCGCAGGAAGTGGAACTGCGCGATGGGGATGAAGTAGCTTGTATCCCCCCGGTGGGAGGAGGGTAGGCTGATGGGCAAAGGACGATACGAAATCACTCCTGACCGTCTCACTGTCGACACCATAGTCGCACAGCTTGCCGATCCCGCGATGGGTGCGGTGGTGACCTTTGTCGGCGTTGTGCGCTGCGAGACCGGCGGGCGCGAGGTTCTCTCCCTGGAGTATGAGGCCTACCCGGAGATGGCGGAACAGGTTCTGGAACAAATTGCGGACGAGGTGCGCAGCCGCTGGCCTGAGATTCGCGACGTCGCGATCGTGCACAGAGTGGGCCGGCTGGAGATCGGGGATACTGCGGTGGTGATTGCCCTGTCGGCAGCGCATCGTGCCCAGTTGTTCGACGCGCTGCACTACACGATCGATCGCGTACAGGTAGTCGCCCCGAGCTGGAAGAAGGAAGGGTGGACCGATGGGGAAGAATGGCGAAGCGAACAGTGAGACATGGTAACAAGTTGTACCCGATATTGAGCGTTGAGGATGCCCTGGAGAAGATTCTGAATGTCTTCCATCCTCTGGAGGAAGAGCGTGTGCCGGTCTTGGAGGCCTTGGGATGTGTGCTAGCGTCGGATGTCTACGCCACAGGGGACATTCCCCCGCACTCGAACACGGCGATGGACGGATACGCGGTCATCGCAGCAGATACAGCCGGTGCAGGCCCTGAGTCCCCGAAGACGCTGACGGTGATTGAGAACTTGGCGGCGGGCTACATGGCGGAGCGCACTGTGACGCAGGGGACCGCTATCCGCATTATGACAGGGGCCCCGATGCCCGATGGGGCGGATGCGGTGATCCGCTTTGAGGAGACCGAACAGACGGGGGATCAGGTTAAGCTCTTTGCTGAAATGGCGGTGGGCAAGAACGTGAGGTTTGCCGGCGAGGATGTCAAAGCCGGGACTCAGGTCTTGGCTGCCGGAATGCGGCTGCGCCCCCAGGAGATCGGCATGCTGGCGGCGTTGGGGCACGCGGAAGTGCAGGTCATCCGCCGGCCACGGGTGGGGATCCTGGCGACCGGGGATGAGTTGGTCGATATCGAGGCTCCGTTGACGCCCGGCAAGATACGCAACGCCAATGGCTACTCCAACGCGGCGCAGGTGATAAAGTGCGGCGGTGTTCCCCTGATGTTGGGGATCGCGCAGGACAAGGTGGAGGACCTTACAGCACGCATTCGGTCCGGCATTGTGCAGGGGGCCGACCTTCTGTTGACCTCCGGCGGCGTCTCGGTGGGCGACTTCGACGTTGTGAAGCAAGTATTGATGGCTGAGGGCGCGATGACCTTCTGGCGGGTACGGATGAAACCCGGGAAGCCTTTGGCCTTCGGCAGGCTGACGGCAGAGGTCGATGGCAACCTGCGCACGGTGCCGGTGTTGGGGATGCCGGGCAATCCGGTTTCGGCGATGGTCTCGTTTGAGTTGTTCGTTCGTCCCGCGATCCTGAAGATGCGCGGGCTGAAGGATCTGAATCGGCAGCTGTACGATGCCATACTGGATGATCCCGTCGCGCGGAAAGACGAACGCCGTCACTTCTTGCGGGTGCGGATCGAGGAGCGCGCGGGCGCTCTGCACGCGTCCCTGACCGGTGGACAAGGATCAGGGATCCTAAACTCCATGGTGCAGGCCAACGGCTTCGCGATCATCCCGGAGGACTGGTCCTCAGCGCCCGCCGGTGCACACGTGAAGGTGATGTTCTTCGAATGACGGGGCACGGCGTCCGGTGACAAGATTCCTCACTGGCGCGCTTTGCATTGTGGGTTGATGGGTAAATCCGTTCGGAATGACAGACGAAACAGCGGCTCGGTCGCCTGACCGAGCCGCTGTTCTCAGATTTGCGATTTGGCTATTCTCTCATTTCCCTAGCTGCCCAGCTTCTCTAGCTGGCAAGTGCTGCGTGCGCCGCCTTCAGCTGCTCGCGGATCTCGATGTGCTGCGGGCACTTGGGCTCGCACAGACCACACTCGACGCAAGCATCCGCCTGCTTTCCGCCGATCCGCTTGTTGTCCGGGAACTTGGCGTAGTTCTCCTTCGCCAGACTCCACAGCCCGTAGACCTTGCCTAGGTTGTACTGCTCAAAGATGTAGGGGATGTTGACGTCTTCGGGGCAGGGCTGGCAGTACTTGCAGCCCGTACAGTAGAGCTTTTCCATCTCGACGATGCGCTTGACGTGCGTCTCGATCGAGGCCTTGTCATCATCCGTCAGGCTGATCTCGTCAGCAGCGATGGCGGTATTCTCCTCGACCATCTGCATCGTGCCCATACCCGATAGCGCCAGGGTGACGTTGGGGTTCGAGAGCACGAAACGGAGCGCTAGCTCCGGCACGCGCTCGATGCCCGGAACGAGCCCTGTGAGCACGTCGGAAGGGCCAGCCAGCCGGCCGCCGGCCACGGGGCCCATCACGACGACGCCGACGTTGTTCTCCTTGGCGTGGGCGATACCTTCTTCGAGGTCACGGTAGAGCAGGTTGTACTGCAGCGTGATGGATTCCACGTAGCCCGTATCGACCAGTCTCATCAAGGCCGCGTTGTCGTCGTGGAACGACGTGCAGATGTGCCTGATCAGTCCTTGATCCTTGGCCGCGAGCATCCACTTGCTGACGCGGGGCTCGACGTCCTCTTCGTAACGCTTCCAGTTGATGCCATGGTGGTTGTAGATGTCGATGTAGTCGATGTCCAACCGCTCGAGACTGTTTTCCAGGTGCGCCCACCATTGTTTCTCGTCGTCGCCATAGTAGTGGTTCTTGGTGGAGAGGACGATCTTGTCGCGCCATCCCTTAAGCGCTGCCCCGACGGCCCGCTGGCTGTCTTCATTGCAGTATCCCACGGCGGTGTCGATGTA
>CAZEXX010000236.1:0-2579 GCA_964516885.1 uncultured Anaerolineales bacterium | reverse complement strand
GATAGCCCCTGCGCTGTGCATTGTTGACACCTGCATCCTCAGGTGCCAACGATGCACAGCGCACCTTGGCAGTTCTTGACCTGAGGTAGGCTGCCAAATGCCGGCAATAGGGTCCAAAATGACAGTGGTGCGGCCAGATTGATCGGACACACACCTGGCTGTTACCTAAGTATGCTTGCTGGATCAGTCTGAGTGAACTTCGATGCCGGATTCCAGCATCTTGCGGATGGAGCAGTGATGCGCGACGCGCTCCAGCCGTTCGATCTCGTTCGCTGATAGCGTACCCTCAAGCCTCAGGCTCTCCTCGATCCATTCATCGTTCCCCTTGTCGCTGCCACGGCCATCGTGCTCGTCCCGGTGGTAGGTAACCGCCATCTCGGCAAGCTCAAGTTCGATATCGTGGTGCTGCGCGTAGGTGTGCAGCACTACGCCGGTGCACAGTCCCAGGCTGACCAACATCATCGTGTAGGGCGAGAGTTCGTGAATGTGAGCGACTTCATGTAGCTCATTGTCTTCCTCATCCTGCACCATCACTGCAACGCGAAACTCCCGATCCTGCTGAACCATGATCTTGTCCATCTCATCGCTCCTCGTATCTGTGAACGTGGCCGGCTTGATACCGCACGTTCACGATGTGTAAGTGTGTCGTCCAAGTTCTTCGGTCTAGATGCGGCTGGGGGTGCTGCACTTACCTTGAGACCTGGACGACGCAGTGTGTTGGTTTCGATGAGGGACCCGTTCCATTTCGGGGGTAAAGGCCAGATCGAAGTCCGCGCAAGCTGAAAGCCAACAGCAGTTCTAGCCCGGACGATGGTGAGCAGAACGGATGTCCATGGGCAGGGGCTGCCAAGACGTGTTTCGGAATAGGCATGGAGCTCGGTGCCCGTCTAGCGACGGGCAGCTCCTGGGCATTGGCCCCATTCTGAAACACGCCTTCGATGAGTAAGGTTGGCGCGAGGCTGGTGCAGGTCGGTGATTACTGGGGTGTGCGCGCGTAGACGGTGAAAAGATCGCCTAGATTGATCCGCACCGGCAGAGTGCTGAGTCGCAAGGCCGAGACGAGCCACTCCGCAGGGCGCCCGAGGAAGGGAGTGAGTGCGGTCACACGACTGGCAAGATAGCCCGCGTGGAGGTAGCGGCCCTGGGCGCCCATCCACGAGATGGTGAAACCGGCCTTCTCCAGCATCTGCTGCAGAGAGGTGCGCGTGAAGTACGTCAGATGCATCTCCATGAACCACGGCCAGCGGCGGCCCATCACCCGGGCAAAGAGGCTGTCCAGATCCATCGTGTGCACGACCAGGGTGCCGCCCGGTTCCAGCTGCTGCCAGGCGGCCTGTAGCGTGCTCAGTGGATCCGTGACGTGTTCGATCACGTCCCACAGGGTGATCACGCTGAAGCTCTTGTTCTCAAAGTCCGCATCTTCCAATGTGCCGCGCACCATCTGTAGTCCCTGCTGCCGGGCCTGTTCGACCGCCCAGTCGCTGGGGTCGACACCCCAGGCATCCCAGCCGTGCTGTGCCGCGATCTCGACGAAGACGCCGGTGTAGGCGCCCACGTCCAATAGAGCTCTGCCAGCCGCCGGGCCGGTGAACTGCTCCATCGGCTTCAGATGATGCTCGAAGGTGAGAATCCGCCCCGAGCGCTCTGCAACATAGAGAGGGTCCTCGACCGCGCTATAAAGATCAAGGACCTCATCGTTCGCAGGGCGGGGATTAGCGTAGACCAGACCGCATTGTCGGCAGCGCACAATGGGTCCGTGGCGACCGTAGCCGCTGCTGGTGCAGGCATAGGGCGACCAGTTTCCCTGGTCGACGCGATCGAGCGTGGAGGGGATGATCTCGACGGTGTCGCGGGCACCACATAGGTCACAGGCCAGGTCCGCGGACTTGGCCCAGTTGGCCGCCGGTATCGATTCGCTCATGGGCGCCTGGGAAAGATGCGTTGGTTGAACAAGCGTAGCACGGTGTACAGTGCCTTGTAGATCTCGTTGCGCGAGATCTTGGAGACGCCTTGCCGGCGGTTGTGGAAGATAATGGGCACTTCACCGATGCGCCAGCCCTTGCGCTGCACCTTGAAGAGCATCTCCATCAAAAAGCTGTAGCCATTGGCGAAGATCTGATCGAGGGCGATGGATTCCAGAACCTCGCGGCGATAGCAGCGGAATCCAGCGGTCGTATCGTGCGCGTGCAGCCCCAGAAGCGTGCGGGCGAAGGCGTTGGCGCCCCAGCTGAGCATCTTGCGCAGCAGCGTGCACTGGATGGCTTTGCCGCCGGCCACGTACCGGCTGCCGATGACCAGATCGTAACCCTGTCCGACCTTGGCGACCAGCGCCGGGATGCGATCGGGGGGATGTGAGAAGTCGGCGTCCATCGTGATGATGAGACCCACGCCCTCTGCCATAGCCCGGTGGAACCCGGCGACATAGGCGGTGCCCAGGCCCAGCTTGCTCTCGCGGTGGATGACCTGGACTTGGTCGGGATGCTCGGCAGCCAGCCGGTCGGCGACCTCGCCGGTGCCGTCCGGCGAGTTATCGTCGACAATGATAACGGCCAGGTTGAGGGGCTGCGCGAGGAGCTGCT
>CAZEXX010000235.1:0-6343 GCA_964516885.1 uncultured Anaerolineales bacterium | reverse complement strand
TAATCGAGGAGGATCGATAAGCCTCGACCGCTGCGAGCTGGAGGTCAATAGCAAACGTAGAAACAGGAATGTCGCAGGCAATAGACACTCGCCAGGACATCAAGTGCCACTTGGAGAGGAGGTGGCCTTCAGGCAAGGCTTGCATTGATCAACTGCCCTGAGCTATCATCAGCATCAAGGCGATGAGCAAACTCGCTCGTCTGCAGTTCATCCAGAGCAGCCTCCACGCCGCAGCCGAGGGCTGCCACGAGTCGCTCCAGACGCTGAAGCGGTGGGGATGGGAAAGTCAGCCGGTTGCAGACTTGATCACCGCAGGGATGGCGTCCCTACTCTACGAGTGGAACGCGCTGGACCAGGCACTCGCGTACACACGCACATCCGTAGAGCGTCTGAAACGGTGGGGACATCCCTTTCACGTTGCCGAAGCCCTGATCGTGTTGGCCAAGATAGAGCATGCGCGTGGCCATCCGGATATCGCCAAGGAGCACCTGGACACAGCGATACAACATACTCACCATCGAAAACCTGCGACATACCGAGCGCCGAGTCCTCGGAACTCGCGCACGTTTGGCCCTGAGCATTGGGGATCTGTCGCGAGCCAAGAGCACCATCGAGCAGGCTCAACATCAGTTTCCACAGCCACTTCCTGGAGGGAGTTTGTACTTCTGGGCGCGGCCCGCTACTTGATCTTGAAACCGCACTATAGGGATGCCGAGACTATCCTGTCGGAATTCCGCCTCTCTGGACGCTCCGGAGCCCTCTGTCGTGCCTATCATCGGTCGGTTGTCCCCTCCCCAACTCCCCGGTATAATGGCGGCGGTACCGAGACCCGCCCAGTTCATCGAAGAACGCTCACTGACGAGGATACATCGTGGATCCCAGGAAGCCCTTCAACCGCATCGGCATGGTCGCCCGCTGGCGCCCCGTGCACCTGGGCCACGTCCCCGTCCTCCAGGGCCTCTGCGCGAACGCCGACCACGCCTTCATCGGGATTGGCAGCGCGAACCGGTACAACGCCCGCAATCCCTTCACCCTTGATGAGACCATCGATATGATCCGCCTCGTTTTGGAGGGCCGGGACAACTGCACCCTCATCCCCATCGATGACCTGGACGACGGGCCACGCTGGCGCCTGATGATCCTGGACATCTTCGGGCCGCTGGATGCTTTCGTCACAGCCAACCCCTACGTCGCGAACCTGATGTCCGGCGACTACGAGGTTCTGCACCCCATCGCATTGGTACCGGAAGAAGCCCGCGTGCGCGTCGACGGCACCATGGTGCGCCGCGCGATGGCCCGCGGGGATGACTGGCGCAACCTTGTCCCAGACACGGTCGCCACCTATATTGAGACACACAAATTGGACGACCGTTTCCATCGGGAGTTCGGTCTGGAGACCCTCGCGATGGAGAGCATGTTAGATGCTGGATGATAGATCGTACATGTTGGATGGTAGATGTTGGATGTTGGGTACTGGATAGCTTCCAGGTTCGCGCCACCTATCCGGTATCCGGGGTCTGCATCTAGCATCCAATATCCAACACCCATTCCCGCCAAGGAGAGCATATGTATTCGTGGGACGAAGATACCAGTGGTTGGTACGGTGAGGCGAAGTACAGCTATAGCGCAAAGGGAGGCAAGAAGCGCGCGTCCGCGGCTACCCGGGCCGCAGCCGATGGGCCGCGCACGTACGCTACCAAGGCACAGCCCAATGCGAAGATCATTGATCCCAAGAAGCGCATTTCGACAACGTCCAAGAATCCGCTGATCGTGGCGGTGGACGTCACCGGCTCGATGGCCAATTGGCCGTCCGAGATCTTCGACCGGCTGCCCCTGCTCTTCAACACACTATCGCAGTACCGCGAGGATCTGGAGATCTGCTTCGCCGCTATCGGCGATGCCGCCTACGATGAGTGGCCGTTGCAGGTGACCACCTTCGCCAGCGGCTACGATCTGGAGCAGCAGTTGGGATCGCTCTATGGTGAGGGCGGCGGAGGCGATGGACCTGAGGGTTACGGTCTCTTCGCACACTGGATCAACACCCACGTCGAGGTCCCCAACGCCGAGGAGAAGCCCTTCCTGATCGTCTTCGGGGACGCTCCTATGCATCCTGCAGTCCCCCAAGGTCAGATCACCCACTATCTGGGAGATAAGGTCCCCCAGGATGTCGATGCCATCAAGGCCTGGAACACCCTCTGCGACAACTGGAACATGTGGTTCCTGCGTCGTCCGACCGGGCGCCCCGGGGATTCTGTGGATCGGCAGTGGGCCAAGGCCATCACTGAGCAGAAGATCTTCCACATCAAGGATGAGCAGCGGGCCGTCGATTATGCCATGGGCCTGATCGCACGCGCCTGGGACCACTTCGGCGACTTCCAGGATAACATGCGCGCACGCCAGAGCGAGGACAAGGTCGCCGAGATCAGTGCTCCCATCGAGATGAAATGCCCGCGCTGCGGCGCCCCCATCCCGGTTGACGCTGCCGAACACGCCGGGGGTCTGTTCAAGTGCACGTACTGCGACGCGACGCTAAGGCTCTAGACAGAATCGACCGGCAAACTTCGGCGTTCCGATGAATAGTGAATCGTGAATGGTGATCCAACACGATTCACCATTCACGATTCACCCAGATACCAGCGGGAGTTGCCTATGAAAGTCCGCGCCATCGTCACCGCACCACCCTATGCGCCGTTTCTGGACGAGGTCGCCCGGCACCCCGTCGTGTGTGGCCTGCGCCTGAACACGGTGATGCCGCTCAAAGAGAGCCCGGCAGAAGCGCTGAAGCGGCTCGCGGGCCTGGACCAGCCACTCTGGGTGGATCTGAAAGGGCGGCAGCTGCGTGTGGTGGGTGCGGCGATCCCACCCTATACCGAGGTGCACCTCAGCCATCCGATCCACGTGCGCACGCCTGTCGACGCCTACTTCTCCGACGGTCGCGAGCGTGTGCGGGTCGCGGCGGTGGATGGCAACCGGCTGATCCTTGAGGACGGCCCGCACCGGCTCATCGGCCCCGGGGAGTCGGTGAACATCGTGGATCCCTCGCTCAGGATCGAGGGTACACTCACCGAAGCGGACCTCGTCTACCTGGCAGCGATGAGAGAGGCGGGGCTCCGGCGCGTGATGCTCTCATACGTCGAGGAAACGTCGGACGTTGAGGAAGTCCAGGCGCTCTTGTCCAACGCCGAAGTGGTCCTCAAGATCGAAAGCCGGCGGGGGCTGGCCTATACGCGCATCCACAGTGCGACGCACGGACGGCTGATGGCTGCACGCGGCGACCTCTATGTGGAGGTCGCGCGCCCACACCGGATTGTGGGCGCATTGCGCGACATCGTCGCCGCCGACCCCGATGCCATCGTCGCCAGCCGCATCTTCGATTCACTGGCTCACAACCCCGTGCCGGAGAGCTCCGACATCGGCGACGTCGCCTTCTTGCTCAGCCTGGGCTACCGCACCTTCATGCTCGGCGATGTGACCTGCTTCCACCGGGATACCGTGCTGGAAGCGCTGAATCTTCTGGAAGCTGTCGCGGGCCAATTCCCGTGACGGTCCGTTTTGACAACTCGATAAACACCTTATGAAGATCGCCCTGGCCCAGATCAACACCACCGTCGGCGACCTCGCAGGCAACGTGGAACGCTGTCTTGACGCTATCATTGAAGGCGGGCGGCGTGACGCGGACCTCGTGGTCCTGCCGGAAATGGCCATTCCCGGTTATCCCCCCCGCGACATCCTCCTGGACCCCAGCTTTGTCGACGCCGTCGGCGAGGCCACGCAGGACCTGGCTCGCAGGGCCGCGGATGGTCCGCCGGCCCTGGTCGGCACCGTCGTGCCCAGCGGGATCACTACAGTAAAGCATCCGGGGCTGTACAACATCGCTGCCCTGATTCAGAACGGCAAGACTATGACTGCAGCAGCCAAGCGCCTGCTCCCGGCCTACGATGTCTTCCTTGAGCCGCGCTGGTTTGTTCCGGGCCCGGCATCCCACCCGGTGACCATTGCCGGACGGCACGTCGGCGTTCTTGTCTGCGAGGATATGTGGGACGAGAGCTATCCGGTCCATCCGGGAGCCGAGCTGATCGCGGCCGGCGCCAAGGTCTTGATCGCCCTCGCGGCCGTGCCCTACCGCCCGGGGATCACAGCCGAGCGGCTGTACCACGCCCGGCGCCACGGGTGTCCACTGGTGCACGTCAACCTGTGCGGGGCAACCGACGAGCTGATCTTCGATGGCAGCAGCTTTGCAGTCGATGGACGTGGCAACATCATCGCGCAGCACCCCAGCTTTGAGGAGGCCGTCGAGGTCATCGATCTCGATACCGCGCCACCGCTCACAGTGGACGCTATGGCGCGGGAGGAAGAGCTGTACAGGGCCCTGACGCTGGGCATCCGTGACTTCACCCGCAAGAACGGCCTGTCCCGCGTCTTCCTGGGCCTGTCCGGCGGCATCGACTCTGCAGTGGTTGCCGTTCTGGCGGCAGAGGTGCTGGGACCGGCCAACGTCACCGCCGTCGCCATTCCCTCGCGCTACACCGACCCGCGGTCCACCGAAAGCGCGCAGGCACTGGCCAAGACCTTGGGAATCGGCTTCGAGGTCGTGGAGTTAGAGCCCCTGCACCGCGCCGCCGAATCCACGCTGGGGACCCTGCTGATCGACACCGGCGCTGACACAACTGCCGTCGCAGGCATCGCCGCCGAGAATGTCCAGGCCCGACTGCGTATGCTGATCCTGATGACCTTCGTCAATCGCTACGGCGGGATGCTGCTCAACACCAGCAACAAGACGGAGCTTGCGTTGGGCTACGGCACACTCTACGGCGACCTGGCCGGCACACTGTCGCCCATCGGGGACCTTGCCAAACCCCAGGTCTACGATCTCGCGAACTGGATACAGGCGACGCGCAACATCATCCCGGACTTCATCCTCGAGCGCCCGCCATCGGCCGAACTCAGGCCGGATCAAGTCGACCCCTTCGATTACCCCAAGGTAGCACCGGCGCTGGACCGCCTGGTCCGTGCCAACCGCAGCAATGCCGCCCTACGACGCTCCGAGCACAAACGCTGGCACATGGGCATCGTCCTCAAGGTCAGTGAGAAAGCCTTCGGCACCGGACGTCTCATCCCGGTGACACGGCGGTGATCCTGAGTCGTCCCGCGTCCGCTTGAGGTCGTCTGCCGCTCAACAACGGCAGCATCTGCTATAATGAAACCGGAGGCAGAAGCCATCAGACCAGAACGCAGCAGGACCGTTTTCACGGTCAGGATCTCGGAGAGAAGTCCTCACAGCGTGCAGGCTGGAGCGAGATTGTCCAAATGACAACGAAAAGCGAACGGATAGCACAGAGACGAGCGCGATCCGCACGAATCGTGGCGCGGATACGCAAGATCCTGCCGCAAGCCCTGGCCACGCATCCCATAACAGCCGCTTACGTATATGGATCCGTCGCACGCGGCACAGCGACCCCAATGAGCGACGTTGATATCGCCCTCGTCATCGAGCCGCTCACCCAATCATCATACGACCAACTGAAGCTGGAGCTCAGCATTCAGGCCGGTATTGAAGATGCTGCCCGTGCAGTGGCACGTGCCGCAGACACGGAGGCTGGTGCCGTGGATCCCATTGAACTCCCAGAGATCGACGTTCGGATCATCAACAATGCCCCCTTGACGGTGCAGGGTCGTATTCTGCAGGAAGGTGTGTTGGTCTACGAGGGCAATCACCAGGCCCGGGTCGAGTTCGAGGTTGCCACACGCAAGCGATACTTCGACTTTGCGCCCGTCGCTAAGCGGCTGCAAGAAGCCCTGCTGGACCACGTTCATCGAGAAGGGATCCTCAATGGTTGACCCGGCTGTAGTGGCATCACGCATCGACCGGCTTCGGGGCTATCTGTCGAAACTACGAGTCTTGGCCAAACTCAGTTCTCAGGAGTTCATCTCAGACTTCAAGAACGTAGAGAGCTCCAAGCACCTGTTGCAGGTGTCCGTCGAATGCTGTCTGGACTTAGCACACCACATCGTGGCGGATGGTTCCTTCCGTACGCCCAGTGACTACTATGACACGTTCCTCATCCTCTCCGAAGAAGCCATCATCCCGACCAGCTTCTTGCCGACGCTTCGGCAGATGGTCAGTTTCCGCAATCGGGTCGTGCACCTCTACTGGGAAGTGGACAACACAATGGTCTACCAGATTCTGCAGGAGAACCTGGGAGATTTCGACACCTATCTCAGGTATATCCTGGATTACACTCGGAACGTAGACCTGAATACCGACACGTGACGCAGGTTTCTTCAGAGCCGGACTTGCACGAAAAACCCTGGACGGTGTATCGACAGATCGATCATCTCATTC
>CAZEXX010000234.1:0-6349 GCA_964516885.1 uncultured Anaerolineales bacterium | reverse complement strand
CAGCTCCGTCTGGGCCTCTGCCCTTGCCAACTCGCCAGATTCCTGAAACGCACCCCCCGAGGATCTGCGCTTTGACATCTTCTACGGCGTGTCGGACAATGACTACAACTGGGTTGACATCGAGCACGCCCGCGAAGTACTGGGCTACGAGCCGTTGGATCGGGCGGAAGACAAGATCGTTGAACGTTGAACGTTGCAGGTTGGAACGTTCCCCTCTCAACGTGCAACGTTCCAACCTGTAACCTGCAACACGTCGATGTGTTTTCGTGCCGTGTCGCAGCTTGATCACTGATAGGAGTTTGACCATGAAGATCACCAACATCTCGACGTACCCCGTTTGGGGCGGACAGCGGAACTTCCTCTTTGTGGTTGTCGATACAGATGAGGGGATCTACGGCGTGGGGGAGGCCGGGCTCACGGGACGTGAGCTGGCCGTGATCGGCGGTATTGAGCATTTCAAGCCGCTGCTCATCGGCATGGACCCCTTCCGCATCGAGACCATCTGGCAGATGTTGTTCCGCGGTGGCTTCTTCCCCGCACAGCGCGTCCTGACCTCGGCCATTGCCGCGATCGATATGGCGCTGTGGGATATCAAGGGCAAGGCACTGGGCGTGCCGATCTATGAGCTGTTGGGTGGGTTGGCGCGCGACAAGGTGGTCTGCTACCCGCACAATCGCGGCCACGCGACGGAGGTCAAGCCGTTGGTTGAGTCCTGCCTTCAGACCACGGAGGAGGGCTGGAAGTTCGTCCGGTTCGGGCTACCGCAGAACGGCGAAATCCTGGAGCCGCGGCCTGCCGTGCAGACCGCGATCAGGCAGCTGCATGCTGTGCGCGAGGCGGTCGGCGACGACATCGAGATCTGCTTCGATGTCCACACGCGCTTGGATCTGCCCGATGCGTTGTGGCTGTGCCAGGAGGCGGAGGCTGTCCGGCCCTTCTTTATCGAGGACCCGCTGCGCTCGGAGAACCCGGATTCCTTTAAGACGCTGCGCACGCGCACCACGGTCCCGCTGGCTGCCGGCGAGCAGTTCAGCTCCAAGTGGGAGTTCCGACAACTGATCGAGGAGGAGTGGATCGATTATGCCCGCATCGACCTCTGCATCGCCGGGGGGCTGACAGAGGCCAGGAAGATCGCGGGATGGTGCGAGACCCACTATATCAAGCTCGCGGTCCACAACCCGTTGGGTCCTGTCTCCTCTGCCGTCTGTTTGCAGCTCAACCTGGCCTCGCCGCTTGTCGGCGTCCAGGAGCAGCCGCGCAAAACCGGCACCGTGCTGACGGATGTGGTGCCGGTGCAGCCTGTGTGGGAGGATGGGTACCTGCTGGCGACCAAGATCCCCGGTCTGGGCGTTGAGTTTGACCGCGAGGCGGCAAAAGCGCACCCAATGCAGATATCCGAGCTGCCGCACTTGCACCGGCTGGACGGCTCAGTGACGAACTGGTAGAGACATGATCAAACCCAAGAAGCTGCGGGCCGGCGACAAGGTGATGACGCTTTCCTCGTCCTGGGGTGGGCCAGGCGCAATCCCCTATCGCTACGAGATCGGCAAGCAGCAGCTCCAGGATGAGTTTGGCCTCGAGGTCGTTGAGGCGGCGCACACGTTCCGCGACGATGTCTGGCTGAAGCGCAATCCCCAAGCCAGGGCCGATGACCTGATGATGGCCTTTGCCGATCCGTCGGTCAAAGGTATCATCTCGACCATCGGGGGCGCAGATTCGATCCGGCTCCTGCCTTACCTGGATCTGCAGGCAATCCGTGACAATCCCAAGGTCTATTTGGGTTACTCCGACACGACGGTCACGCTCATGGCGTGCTTCAAGGCAGGATTGGTCTCTTTCTACGGCCCGGCGATTATGTCCGGCTTCGCCGAGAATGGCGGGATGTTTCCGTATATGGTCGACTCAGTGCGCAGGACGCTCTTCTCGTCGGCGCCTATCGGTCGTGTCCCCGAGAACACGGCGGGGTGGACGGTCGAGTTCCTGGAGTGGGAGGACCCCGAGAACCAGTCCCGGAAACGTGCTCTCAATCCATCGACCGGATGGGTATTCCTGCAGGGCAGCGGTATCCATCACGGGCATCTGATCGGTGGCTGCTTTGAGGTACTGGATTGGCTGCGGGGTATGCCGGTTTGGCCCGAGCCTGAGGCCTGGCACGACGCGATCCTGTTTCTGGAGACCTCTGAGGATGCCCCGTCGCCCACATCTGTGCTGCACGGCCTCCGCACATATGCCGCGATGGGCATCCTGGCCAAGTTGTCCGGTATCCTCTTCGGACGCCCCGGCGGCCAGGTCCCACCTGACCGCTTCGGTGACTATGAGGATGTCCTGCTGCAGGTGGTTGCTGAGGAGGAGGGGCTGACTGAACTGCCCGTCGTCACGCGGATGGACTTCGGCCATACCGATCCGATGATGGTGCTGCCGTATGGTGTGCAGGCCGAGATCGACTGCGATGCACAGACGTTCTCGATCTTGGAGAGCGCGGTCATTGACTGAACTGCTGATCCATTAACTACTGCATAGGTCAGACAGCTCCGGCTCGGTGAGACACCAGCCGGAGCTGTCTGACCTATGCAACGGTGCATCGCAGTGTTGGCGAACCGGGGTAGGTGCGCAGGCGCACGACCTCCAGGACCGTGCACAGCAGCCGGTGCCTGCTCTATCGATACAATCCGATAAGCACCGCGGTATCCAGCACATGGCCCGCCATCGCGCGCTCCACGTCTGCCCTGCGGGTGTGCCTCGGGCTGAGGCCCAGCATACGGTCGAGGGCGTAGAGGCGGAAGTAGTAGCGGTGCGTGCCGAACGGCGGGCAGGGGCCGCGATAGCCCGGCTTCCGGAACGAGGTGATAGCCTGTTGGGAGCCGGTGGGACGTGTGTACGTGCCGGTGATGTGCCGGGTCAGGCCACGGAGGTTGCCGGGGATATCGTAGACAATCCAATGGGTCCACGTCATCAGCTGGAGCCACGGCACGGGGATGTCCGGATCGTCCATAATCAGGGCAAAGCTCTCGGTGCGCAGGGGCACGCCGTCCCAGCGGAGTTCGGGGGAGATATTGCGCCCACGGCACGTGGTCTCGACCGGCATAGAGGTGTTGTGCTCGAATGCCGGGCTGGACAGGGTGAGGGTATGTTGATGCGTCATTATCAGTCCCCTATGCTGGTCACTGGGCTGATCGCCTGGGGTTCTTGAGCCCAGTCTCGAGCTTGTTGCGCACCTCGCGTTTGACGCGGGCGGCAAGTCGGTCCTCGTGCTCGGAGAGGAAGGCCTGGACAGCAGCGGGATCGTGGTCCACGAGTGACCGGAGCGCCCAGGACAGCGCTTTGACGACCATGTCCTCGTGGTCGTCCGCGAGCATGCGGCAGACTGCCAGCGTGCGATCGACGTCACCGTAACCTCCGTGCGAGCGCATATTGAGCGCCACGGTGCTGACCAGCGCAGCGCGGCGCCACCAGAGATCATCAGAGCGCGCCCAGCGGCGGATGTCGTCGTCTGAGATCAGCCCATTGAGCCATGCCGGACCCGAGATGAGCCGGGCGAAGCCGTCGACGCTGTGCCAACTGTTGATGCCCTGACCCATGGCCTCGATCTTGGTGACGTCCAGGCTCATGAATGCCGGAGTGTGGTAACTGACCAGCTCGTGGGCGATGCTGCTTGTGCCGCGGTAGCCGTACGTGTGAAGCAGCGTTGCGGCCAGGGCCAGCACGAAGTCAGCCGGTGTGTTCATGAGCCGCTTTGAATACTCACGGCGTACGGCCCGGACGTTGGGCGAGTTGCGCACCGGCAGCGCCTGAATACGCGTGTCGATCTCAGCTGTCAGGGGCGCAACATTCACAGGGTCCCATGTCTCTTCCATATCACACTCCTTGTGCCGTCAGAAGACAAGAGTGGCTCACGTCAAGTTGCTAAGTTCTCCGTCTTCCGCAGAAGCTCGCCCGGTGAATAAGGGACAGGCTGCGTTCAGGTGAAAGGTTCCTTGTTCTGCTTGTGTTTCCGCCATCGGGTTGATAATCGGGTTGCGCCTATCGGTCAAGCTCTGATCTACATAACAGACCAAACGTGGACCAGGGGGCGATCCTCATCGGCCAGAAGCTCGAGTACATAGAGTAAGCCACGAACGCGATCGAAGGCTGCCGCACCCAGGTGATCCTTCTGCATCTCGTGCGTGACATGAAACAGCACGTCATCGACGTTGAGTGTCGCGTAGGGCTGAGGAGCGGAAGGCGCCAACTCTCCTCCGACGACAGCGGCCAAATCAGCAGGATCATAGAAAAGGAACTGGCCCACGAAGCTGTCGGACCACCAGCCGCGATCGTAGCAGTCTGCCGGCCAGGGTGGGGTGTCGGTGCCGTCGGGACAGCCATACCAACAGGCTCCCTGTCCCTTGGTGCCGGTAAACAAGAGTGCAGCCCGGTCCCCGGCAGTGAGCCAGACGGCCCCTGCCCAGTCATCAGAGTGGTGGTAGTCGTTGATGGCTACGGGGTTCTCCTCGTCCACCCGATCGTACTGCAGCAGAGTCATCACGTCCAGCGTCGTGCCTGCGGAGGGCAGTGACCCGTCGCGGAGCGGGTCGTAGGCATAGAGCGACGGCCCCATCGCGCCCTGGCCGCCGTCGCGGTAGCGTCCGGTGATGAGCCGGTAGCCCGGTGTATGCACAGCCGCCCAGGCCGGGTCCATCTCGAAGATGTAGTCGGTTGTTACGTAGTTCCACAGGCCGCCGATGCGCCACAGCCCCGCAGGACGCGGTGTTGCTAGGTCCGTTTCGCTCAAACCGTGAGATGCCCCGGTCGCTCCCTCGTCCAGGTGCGGCGACCGCGCAAAGGCCAGCTTGGCCTCCGCCTGGCCTGATCCCGGCGGCACATAGGCCAGCGCCACCCGTGGCTGTTCCATCTCGGGATAGAGGCCCCCTAGACGTCGGTCAGTGGCTGCAGCGTCTTCGCCACCGGCAGGTCGGCGATAGTCTGCGCGAGCACGGGAGCCGGGATGCTCAACTCGCCGATCCGCTGGTACCAATTGTGGCCGGTGGCGAAGAGTGAACCGGGGTGGTCGTCGGACTCTCCCCCCGGATCGCCGGCGGGCTATGGGTCAGGGCGCCCCCGCCCCATTCCCGCCCCATTCCCTCCGGATCAGCCGGCAGCCGGAATGCGCCGAGATAGGCCAGATCGTCTGGTGAGATCAGCCCGTCTGCCACCGGTCCCGGCGTTGCAGTCTCCCGGTCATCGCTGCTGACGACGGGCACGAGGGCCGCGATCGTCTGTGTGACTGCTGCCCTATCGATGGGCCCGGGTGCTGTCCCCGGAGCAACCGCCTCCGACGGCCCGCACGCCACAATTGTCGCGACTCCCAACATTGCCACCCATGGTCTCCACATTTCTCTCAATCCCCCTGTGGAGCACCTACCTGATTGTTGGGTTCTGCTTTTCCTGGCGTCTTTGCGGCTTGGCGTGAGGTCCCGGCTTCCTCTGCAGTGCGCCCCTGGTAAACCCGGAGGAAGACGACGCCGCTCACGATCACCAGGCCACCTGCAGCCTGTGTCAGAGTCAAGCGCTCACCGAGGAAAAAGAAGGCCGTGACCGCGGTGAAGGCCGGTTCTAGCGTCATAATCAGGTTGGCTACGCCGGACGGCAGGTGGCTCAGGCTGACGTTGTAGAGCCCAAAGCCGCCCACGGTCGGCCCCGCTGCCAGCAGGAACTGAACGCCCCAGCCGGCCCACGAGGTCCCCAGCCAGAACATATCGCCGGCACGCACGGCCCCACCGGTTATCACTTCGCCCGGCAGCAGATTCACCCCAAGCAACACGACGGCGGCGAATCCGAAGGTATAGATCAATGATGTCCACGGGTTCAGGCCGCGCTGCGCGGCCGCGCGCCCCATCAGGCTGTAGCCCGCGTAGGTGAGGCCCGAGAGGACGCCGGTGAGGATCCCGGCGAAGTTCGCGTCCCAGGCGTCAGGGTCCAGAGCGTCTGCGACCAGCACACAGCCGCCGATGCTCAGCGCGATGGCCACTAGCTTGCCCCAGTTAAGCTTCTCCTTGAGCAGCCACCAGCCGAGCAGCGCCGTGAAGGCGGCGGAGCAATAGACCAATACTGTGGCCACCGCAGCGCCATTGAAGGCCACCGACAGCGTCCACATCGCATTGAATGCGGCGAGCATCAGGCCGTAGGCCGCCAGATAGCCCAGGTGGCGGCGTTCCGCGCGCAGCAGTGCCGGGCGCGCGATGGCGAGCACCGGCACCAGCGTCAGCACCACGAAAACGTCGCGCCAGAAGGCCAGCACCAACGCCGGTAACTCATAGGTCACCGTCAGGTAACGGATGAAGACCGCGGTAGTGGATAGCAGCACCGCGGCACC
>CAZEXX010000233.1:0-6380 GCA_964516885.1 uncultured Anaerolineales bacterium | reverse complement strand
CAGCTCTCGCCCCAGGTTGTACGGATCAGCGTGCGCTCTGTATGGTCCCCATCCGGGGAAGTGGTAGCATCGCAGCGTGCTGGACCGGAGTCCCAGGCTGATCTCCTTGGCATGTTCCTCTCCAGGGTGCTGGATAAAGAGGGCCTGAAGCTGCTGTGTCAGCGGATCGACGTCGACTATGGAGCCCTGCCGGGCACGATTAAGGCCGCCAAGATCAAAGGACTGCTCGGTGCCTTCACCAGAGACAATCGCGTACCCGAACTGCTGCGGACGATCTACGAATTGCTGCAGGAGACCGCTCCCGACAGGATCCCTCCGGAGTTCATTGCAGTAGTCTTCCCGGACGAGACCGAGGTGCCGGTTGCCAAGGTGCCTGCGGTTCCGGAGCCGGCGCGTTTTGACTGCGAGACCACGTACACAGTCTATGGCAGTGGCGATGTGACCATCGATGCCCACGTTACTCCTACCAGCGAAGGGCTGCCTTTCTTGCCGCGTATCGGCCTGCAGATGACGGTGCCCGGTGAGTATGAGACCTTCACATGGTATGGGCGAGGGCCGCACGAGACCTATGTTGACCGCAAGGAAGGTGCCTGGGTCGATATCCACAGCGGCACGGTGGATGAGCAATACGTGCCCTACGTTGTACCGGAGGAAAACGGCAACAAGACGGATGTGCGCTGGGTCACGCTGACGAATGACGCCGGCGTCGGTCTGCTGGCGACTGGATCTCCCGTGCTGGAGGTGAGTGCGCATCACTACACCACTCAGGACTTGACTGGTGCGCAGCACACGTACGAGCTGATACGGCGCGAGGACATCACCCTTAACCTGGATTACGCTCAGTCCGGTTTGGGCAGCGCCAGCTGTGGCCCGGGACGTCTGGAGAAGTACCAACTCCAGCCTGAGGAGGTGTGCTATCGCGTGCGGCTGCGGCCTTTCTCTGCGGAGGTCACGGACCCCATGAGTCTGAGCAAGATTGTCTTGCCAGAGCTCTAGTCTGTGATTTCGCGTGTCACTTTTCTGACAAAGGAGTAACACATGTACATAGGTGCGGATTACTATCCTGAGCATTGGCCCTCCGACCGCTGGGAGCTTGATGCCGAGATGATGAAGGAAGCGGGTTTCAACATCGTGCGCCTTGCCGAGTTCGCGTGGGTCAATATGGAACCTCAAGAGGGTCAGTTCGAATTCGACTGGCTCGATGAGGCCCTGGCGGTACTGGGACGCCACGATATCAGCGTCATCCTCAGCACGCCGACAGCGGTGATGCCGGCCTGGGTGGCCCGCAAGTACCCGGAGACGTTGGCGATGCAGGCTGATGGCACGCGCATCGTGTGGGGCGTGCGCAAGAACAACTGCTTCACCTCCGGTGCCTACCGCCTGCTCTCCGAGCGCATCACGCGCGCGATGGCAGAGCACTTCAGGGACACGCCCAACGTCGTCGGCTGGCAGACCGATAACGAGTTCGGGAATCCTGTCTGCACCTGCGATACGTGCCGCAGTGACTTTGAGGACTGGCTGCGTGCCAAGTACGGCTCGCTGGATGAGCTGAACCGAGCATGGGGGACGCACTTTTGGGGCCATCTCTACGGGACGTGGGGCGAGATACCCATTCCCGTTGACCCCGCGACGCATAACCCCAGCGCTTGTCTGGATTGGCAGCGTTACCATTCTTGGCTTAACGTCCGTTTCCAGCGTGATCAGGTGCGTATCTTGCGTGAGGTCTGCCCCGATCATTTCGTGACCCACAACTTTATGGGGCTCTTTCAGGAGTTGGATTACTACGATCTGGCGGAGGATCTCGACCACGTTTGCTGGGACAACTACCCGGTTTGGGCAAAGCCCGAGATTCCGTACAAGGCCTCTATCGGGGCCGACTTGATGCGCGGCCTGAAGAAACAGAACTTCTGGATTATGGAGCAGACAGCGGGCCCTGGGGGGTGGGGATCGTATGGGCGTAACCCACGCCCCGGCGAGATGCGCAAGATCGCTTTCCAGCAGGTGGCCCATGGGGCCGATGGCATGGTCTGGTTCCGCTGGCGCACATGCACTGCGGGCCGCGAGCAGTACTGGCACGGGTTGCTGGGTCACGATGGCAGGGGGGGGCGCCGCTACAAAGAAGCAGCGCAGACTGCAGGTGATCTCCACCGGCTGAGCCCGGTCCTGGAAGGGACAACGGTGAAGGCGTCCGTCGCCATTATCTACGACTACGATAGCCTCTGGGCTGTGCGTATACAGCCGGGCTATGCGGGCAATAACTACCAGGAGGCGGCTCAACGGCTGTACCGAGCCTTGTTCCGCGCGGGAGTCAACGTCGACATCGTTCAATCCACGGACGATCTGACGCCGTACCGCGCTGTTCTGGCACCGGATCTCTACGTTCTGCCCGACACTGTAGCCCAGGCGTTGACCCGGTACGTTGAAGCCGGCGGCATCCTCTTTGCCGACAGCCGTACCGGTGTCAAGGACGAGACCAACCTCTGCCATACGCGTACACTGCCGGGGTTGCTGTCCGATGTTCTTGGCATTACGATCGAGGAGTATGAGTCCCTGGGCCATGACTGGGGCCGGGGTGATGAGTACCGGTATGAGGCCGTTGGCGTTGAGGGATTCGACGGTGATTACACCGCCATCCTGACAGCTGAGTGGGTGCAGGCGCGGGGCGCAGAAGTTCTTGTGGGCTATCGAGAATGGCATCTGGCGCCCTATGCTGCACTGACACGGAACCAATTCGGAAAGGGGTGGGGCTATTTCCTGGGAACGGTCATCGAGGAGGAAGGCTTCTACGATCGGCTGATCGCCGACATCCTGTCCCGCGCAGGGATTGCTGTACCTGTGACGCCACCTGCCGGCGTTGAGACCTCGATACGGGCGAGCGAGGATCGGGAACTGCTCTTTTTGATCAACCATACGGAAGAGCTGCAGACAGTACAGGTGCCTGCCGGCAAGGTCGAGCTGCTGAGCGGCGTTGAGACCGGTGAGACGCTAACTCTGGATCGCTATGGCGTTGCTGTGATCCAGATGTAACTGTCGACGCCGGCCCTCACAGCGTGAGGGCCGGCGTCTGTTCTCGGAACAGCCAACTACGCGCTCGCTGAGAGGAGTCGCTTACCGGAGCCGGTAGGCTAACGCCCGTTGTGCTCTAGCCAGAACCGCCGGATCGTCCGATTCTGCGGGAGCCTTGTGATTCGCGTAGGATGCGCACACGTGCAGAGGATCTGTGTAGCCGTTCGAGACGATGGTGGAAAACTGATATGTACTACGGTGTTGCTTACTATCCGGAACACTGGCCTGAGGAACGTTGGCCCGTGGATGCTGAGCTTATGCAGGCGGCGGGTGTCAACGGCGTCCGTATGGGCGAATTCGCATGGAGCAAGATAGAGCCTGAAGAGGGTGAGTGCGATTCTGATCACATTGTCTCCATACAAGCATACACAAGAATGGCGAGGCTAGAACTACCATCAAGGTCGGCGTGATCTGGGCCGGGGTCACGGCGCCCTATCCGGTGACTATTGCGCGCTGGGTACAGCGCTGGTCCAACCGTCCTACACCGACGCCGGATCCCGAGGACACGGCTGATGATTGGGATGACGAGCTCTGGCGGCTGGATATCATCGAGGAGAACCGGGTCTTCTGGGACGCAATCGATCCCTTCACATACCTGGATGAGATTTCCGGCCCGGTCCAGATTCACCACGGCACCGCCGACGAATCTGTGCCGGTCGAGTACTCAGAGATCCTGCACAGGAGTTTGGAGGAGGCCGGACAGGCATCTGAACTCTACATCTATGAAGGGGACAACCACAATATCTCGAGTAACTTCGGCACTGCAGCGCGGCGCTCGGTCGAGTTCTTTGATGTGCATCTGAAAGGCATCGACGAGTAGACGCTGATTGCGGGATCCGATGTAGCAATCAAGATGGGCCGTCCCCCAGGCAGCGCGGCCTGGGGCACGGTTCTGCAGTATGAGTGTGGCGTCTGCCTGGGTGATCGTGTCACTCCTATCGCCTTGCTGGTTGGCGGTTGTGGCTGTCGTCATCGAGCGCGGCTAGCCCACAAAGCTATGCCGCCGCGAACTCCCTCAGCCGGTGTCGCGGACAGCCTTCGGTCAGCAGGTGCTCGACCTGTTTGGCAGCGTCAATGAAGGTGTGGATCTTCTTTGCGTCATCGGCCGACGTCATCGTTCTGGCGATGCCGCTGAAGACGCCGGAGGCGCCGTCGGCAACTGCCTCGAAGACGAAGCGCCGAATCTCCTCGCAGCCAAGATCTCGTACGTGCATTGAGTTCAGCCTCCACAAGAAGGGCACGTGACAGCGGTCCCGGAGGTCCTTGGGAGTGATCTTGGTGGCGACCGACGGATCGAAGCTGTCCAACCCCAGGGTGTCGAGGTGCGGGAGATGATCGGGCACCAGGTTCTCGATGTGCGCGTGGCGCCAACCGGTTGTCTGTTCCGCGAAGAACTGCTCGTGGTAGGGCAGCACCGTCTCTGGCCACCGGCTGGGATGGATCAGTGAGGCGATATCGTCGTACAGGCTGATACGGTCACCCATTCGCGGCTGTCCGTTGAGCGAGCGCACGAAGACGGCGTACCCCACAATACTGTCGGTCAACAGCGTCATGAACACCTTGTAGCGTTCTGGATCGTCGTGGACATCCAGGAACAGATCGTGCCCGCGTACCTCCCACGCTGTCGTGATGGGGCCCTCCAGACCAAATCCACCGAATGGGATCGCTAAGTCGGGAAAGGCGCGCCTTAGCGCTTCCCAGAGATCGATGTAGGATGGCATCATCCCGGAATTCGCCCAATCTACGTGTTTTTGCAGCTCCCGGATGCCCTCGCTGAGCGAGCCATAGATAGGTTTATGGGCAACTTCGCTCTCTTCTGGGAAGCTCAGCGGGGCGCCCAGGCAATTGACGTGCCCATAGCTGATGCCCGCCCAGCCGGGGCCTCCATAGGCAAGGTCAGGACCGAACATCTCGCGGGCTCTGGGTTGGCCAACGGTGAAGGCCTCGATGATTGCCTCCGTCTCGCGGAAGATGCGGTCAAAGCGCACGCCGGCCAGCGTTGCATAGGCCGGCATTCCGCACGTCACATACCAACGGAAGGGCGTCTCGGCTCGGCTGGTGCTCACCGGCAAGGTCCTCTCAGGCTGCCTTGGTGTGATGCCCTACAGTGCGATGGCGGCAACGGGGGCTCCGCCCTGCGCTTTGCTCTTGTCGGCGGCCTCCAGGAACGCGATGATTTCCCAGGTCTCTCCCAGGTCGAGGGGGGCGTTGCCTGTCTTGAAGAAGGTCATCATCTGCTGTAGCAGCAGTGCGTAGGTGGGCGGCTCGCTGCCGGCCAGCGCGCACTTAGCACCGGCGTTCGTGTGAACCACGCAGCCGAAGGCGCCTTTCTCGAAACGGGTGCCACGCATCACGCCGGTGCGCCCATCATCCCACGTGCCGATGACCACGTCGGTGTCCGGGCGCTCGATACACCGGACCTGCCGGCAGCCGGATCCCATCTGCGCAATGAGCATCTCGGCGCTGTGGATGCCGTACCAGAACAACCCTGGGTAGTCCTCGAGAACCGCGGCAGGACCGAACGCTTCACACGACAGGACCTTCTCGCCGGCGCTGACCAGATCGGCGATGCCGGATGCATAGCGCAAGGAAGAGCAGGACATGATCGGGGTTTGGGTCTCCTGAGCCAGCTCGATGATCTTGCGTGCGTCATCCGTGGTCGTGGCGAACGGCTTGTCGATGTAGACCGGCTTGCCCGCTGCCATCTGGACGAACTGCGCCAGGTGTTGGCGACCGTCCACGCTTTCCAGAAGGAGGGCATCGACGTCTTTCACCAGATCGGGAATCGACGTGTACATCTTGACGCCGAAGTCATCCTGTAGCTGCGCGGTGAAGCCAGCCACGCGATCTCGGCTCAGCGAAAAGAGCTCTGAGCCGCCCGGATAGGCGCCGATGACGTGGGCGCCCGGGATGTGGTAGGCGTGGGTCTTGTCGTTGAGTAGGCCGGTGAAGGCGGGGCAGTGGGACGTGTCCAGTCCAACCATGCCGATCTTGAGTGGCTTGTCCATTGTGAGTCACCTCCGACTAGATGTTGCTGTTTGTGTTTGGATGTCCAAAGCCTACATCATGTAGATGATCTTGTCTATTTCGATGATAGCCCAGCTGAGCCCTCACCCTGCGCGCGGGGAAGCGCGTCACCCTCCCCTGAAACGGGGACTTCGCCCCCTAGACCGGGGATTTCATCTCCCATACTCCGCGGACGGCGCCGCCGCGGAGGCGGATAGGAGAGGGAACCGGAGGTGTTACTATTCCGAAAATCGCTTCCGCTCCCGGGCCCAAAGGCTTTCATGCTGCCGTAGTGTGGCAGCCCAGGC
>CAZEXX010000232.1:0-6401 GCA_964516885.1 uncultured Anaerolineales bacterium | reverse complement strand
GGGCGTGACGTCGGCGCTGATCGGATGGCACGCCTGGCTCAGCGCGACTCGTGCAACTCCCATCCGGATCAGATCCAGCGCCTTGACCGTGGCCGCCTCGGGCTCGTCCTGATGAACCCAGGCACAGCCTTCCCGGATGTCTACCAACTCGAATAGGTTACGGTCCAGGCCGGCTTCCTCGCAAGCGACCCGGAAGCGCGGCCCCAGCGTGCGGGGGGTGCAGCCGGCGACGAGGACCCGGTTGAGTCCTTCCTCGGCGATGGCCGACCGGATGGCCGCCAGCCCATCGGGTGAGCAGGAGTAGCACAGCCTTCGAGCGACGGCTACTCCAGGCAAGTTACGGACTCCCCTCTCCAGGATATCCATGTCCAGGATGGAGAGAATCTGGTCGCCGCAGTCGCAGATAAAGACACCCAGCTTGACGACACTCATAGGGCGACCTCCCCTTCGACTGTCCCTGCGGCTCCGCTCAGGGCATGGCTCAGGGTTGGTTCAGCCACCAAGGCTGCGTGATCGGCGAATTTGGGGGCCAGGTAGTGATGTCCGCAGACCCGGCAATCCACTGACTCGAACTCTGATTCCCAGGGATGAACCGTCTGCGCGCCGCCGGTGATGTCGGACAAGGTGATGGCCCCGGTGGGGCAGACGAGGACGCAAGTGCCGCATCCGATGCACGCATTGGAGGCGATGTGGAAAGGCGGGCTGACCTTTTTCTCGATGCCCCGGTTGATGACGCTAATGGCCCCCACGCCGACGATCTCCTGGCAAGCCCGCACGCACAGGCCGCAGAGGATGCAGTCGTCCGGCTCCATCGTAAAGCGGGGCGCAGACACGCCCAACTCTTCCGCCATAGCGCGGATGAGGGGCACGTGGGCCGCCGAGGCCATCAGCAACTCAATGGTCATGCGCCGTGAGCGGCGCACCTTCTCCGAGTTGGTCTGCACGACCAGTCCTTCTTCGCATGGGTAAGTACACGCCGGCGCCAGCTGGCCTCCACTGCGGTTCTCCAGCTCGACGAGACACATTCGGCAGGCAGCAAACGGCTCCAACGCCTCGTGATAACAGAGGGTGGGAATGGGGATGCGGTGCTCCCGAGCCACTTCGAGTATCGTTCGGCCAGGCTCAGTTTCTATTTCACGACCGTCTATGGTTAGGCAGATCATTCCCAACTCCTAATGCACCACGATAGCGTCAAAGTTACAGAGTGACTGGCAGACCCCACAACGAGTGCAGGTCTCCGTGTCAATGACGTGGGGCTGGCCCTTTTCACCAGAGATGGCACCGACCGGGCAGTTGCGCGCACACACCATACAACCCGTGCATAGCGCGGCGACGACCTCATAGGTGATGAGTCCCCTGCAAACGTGAGCCGGGCACCTTTTCTCATGGATGTGGGCTTCATATTCGTCGCGGAAATAGCGGATGGTAGTCAGCACGGGGTTGGGCGCCGTCCCACCCAGGGCACACAACGACGAATGCTTCACCTCCTGGCCTACCTCGATCAAGTATTCAATGTCGCCCGGACGACCATCCCCGGCGCAAATGCGCTCCAGTGTCTCCAGCATGGCACGTGTGCCCAGCCGGCAGGGAACGCATTTGCCACAGGATTCCTCCTGGGTGAACTTGAGGAAGTAGCGGGCCAGGTCCACCATGCAGGTGTCCTCGTCGGTCACTACCAGACCACCGGAACCCATGATGGCCCCCAGCGCCTTCAGCGATTCGTAGTCAACGGGCACGTCCAGGTGCTCTTTGGGAATGCACCCACCGGACGGGCCGCCGATCTGGGCGGCCTTGAACTCTTTGCCATTGGGGATGCCGCCGCCGACATCGTAGATCAACTCACGCAGGCTGATGCCCATCGGCACCTCAACCAGGCCCGTATTGCGGATCTTGCCTACCAGGGAGAAGATCATCGTACCCTTGCTCTTCTCGGTGCCAACGCTGGCAAACCAGTCGGCGCCATTCCCAATGATGAGAGGAATGTTGGCCCAGGTCTTGACATTGTTGATGTTGGTCGGCTTGCCCCACAGGCCGCTCTGGGCTGGGTATGGGGGACGCGGCCGGGGCTCGCCGATCCTGCCCTCGATCGAGGCCATCAGCGCCGTCTCTTCGCCACAGACAAAAGCTCCGCTGCCGACCCGGATCTCGATATCAAAGTCAAAGCCGGATCCGTGGATGTCCTCTCCAAGCAAGCCTCGTTCCCGCGCCTGCTGCAGAGCGATATTCAGATTCTGGACAGCAAGCGGGTACTCATTTCGGACGTAGACGTAGCCTTGAGTAGCCCCCATGGCGTGCGCGCCGATGATCATACCTTCAACGACGCTGTGGGGGTTGCCCTCCAGGATGCTTCGATCCATGAAGGCACCGGGATCTCCCTCGTCGGCGTTGCAGATGACATATTTGACGTCGCCCGGCGACTGGCGGCAGAGATGCCACTTCGTGCCGGTGGGAAAACCGGCCCCGCCCCGACCGCGCAGCCCGGACTGCCTGACTTCCTCGATGACCTGCTCCGGCGTCATCTCGTACAGCGCTGTGCCAAGAGCAGCATAGCCACCATGAGCGATGTATCCCTCGATGCTTGTGGGATCGATCTGACCGCTTAGTTCCAGCACCCGTCGCATCTGTTTGGCGTAGAAAGGCAGATCATCTTCGCGGATGATGGTCTGCCCTGTTACCGGGTCCACGAAGACCAAGCCGTCAATGATCTCTCCCTGAGCAATCGTCTTCGCCACGATGGCCGGTATGTCGTCCACACCGACCCTGTGGTAAGCGATCTGCTCGGGGTCAATGGTGAGGAGCGGCCCCAGCTCACAGAACCCAGGGCAGCCCGTAGGCACTACTTCCACCTCGCCGGCCAGCCCCGCCTCCCGTAAGGTCTCCTGCAAGCGGGCCAGCACCTTGCGGCTCCCCAGGGCGCGGCAACCGGTGCCATCACAGACTCGAATGCGACGTTGCTGAGGATCAGTGGCGGTTTGTATTCTCTGGCGGTAGTCAATCAGGGCCTGTTGGCTGCGCAGTTCAATCATCGCTTTCTCCTGCCGCCGGACGCATCCAACGCTTCAGTAGCCTGTCCACCTTTTTGATCGTCATCTGCCCTTCGTATTCACCGTCTATGACCACAACGGGCCCCAGAGCGCAGCAGCCCAGGCAGTTGACCGTTTCCAGAGTGAATTGCCGATCACGGGTCGTCTCCCCGGGCTTGATGGCCAGTACGGTTTCCAGGCGGCCCAATACCTGTACCGCCCCGCGGACGTGACAGGCGGTGCCGGTGCAGACGCTGATCGTGTGCCTGCCGCGCGGCACCAGGCTAAAGGCGTGATAGAAGGTAGCCACGCTGTAGACCTGGCTCAAGGGCACTCCCAACCTCTCGCTGACCAGGATCATCGCCTCCCGGGGCAGGTAACGATAGCGGCCCTGGATCTCTTCCAGTATGGAGACCAGAGAGGCATCTGCCATGTTCTGCTCTATCGTCTCTGCCAGTTCACTCGGTTCGAAATCCATCACACTACCATCCTCCTGGGCGAGTCTTCTTCTCCGAGCGCGGAATTGCTTCGGATTGCTCGCCGTGGCGCCTTGGATCCCCTTACTGATCTGTGTATTGGGCTCTGGCTCTGGCCGATTGCATGCCCATGATCACACAGAGCTCATGAAAGCCTCATAGAAAACCTATCCTGCCTTATGAAAAATCCATGAAAAAACGGCGGCTCTCGCCTTAGCGAGGCCGCCGTCGTGGCTTCCGTCCTGGGTGGTGGCTATGAACCCGTAACAGCATCCTCCCCTTCAGAGCAGGCCAGCATGTAGCCGATCCCCGGGGACGTCAGGATATGCTGGGGATTCGAGGGATGCGCTTCCAGCTTGCGCCGCAAGTAGTGGATGTAGGCGCGCAGATAGTCAATGTCATTCAGATACTCCGGTCCCCATATCTCTGCCAGCAGGTCTCGGTGCAGCATGACCCGGTTGACATTGAGGGCCAACTGGCGCAGCAGCGCGTACTCGGTGCGGGTGAGCGATACTGGCTCACCGCGCACCCTGACAGTGTGCCGGGCGAAATTGATCTCCAGGTCACCACACGTCAAGGTGGTGGTGACTATCTCTTCAGGCCGCTGGACGCGCCGCAAGACCGCTTTGACCCGGGCCACCAGCTCCTTGGCACTGAAAGGTTTGGTCAGGTAGTCGTCGGCTCCCACATCAAA
This sequence comes from uncultured Anaerolineales bacterium, assembly GCA_964516885.1. Classification (GTDB taxonomy): domain Bacteria; phylum Chloroflexota; class Anaerolineae; order B4-G1; family SLSP01; genus PWVB01. The sequence goes on along the minus strand of CAZEXX010000232.1, from coordinate 2,208 downwards.
GCCATGTAATATGTCAGCCTCTTGGGCCTTGGCAGTGAGCATGATCACCGGCACGTCGGAGAACTCGCGGATGCGGCGACATACCTCGTAGCCATCCGGCCCCAGAGGCATGAGGATGTCGAGCAAGACCAGATCGGGCTGCTCCATGGCCACCATTTCGATGGCGGATTTGCCGCGAGCAGCGGCGATCACCTGATAGCCCATAGCTGTTAGCACTTCACTGACCAGCCGCACCACTCGTGGCTCGTCGTCCACGATCAGGATCTCTTCACTCATGCTACTTCTCCTCCCGCTCTGCTAGCTCTTGACTCAATCCCTCCAGAGGAAGCGTGAAGTGAAGCGTGGTACCCTCGCCTACCTGGCTCTCTGCCCAGATGCGCCCCCCGTGGCTCTCTACAATCGTACGGGAGATGGGCAAGCCCAGTCCTGAGCCGGCGACGTGGCGACCGAGGGACGACTTGGCCCGAAAGAACTTCTCGAACAGCCGGTTCAGGTACTCCGGAGTGAGACCCACTCCCTGGTCCGCCACGCTGATGACGACCTCATCCTCGTGCACCTCGCCCCGCACAACTATCAAGCCCCCCTCTGGCGAGTATTTCACAGCATTGTCCAGCAGATTGCGCAACACCTGCACGATGCGGTCAGGATCGGCATCCAGGATGGGGAAATGCTCCGGGAAGTCAACCAAGAAGCGGTGTATCTGAGTACGGCGCGCCATGTCATCCACCACGTTCCTCATCAGAGGCGGCAGTCTAACAGGCTGGGGTTCGAGCCTCAACAAGCCAGCATCAATGATAGACGACTCCAACAGGTCATGGATGAGAGTCTGCAGGACGTCACATTCCTCATCTATGAACTGCAGGAATTCTAGCTGGGTCTCGGGCTTGAAAGTGACTTCGTCCATGAGCAGGGCTGTAGAGTAGCCTTTTATCGAGGTCAGCGGGGTGCGCATTTCGTGGGCCAGGGTCGAGATCAGCTCTGCCTTAAGGCGGTTTGCCTCGCTGAGAGCCTGCGCAGATTGAGAGCTCTCTCTCAGGTGGGCACCTTCGATGGATAGGGCAATGAGGTCTGCCACAGTCTGCAAGAAGGGCAGATCCGCAACCACAAAGCTGTTGGCGTTACGCAGGTTCTCCAGCATCAAGACGCCCATCTTTGTGTCACCGCTGATCAGCGGCATGCAGATGGCACTCTGCGGTTCCGGCAGACCGACCGTCGCGGCTGCGATTATCTCGCGGTTGGCCGCCGTCATGTTTGCAGCGGCCGCAGCGATGGTCTTCGGGTTCGAGTAGAGTTCGGGTTGACCCGTCTGAAATGCCCGGCCACACGTCGCTTCGCCAGGAGCTATTCGGATCTGTTTCAACTTCGCGAGGTCGTAGCCGTGTGCTGCCTGCACGGCCAGCCGTCCATCCGAAGGATCGTAGAGGAGCAGAACTCCAGCGTCGGCCGCCTCAAACGTCTCTACGAGACAGGCCAAGAGCTTGTGCAGCATGGTCTCTGTTGCATGTTCGGTGACCGAGATCTTGGCTATCTCGGAAATGGTCAACAGCCTCTGATCCCGTTCCACCGTGCGGGCTTCTGCCAGTGTGGTGGGGCGGCCCGACGCCGAATCGAGGTCTACTGTGGTTTCAGATTCGCCGGATGCCATCATGGATTCCTCCCCTTGCATCAGCAACCCCTGGCAGCATACACCACGCTGTCCAGTTTGACAACATACCCGGTTGCTGAGTTTCGCCTTTGTCACCGGGGCTCTGGTGGTCAATAGTACCCGGAGGATTCACCACTCTCCTTTCATTGGGCCGTTCTTGCCGTTGAGCCATCAATCTGGCGGATCCACGACTCTGCAGGTGGCTGGTTACTTATGCACAACCATCCGGCACAGGGACCTGCAAGCGGTGGGATGATGCTGCCCTTCCCACGTCCGATCACAAGCTTGGAATCTCTGGTTACGACGTCTCGGGAAGACCAAGGTCTTTGGCCGGTTCTGTAGTCAACTGGACGCAGGTATCGTCACAGGCCCTTCGAAGTCCCCCGCCGGTCTGGCGATCAGCTGCCTGGCCCAGGACGATCCCGTGCTGATGGCCATCCGCAGCTTGCCGGCCCTGGAGTGGGTGCTGATGCATCTGACGCGCGGGGAGCTCGCAGCGTCGTTCCGGCGGCAGTCGGAGGTGCTGGTGGCCGGCGGCGTGGCGCTGCATTCGTTCCGGTACG
>CAZEXX010000231.1:5089-6405 GCA_964516885.1 uncultured Anaerolineales bacterium | reverse complement strand
GCAGGGCGCGGATGATTACTACGTGGTGGGTTACAGCGCCGACGGGTATGTGAAGATGCTGGCCAACTACGCCGGTGAATTGACGTACTATCTGGACGTTCAGGAGTCAAGTGTTGTGAAGCAGGGTACCGACGTCGTCAACACGATGCAGCTGACATGCAACGGCAGCACGATCACTTTCCGTCTCAATGGGCAGCTGATCGGGGAGTTCGTTGACGACGTGGTGACCGACGGCGATATCGGCCTCAGGGTGAGCTCGATGGATGGGACGTATAGCGATGTGGCGTTCGATAATCTGGAGGTGGTGGTGCCGTAGGGGAGAGCCCTAGCCTGAGCCCTCACCCTCCCCAGGCGCGTCCGCGCGCCTGGGGAGGGTGAGGGCGGCGCGCTTCTGAGGGCGCGGGGTGAGGGCTTTCTGCCGGGGTGCTGAGACATTTGCACGTCTCAACGCCCCGGTTTACCTTACTCCTTACTTCTCCACTCCCTACTCCTGTTTACTCTCCAAATACACCCTGAACGGTGCCGGCGAGGGGTCACAGACTTCGTTGAGGTGGGCGGGGAGGGGCTGGCCGACGACGGCTTCGAGGCGGCGGCGCTGGCGGACGATGACGTCGGGATGGTCGTCGTGGACGTTGTGGGTCTCGCCGGGATCGGCGTGGAGGTCGTAGAGTTCGGGCGCCGGGTCCTCCTCGTGGACGCTGGTGATGTAGTTCCAGTCGTCGTCGCGCACGGCGGCGCGGCCCCCGGCGTTGCCGACGGTGAAGCCGGCCCAGCCGGTGACAATGTGATCGCGAAGGCTCTCGCGCTCACCGGTGACCAGGGTCCAGGCGTCCTCGCCGTCGACGTTGGCGTAGGGGACGTCCAGCAGCCGCAGCAGCGTGGGCATCAGGTCGTGGCTCTGGACGAAGGCGTTGATCTCGGTGCCGCGCGGCCCGTCCGGGTGGCGGATGTAGAGCGGAAGCTGGGTGTTGAACGGGTGCATCTCCGACGCGCCCTTGCCGAACATCCCGTGGTCCAGCAACTGGGTGCCGTGGTCGCTGGTCATCACCACGATGGTGTCGTCCCACAGCTTGAGTTCATCGACCTTGTTCAGGAAGGCGCCGACCCACTTGTCAACAAAGGTGACCTCGCCACAGTAGAGGGCGCGGGTGCGGGCTTTTTCCGCGGGCGTGGCGTCCCGGTTGTTGGGGTAGATGTACTCTATGCCCGGCTCGCCCTCCCACGCGAAGTAGCGATCAGCGTAGGCCTTGGGCGGGTCCCAGGGCTCGTGCGGGTCAAAGGAGTCGATCCACAGGAAGAAGGGCGCGGCGGCGCTC
>CAZEXX010000231.1:0-4989 GCA_964516885.1 uncultured Anaerolineales bacterium | reverse complement strand
GGGCTCGTGCGGGTCAAAGGAGTCGATCCACAGGAAGAAGGGCGCGGCGGCGCTCGCCGTGGCGCCCGCTGTGGCGGCGTTGTCATCCAGCCAGCGCATCGCCGAGCGGAAGACGCGCGCGCATTGGTAGTCCTCCTCGCTGTGGCGATCCCGCTGATTGAAGAGATATTGGGCCAGGTGCGCGACGTTGGGTCCGTCCAGCGGCTCGCGGGTGTGCCGGCGCATCTCAGCGGCGATGGAGGCCAGCGTGCCGCCGCGCCAGTTGTCGCTCTCCTGCCCGCGGATGAAGTCGTACGACGCGAAGCCGCGGGTGTAGTTCATCGTCGGCTTGAACATATGGTAAGTGTCGGCGATCAGGCCGGTGTAGACGCCGCGGTTGAGCAAGATCTCGGCCAGCGTGTCCTGGTGGGGCGGGATCTTGTGCCAGCCGGGGGCGTGGTGCCAGTGCCCGCGGCGGTCGTAGTTGTAGATCCAGGGGAAGGAGCGCCGGCCGGTGAAGAAGGCCCGCCGCATCTGCAGGGTGGGCTGCCCCTCGCCGAAGGCCCGCTCGAAGCTGACGGACTCGCGTGCCAGCGCGTCCAGGTTGGGCGTGGCGACGTAGCTCATCTTGCGATCAGGGCCGATCAGGTCGGCGCGGAAGGTATCCAGACAGATGACGATCAGGTTAAGGTTCATCGTGACCTCCTTGAGCATTCAGACGTTGGAACCCCGAGCCTCGCTCAGTGCAGGCTGTTCCAACGTTGCAGCGTTATGTTTTCTGCCGATCCCGGCGCCTGCCAACGCCCGCGCGGTGACGGCGCCGACGACGATGATGCCGCCGATGAGGGCGTGCTGGCCGGGCGACTCGCCCAGGATAAGGAAGACCCAAATCGGGTTGAGGATCGGCTCCAGCGTCAGGATGAGGGTGGACTCCATCGCCGGCACGTGTTTGATGGCGATGGAGTAGAGGACAAAGGCCAAGCCGATCTGGAAGATACCCAGAAAGGCGATGATGCCGAGGCTCTGCGGCGTGAAGGTCTCCCGGACCAGCGAGGGCATCCCGATGATGCCGGCGATGAGGTGGCTCAGCATGATCGTCTCGGCCGGGGAGCCGTCCTTCTGCGCGCGCATGGCGACGGTCATACCGGCCAGGGTCACGCCGCTGAGCAGCGCCAAGAGGTTGCCGATCGTGCCGTCAAAGCTGAGCTCGTCGCCGAAGAAGAAGAAGAGCCCGACGAAGATGACGCCCATCGTGATCCAGTCAGCGCGCTCGGGGCGCTCGCGCAGGAACCAGTAGGCCAGCAGCACGATGTAGATCGGGGCCGTGTACTGGAGGAAGATGGTGTTGGCGGCGGTGGTCATCCTGTTGCTGGTGATGAAGAGTAGTTGGGTGCTGAGGAAGCAGATGATGCCGATGATCTTGGCCCAGGAGGGTCGCTTCCAGGGAAAGCGGCGCAGGTAGATGAAAAAGACGCCGAAGGCCAGTGTGCTGCGACCGGCCCAGATGGAGAGTGGGTGCCAGTCGAGTATCTTGACCAAAACGCCGCTGGTGGACCAGAGCACCGCGGCGAGGATGAGGTAGAGGACGACTGTGGACCGCGAAGGTGTTTTTCCATTGTGGGTGTTGGTATCGTTTGTCATAGAGGGAAGTATACGTGGGGAGCGGAGGTGCGCCAGTGGGGGGGGGGGGCTGAATCACGGATTTGGCGTAGTTTGGGACTACATGGATTACGCGGATTCCACGGATGGGGAGGGGAGCTCTCACCCTGCGAACTCAGAAGTTCGTGCCCCTCCCCTGAAACGGGGACTTCGTCTCCCGGCAGCCAGGAGAAGGGTGGGAGAGTCTTGCTGTATGATCTGTTTCCGTCCCCTCTCCCGTTCTGACGGGAGAGGGGCGGGCCGCGTCTGCGGGGCCGGGGTGAGGGCTACGTGGCAGGCGGCAGCCCCAATCGCTTAAGCGTCTTCTCCGTGGGGATGCCGTCTTCGGACCAGCCGGCGATGCGGTAGTAACGGTCCAGCATCGGATCAAGCGGCACGGTGCGGTGGTCGGGGTCGCAGGTTCGGCCCTCGTGAAGGAGCCGGTCCGGGAGGGTGTCGTCGGCGCGGGTGATGCCTTCGCGGGTGGCCATCAGCCGTTCGAGCGTGTTGATGCGCCGGCCGGCCTGCACGAAGGCCTGCTGCCACATCGCGATGCCGGTGACGGTCTGGTAGAGCCGCGTGAATGCCTGAATGTCCAGCATAGCGACCGCTACGTTGGGCAGGTATTGCATAGCGAATCGAAGCAGCCACGTGGGCGGTAGTTTGATCTGGGGAGGCTCCAGCAGGTAGGCAAAGGTGGTGAAGACGCAGGTCTGCAGCGAGTCGACGGCGGCACTGAGGTCCGTGAGGTAGTTGACGAATTCGGCTTTGGCGCGGGTGGTGTAGGGGTTGAGGTAGCCGAAGATGGCCTCTTGCGCGAATATGCTGGCAGAGAGGTGGCAGCCGCCGCGGTTGGTGACGGCGTAGGCCAGGCCTTGACCCCAGGCGCCGCGCGGATCGTAGCCGGGCAGGTCCAGGCCTTTGACCTGCATGGCGAACTCGGCGCCGCCGTAAGTCTGCGCCAGCCGGCGCGTGCCGTCGGCCATCGCGTCCCCGAAACCCCGGCGGTGGGCGGTGGCGTCCAGGGCCTCGGTGATCCCCTCGGGGGAGCCGAAGTGAAGCCGGGGCACGCCCGAGGGTTTACCCACGACGCGGTCCAGCAGTCCGTGTTCGCAGGCTTCCATAACGTAAGCCAGCGTGGCTCCGGTGGAAATGGTATCCATACCCAGGCCATTACAGCGGTCATTCCATTCGGTGATGCGCTCAGTGTCGAAGATCTCGAGATTAGGTCCCAGCAGGCTGATCGACTCGTACTCGGGAATCTGGTGTATCTTTCCGTCAGGATAGGTGCCGGTGTGACCGCACACGATGGGACACGCGCGGCAGGCGTGGGGACTGGTTTTGCAGCGCCCGCGCCAGACGTCACCGGTGAGGGCTGCGGCGCGCGGGTCACTGCTGTCGCGGAAATTGCGCACCGGGAGGAGTCCCCCGGTGTTGCAGAAAGCCAGATTGGCAACGGTGCCTTGCGTAGGGTAGACGTTGCCTGTCAGGTCGTTGGCGTGGATGTAGGCGAGGGCCTGCTTGCGAGCGGCCTCGAAGCCGGCGGGATCGTGCGGCACGAGCCTGTGGGTGCCGCCGCGGGCGACGATGGCCTTGAGGTGCTTGCTGCCCATCACCGCGCCCAGCCCGGCGCGCCCGAGGAAGCGCGATCCCGATCTTACATTGGCGAACCATACCAGGTGCTCGCCGGCGGGCCCAATCACCAGGGCCCCATCGTCACGTTCCAGGTCAAGCGCCGCCTGCGCGGTGTGCGTCTCACGGCCCCATAGATCGCCGGCCTCACGGAACCGCACGCCGTAGGCGCCGATCTCGACGACGACCGGGCTACCGGCATCGCCGGTCAGGATGAGACCGTCGTAGCCGGCAGTCTTTAGCGCCATCCCGAAGGGGCCGCCGCAGGACGATGACGCCACCAGGCCGGTGAGCGGCGACTTGGCGAGAGCGGCGAAGCGGCTGGAGCAGGGAGCTTGCGTGCCCATCAGCACGCCCATCATCAGAATCAGCACATTGTCCGGACCCAGCGGGTCGACGCCGGGCTGCAGCCGCTCGTAGAGATATCTGATCCCCAGCCCTTTGCCGCCGAGATAGCGCCGGCGATCCTCCGCCGTGACGGGTATCTCAGTCACGGTGCGGGTGGTGAGATCAATGTCCAGCACGCGGTTGTGGGTGCCGGTCACCTCGATTGAGTGGTACGCAGCTGCTGGGTTTGGCATTGTGTCCTCGATTGACGTGTGATGGCGGCACTATAGTACGGACACGCAGGGCGGCAAAGCGGATCACGGATTCGACGGATTGTACGGATACCACGGAATCGGTGTGCGATGTTGGGTATGTGTGCCACATTCGCAAGCAGGGAAGGCCCTCTGCGTTGGTGACGAGGGAAGCGGTGCTAGTCGCGTGGCGTGGCGAAGACCTGCGTCCAGTAGTGGTGGCAGTTGACGGAGCCGGTGTCGTTGGCCAGATAGAGGTAGCCGACGCCGATCTCGGTGAGGCTGCAGTTGAGGATGTTGGCGCGATGGCCATCGCTGTTCATCCAGCCCTGGACGACGGCGGCGGGCGTGCTGTAGCCGGCGGCGATGTTCTCGGCGGCCAGCGAGTAGGTGTATCCGGTCTCCTTGATGCGATCCCAGGGCGACCACCCGTCGAGGCTGTAGTGGCTGAAGTAGTCGTTGATCGCCATATCGGCGCTGTGGCCCTCGGCTGCCCCTGTCAGCTGTGGATTGACGGTGAGCGCAGGGCAACCGGCTTTGGCTCGTTCCTGGTTGGTGAGCACGACGACCTCGGTTTCCGGTGAGTTGCCGTTGCGGATGAGGGGCAGGAATAGCGTGTTGGTGAGCGGGTCGGCAGCGATCAATGCTGCCGATGCCGGGGTCTGCCGAACGGAAACAGGTCGCCGGACCGCAGCGGCTGCCGCCGGCTCTGCACTTATTGCCAGGCTCAGTGCAACTGCCAACAGCAGGGCTGAGGCCAGGGCTCCATTGTGTCGTGGTTTCATGATTCTTACTCGCTACTATTATTCCGAAGACAATCATCTCTACGACGCACAAGACTCGATGCGATTCGGAGAAGGCCCTAAGGCCTGGGGAAAGCCCTTAGGCCCACTGCGCGCTCACACATTCTCATGCTGCATGGTGGGCGCCAGACCATGGGATCTACTCGTCATTATAACCATTTTCTATCTCTAGGTCAACGCGGAAGGGCTCAAAGCTTGCGGAAAAGCTTTGAGCCCTGAGTCTACACGAAGGCGGATGGCGATTGAGCTCTCTTGGCGCGACTGCGCCCCGCGCAGCCGCGCCGGCCGCTCAACCTATTCGGGTGGCGGGATCGTCACGTCGATGGTGACCGACGCCGGCACGCCGCCGACGGCGAGGA
>CAZEXX010000230.1:0-6407 GCA_964516885.1 uncultured Anaerolineales bacterium | reverse complement strand
ATGGTCTGTCGCCCACCACGCAGGACGAAAATACAGCGCGAAGAGCAGAGCGGGCAAGCCGCCCGCGGTCCGCAGATGGAGAGACCGTGGGCGGCTATTTTCGGAATAGTAGAGGGCCCGACCACCGTCTGGTCACGAGCCTTTCTTGGGTATCCGCCTCCATTTTGAAACACGCTCCGCCCACACGCTCGTCTTGCCATTTTTGTAGATATGTCCTATCATATAATGAAAAAGGAGCGGTCTGCAGATTCTTCAAGGAGGGTATGATGACTAGTCTTTCGACAACCTATATGGGTCTTGCGCTGAAAAACCCGGTAGTGCCGTCAGCATCGCCGCTCTCTCGTGATCTGGACAACATCAAGAAGATGGAGGACGCCGGTGCCGGCGCCGTCACGCTCTATTCGCTTTTTGAGGAACAGATTGACCGCGAAGCGATGCTACTCGATGACATCCTGGAAGATCAGAAGGATCGCTACGCAGAGATGACCGATTTCTTCCCCGAACCGGACATTTTCCGCCGCGATGAGATCGAGTATCTCGAGCTGATTCGCAAAACCAAAGCGGCCGTCGACATCCCCGTCATCGCCAGCCTGAACGGCTACAGCGAGGGCGGATGGACCAGCTATGCCAAGGCGTTTGAGGAGGCAGGCGCAGACGCTGTGGAACTCAACATCTACTACATACCCACTTCCCATCGCCTGACAGGGTCTCAGGTGGAAGCGCTCTACTTCAACGTACTGCACGACGTCAAAGCACAGGTCTCTATCCCTGTGGCTATGAAGCTGAACCCCTACTTCAGTTCGCTGCCACACCTTGCCACCCTACTCAGCCGTGGCGGCGCAGATAGCCTGGTGCTGTTCAACCGCTTCTACCAACCCGATCTGGACATCGAAAAGTTGTCCACACGGAGGAACCTCGTGTTGAGCACATCCGAGGAGATGCGGCTGCCGCTGCGCTGGATCGGCATCCTCTATGGCAAGATCCCCATTTCACTGGCGCTGACATCAGGCATTCACACACCGGAGGACGTCGTCAAGGCCATTATGGCCGGCGCCGATATCGCCAATGTATGCTCGGTCTTGCTGGAGAACGGGATTGACTACATCAAGGCCCTGACCAAGGGGGTCGACAGCTGGATGGTGCGGCATAACTACGACTCTTTGGACCAGATCAAGGGACTGTTGAGCCACAAGAACACGCCGAACCCCTCCGCATTCGAGCGCGCCAACTACGTGCAGCTGATCGGCGCCGAGGGAATCTGACCACACGGACATCAAGAAAGGGTCAATTAAGACCAAGTCTATGAGCAAATCCGCCTTCTACACAGCCACAGGTGATCACGGCGATACAGGCCGGCTGGCAGGCACAGAGCGCATCGCCAAGAGCAGCGCTCTGATCGAAGCCATCGGGACCCTTGATGAAGCTACCTCAGCCATTGGGATGGCGCGCGCACTTTCACGGTCCGAGCGTCTCCGCGCAGCGCTGCCCACCGTGCAGCGTCACATGTTCGGGATCATGTCGCACATATCCGCAGTACCGGAAGCTCGCGATCAGTATGCGGGCGTTACGGACGAGGATCTCACGTGGCTGCAGAACCTGATCGCGGACCTCGAGAAGCACCTGCCTCCCGTGAAGGAGTTCGTACTGCCGGGTGAGTCCCCGGCCGGCGCTGCCTTTCACGTCGCCCGGACCATCGTAAGACGCGCCGAACGGCGGCTGGTCGCCCTCGCCCAGGGTGAGCCCCGCCTGTGGGAGGTCAACCTGGCCTATATGAACCGTCTGTCGTCATTGATGTTCGTGGCGGCGCTCTACGAGAATATCACTCGCAGCACTCAACCGAAGTTGGCTCGCGAATAGGCAGAGTCCTAACATACAGCAGCCAACCAGCGGGACCTTGAGGTAGAAACTCCCAGCCCCACGCGCCGGCCCCACAGACCGGGTGCTGCGCGAGCCACAGCGCAATGAGATCCCCGAGAGCATAGACGAGCAACTGGTCGTCGAATTCTACTCTCGATAGGTCTGGCAAGAGACGTCATCCCTGTGTTCCTGCTGCGAGAACACAGGGATGACCGACGGCGCGTGCGCCTCAGTTCTTTGAAAACCTGGATCGATGTCTGTGCGACCAGCAAGTCTGGCTGCCGTTTTGACCGGCATATACCCACCTGATCAGGCTCCGACTGGGCCGAAACTGTCAACGTGCGTTCCGGAATGCTTGCCCTCTCAGCATTGTATGCTATCTTTCATTGAGCCTACCACCCGTTGGGTGGTAGGCTCGATAGATGGTAGCCGTGGAGGCAAGCATTGGACACCCCGCTTATTGTTGTCACAAACGACGACGGCATCTGGTCCGCCGGTCTACGTGCCGCGGTAGAGGCGCTCACCCCCCTGGGGGAACTACTGATCGCGGCGCCGGATCGCCAATGGTCAGGCGCGGGCCGATCTATGCCGGTAACCGTCACCAGTCAGTATGCTGAGGTCAGCTATGTTCTTCAGAATGGACGCCGGATTGAGGCCTACCAACTGGACGCGACTCCGGCGCTATGCGTCATCCACGCCATGCTGCACCTGGCGGATCGTCGTCCTGCACTGGTTGTTGCAGGCATCAACTTCGGGGAGAATATCAGCACCGAGGTGACAATCTCCGGCACAGTCGGCGCGGCGCTTGAAGCCGCTACCTTTCAAGTGCCGGCGCTGGCTGTCTCGGTTGAGATGGCGATTGAGAATCACCTATCCGGCGATGATGAGGAGGACTACAGCGCCGCGAAGGCATTCACCCAACGCTTTGCCAAACACCTTCTGAGCGAGAAAATGCCGTTCGATACGGATGTGCTCTCCATCAACCTTCCACGGACGGCCACCGCCGACACCCCGTGGGAATTGACCCGGCTGTCGCGGCATAGATACTTCGTGCCCACGCCCGCGGATCGAGCCAGTGGTGATCCTCGACCGGGGTACCGCATGATGGACAGCCCGGAAAGGGCGGAGATCGGCTCGGACGTCTGGTGTCTCCACCACCTGCATCACGTATCGGTGACTCCTATCTCCCTCGACCTCACCTCTCGCGCTGACTTTGGGGCGTTGGAGGAACGCTTACGCCGTGGCTGAGACGCGTCAAGGGTACTTTGCACTTCGGGGGCAGAAACCAGATGGGAATCTGTACAACCCGAAGGTCACGAGTGCATTTCAGGCCGGGCGATATACGGCCGGTTGATCCAGCAGCGTCTTCTGGCTTGGTGACTTGCCCCATCCTGAAACGCACCCCGCGTCAACGTGACCTTGACAGAAACGCAGCGGCATCCTACACTTGAATCAGATCGGTAGCCTTATGAAATACCAAACGGAGATCCTACGTTTCAAGGAAGGGGCTCGCAGTCGCCCTCCCTCACCAGAAGCCACGGTGGCAGCCGCTCAGCCGAATCTCTTGTCTAACGCCGGTAACCAGATTGCGGTACTGGTAGATCTCACGCCGCAACTGCCGTATCGAAGCCGGGAGATCCGAAGCCTGGTGGTGAAGACCTACTGGACCTCGTCCGGCAGCATCGTGGCTCGGCTGCGTCGCGCCCTGGCAGCAGCCAATCGCCACCTGATCTCCTTCAACCACAAAGCCCCGTCGGGTAACAAATGCGCCGGCAGCATTACGTGTGCGGTCTTCTCAGACAGCGAACTCTTCCTGGGTCAAGTCGGGGCTGCCTATGCCTACGTCAGTCACCCACCGGCCCTCCAACAAGTGCATCCGGGTGACCCGAGCTTTGAGATCTTCCCCAGGCGCGACCGGCTGCTCATCCCATTGGGCGGTACCGTCCCACCGGTTATTCACATCGGCTATACAGTTATGGTCCCCGGCAGCGTTGCATGTATCGCCACCACGCGGATTGCAGAAGCGATGGCACGGGAGACGTGGCAGCAGACGCTGGCCCTGGGGAATCTGGGCCCCATCGCCAATGAACTGAGCCGGACGTTCGCCTCACTCAAGACCTCAGGCAGTGCGATTCTGTTCAGCGCAGAGGCTTCGCCGGTGTCGCGCCCTGCGCCGTGGGCGCAACCACGTCCCAGCCAGGGACCAGCCCCGACAACACGTCGACAAGCCACAACCAGAGCCGCATCGCTGACACCGATTCCTCCGGCCAGACGGCAGAGCCGAGAGACAACACAAGAGACGCCCCAGACACCGGAGACACCCCCACTCCTACAATCGGCGACCACACCCGCGGGTGTGCCCACATCCACAGATGTGGCTACCTCCGCAGATGTGGCAGAGACACCGGTCGTCTGGATATCTCAGCCGGAGACGAGTGCGCACTCGATGCCCCTCTCACAGAAGCCCGCGACCCGGCAGGCACAACCGGCACTGGACACAGAGACAACTGTGTCACAGCAACCGACCAGAGCGCCGGGGCCCACAGTTGAGCGGCTGCGGCCGCCGAGGCCGCAGCTGAACTTCTCCCTGGACCCACTACGCCACTGGTTCACCGAGGTCGGAGAGGGCTGGCGGCAGCGCCGTGAAACGCGAAAGGCAGAGATTACCGATCGGTTCACCACGGCAGAGAGGGCGCGGCTCCACCATGCACTGCGGACGCTGCTGCCGGGCAAGGTCGACAGCCAGAAGGCATCCAAGATGCGCACGCCCCCACCAGAACGACAGTCGGTGATGGCAGGGCTGGCGTTGGGCTTTCTCATTGTCGTCTTCCTGATCACGCTGACCAAGGTTCTCCAGCTTGGTGGTCCTTTGCGAGCTGAAGAGCTATTGGCCGAAGCCGAGGCAATGCGAGAGCAGGCTTACAGCAGCCAAGAGTCCGACGATTGGTACGCGTTGCTCAACGCGGCCTCGCAGATTGTGCGCCTCGACCCGCAGAACCCCGACGCGGTCGCGCTCAAACTTGAAGCTCAGCAGGCGGTCGACGCGCTGGAACATGCTGCCATGCTCAGCGTCACGCCACTCCTGGAGCTCGGCACCGCGCCACGACCACGGCGTATATTGGTAGTGGGTGGCTGGGCGTACGTACTCAACACAGCAACAGACGCCGTGATGGCCTATCCGCTGAGCGAAGATGGCCGAACATCGACAGCGGAAAGCTCCACCACCATCCTAAGGCGTGGCCAAACCTATCTTGGCGAGGTCGTCAACCATTTGGTCGACTTCGGCTGGATCACGCCTTGCGCCAACTACCCCGACGGCGCCATATTCATCTACAGCGACGGGGGCTCTGTCTTCATCTACGAGCCCGACCTAGGACCTGGCAGCATCTCGGTGCAACACATCGACGGAGACCTGGAGCCCGGCAATATCACGCTGATGGCGACCTTCGGAGAGAAATTCTACCTGATCCACAGGCAACTCAACCAGATCCTGATGTACGAACCGGTCAATGGCGTCTACAAAAGTGCTCGTGGGTACTTTGCAGATGGGGCGGCGCCCGATCTACAGCTGGCGCTGGATATCGCCATCGACGGCCGAGTCTATCTGCTGATGGGTGACGGGTCACTACAGAGCTACTTCGCAGGATCCTACGATCCATCCTTCGAGATGAGTGGCCTCCCCGACTCAGATTTCACGCCATTGGTGATGGGCATCGGTCCCAATGTCGACGATGGCCTCATCTATTTGGCGGAGACCCAGAGGGAACGCATTATCGTCTTGGACAAACGCGGCGAGTTTGTGCGCCAGTACCAGCTGCCAAAGGGAGAGCTGCGGCGCATCGAATCTATCACCGTGGCCCAAGAGACCCAAGTGATCTATCTTATTGCCCAGAACCGTCTCTACGCAGCGCCGCTGCCCGGCTTCGAGGTACAGCCGGCAGAGCAGCCGTGAGTTCTAGATCTATGCCGGAGACGCTGCGCACCTTCATTGCGGTGCCCCTCTCCAAGGCCGTCACCCAGGAATTGGACAAGCTTCAGCGCAGATTGATGCGGGCCTGCCCGGCGCACGCCGTGCGCTGGGTTGCTGCGGAGAATATCCATCTGACCATCCACTTTCTTGGGGACATCTTACCCCAGCGGATCGAGCCAATCAAGGAAGCCCTCACTATTGTGGCTCGCAACGTGCCGCCCTTCTCTTTCACCGCCGGCCAACTTGGGGCGTTCCCCAACACGAGCCGCCCCCGGGTCGTATGGGTGGGAGTCTCAGACACAGAATCCTGGCTGGCGCTGCTCCACGAGGCTGTGAACGAGAGCATGGAACAGCTTGGCTATAAACGCGAGACGCGGGGATTCTCGCCCCATCTCACGCTAGGCCGGATGCGACGAAGGGCCGGCCAAGAGGACGCTCGCAACGTGGGAAAAACACTATCGGCAACCCAAATCGGCACACTGGGGATCGTGACGGTGGAAACCCTGATCTTCTTCCAGAGCATACTCAGGCCAAGCGGGGCGGAGCATACGCCTTTGGCCACATTCAGACTGGGGAAAAC
>CAZEXX010000229.1:0-6410 GCA_964516885.1 uncultured Anaerolineales bacterium | reverse complement strand
GTCGCCGCTGCGGTGATCGCTTTGTCTCGCGTAGAGGATGTCGATCCTGCGCCGCCCTTTGCCGTGCGGGTTGACAGCGTACGGCTGGTGGATGGTGGGGAGACCTACAAGGTGACCGGTTGGATCCACAATGATGGCGCCGTGACGTATGAAGGTATCGGTCTCGAGGCGACGTTCTATGACGGCAGCGAATGGCATTTCGGACCGTTCGATGCGACCTGTGGATGCTACACGTTGGCTCCCGGGCAGAGCTGCGCCTTCTCAGTGGAGGCATATGCTCGCGACTATGCGGGATACCGGCTGCACCCCGAGGGAAGTCCCTTGAAGGCCTGGACGGGCAGCCCGACGGCGTTGACGGTCAAGTATGCGGATGTGGCCGGCAGTGTGGCCGGCTACGTGCAGCTGACCGGCGTTGTCCAGAACCAAACCGGTTCTACGGTGAACGCTGTTCGGGTTTCTGCGGCGTTGATGGACAGCGATGGCGCGGTGACAGGCGTGGGAACTATGATCGTGGCCGGGCAGTTGGCACCGGGCGCCGAAACGTCCTTCAGCCTGCGCGTCCTATCTGGTGTTTATGCTTCACATAGTGTGACTGCGGAAGCTGAACTGCAGTGACGCTGCGCCGAGCGGTGCAGGCGTGGGGCGTATGCACGTTCAGCGATGATGTCTAGTATTGTCATTCCGAGCGGGTCTTGTGCCTGGTCTGGACTGGCGCCGAGGTCAGCGAGGAATTCTGTGCCTGTGACGCTTGCGCTCCAGCGTCACAAGATCCATCGCTCTGCTACTCTGTCCAGTGCTTGATTTCACAATCCGCTCAGAATGACAGTGGCTCTTGACGGGTGCCGTCCAGGTACGTGCTCTGAGCACAGAAGAGTGGCGCAACCGCGGGGGTATGGGTATGATGGGAAGCGTACTGAGAAACCAAACTGCGTTGAGTGAGGGAGCTATGCCTACCCGAACAATTCTGGTGGTTGAGGATGAACCTCACATCACCGAAGTTGTACGTGATTACCTGGAGCAGGCTGGATTCCGCGTGTTGGAAGCACGCGACGGGCAGACTGCGTTGCGGCTGGCTCGGCTCGAGCGCCCCGACCTTGTTGTGCTGGATCTCATGTTGCCAGGGGGCATGGATGGTCTCGACGTGTGCCGGCAGATCCGCCGAGATCCGGCGCTGGCAGAGACACCTATCATAATGCTCACCGCTCGCGTGGAGCTTGTCGACCGACTGGTCGGTCTTGAGTTGGGTGCGGATGATTACATCACCAAGCCCTTCAGCCCACGCGAGGTCGTGGCGCGGATCAAGGCTGTTTTGCGGCGTGTGGCAGGGCACGGCTCGGGTACCTTGTCCCTCCACGTGGGAGAGCTGTCAATGGATGTTCGTGGTCGTCTGGTGACCGTGGACGGGCGCGCCGTCGAGCTTACGCCGACAGAGTTCGATCTGCTTGCTGCGATGATGCGGGAGCCGGGGCGAGTCTTTACCCGTGCGCAGTTGGTTTCGGGCATCTACGACGTGGCCTATCAGGGATACGATCGCGCCATTGATTCGCATATCAAGAACCTGCGTCAGAAGATCGAGACTGATCCTCGCAAGCCGACCTACGTGCAGACCGTCTATGGTGTGGGCTATAAGCTGGCGCCCCGTTCACAGGGTGCCGACTGGGAGTCACTTTGATATCGAGGCTGTCTGATTTGCGCCGCCGTTTCAAGCTCTTCTGGCAGATGCTATTCGCGTTCACAGTCACGATGACGATCATCGCCGTGGGTATCTATCTGTCGGGGCTGCACGCATTCCGGATGGTGGCGGAGGGGTTGGAAGCGAATCGGCCGGACGATGCTCGGCTATGGGCAGAGCGCCTTGGCGCCTACTATGAGGCGCAGGGTGGGTGGAACGGCGTAGCCGATATGATCACCAGCTACCCTGCAGGCGATGCGTGGGCACCCTGGGATGCGTCGTGGATTCCTGCGGTGGCTGTGAGCGACGCCGATGGGAGACTGCTGTACAGCAGTCTCCCGGTAAGCACAGAGCTGGACATCGTTGAGGCGATCCAGGATAGTCGCACGGCCGTGCCTATCGAAAGCGAGGGTAAGGTGGTTGGCTACCTTTGGAGGCCCTGGCTACTCTCTGCTGAGACATCCGCTCTCACTGTACATAGTAACGGGCCATTGCCCACAGGGGCCAGACGCTACGATTTCCTCTGGGCGGCACTGAAACGATTCTTCGCCATAGAAGCACTCATCATCGTGGTTGGTTTGTTGGTAGGGGCCACGCTGTCGCGTCGCATCACACGTCCTCTGCAGGACTTCGTGGATGCGACGATGAAGATTGCGGGAGGAAACCTTGGCGTGCGTGTCGAGCGTCACTATGCCGGCGAGCTGGGAGAGCTGGCCATCTCGTTCAATGCGATGGCATCAGAACTGGAGCGTTCGGATCAGCTGCGCCGCAATATGACTGCGGATGTGGCGCACGAGCTGCGCACGCCGCTGAGCGTGATACGCGGTAAGCTGGAGGGAATTCTCGACGGGGTGTATCCGGCTACCGAGGATCATCTCAATCCGGTCCTTGAGGAGACAGAAGTGCTGACGCACCTGGTCGAGGATCTGCGTGTATTGGCTCTTGCCGAGGCTCGGCAGCTCTCGCTAGATGTGCAGCCCACGGATGTCGGCCATCTGCTCCGGGATGCACAGGTGAACTTTGGGCCTCTGGCGGAGGACCGGGGTGTCTTCCTTGTCCTTGACGTGCCGGCGCACCTGCCCTCCGTTTCTGCGGATCGCCGGCGTCTCTCTCAGGTCTTGACCAACCTTATCACCAATGCACTGCGTCATACGCCGTCCGGTGGTACCGTCAGCCTCACCGGTTCTGCCTCCGATGGTGATGTGGTGATCGAGGTCAAAGACACAGGCGTGGGTATTGCTGGTGAGGACCTCGACAATGTCTTTGAGCGCTTCTGGCGCGGCGAGAGATCGCGATCCCGGGAGAGTGGCGGCAGTGGTCTCGGGCTGGCCATCGCTCGCGAGCTGGTCCTGTTGCACGGGGGGACCATCGAGGTGGAGAGCACGCTTGGGCGCGGGTCAATGTTCCGCTGCACGCTGCCGGTGGGGTAGCGGGGAGGCAAGTGACAAATCACAAACGGCAAATCGCAAATGACAAATCACAGACGCGGATGTGTTCGGAGTAGACACCCTTCTTGTGGCAGGGCTGGCCCAGCTCAGGGCGCACGCATCTCAGCCGCATAGGCGCAGCTACTGTCATCCCGAGTGGCTCTGGACGCAATCCACGTCCAGAACAGCGCAAACGAGGGATCTTGCGAACCCCTTGGGTTCGCTGGCCCTGACGCCAGCGTTGCAGCACCACAAGATCCTTCACTATGCCCTCTTGTCCAGTGATTTGGTAGCAAAACTCGTTCAGGATGACAACCTCCGCCGGGCAGCTGGCGAGATGTGTACGTCTGGCCTCCGCTTGACAGGTGGCGCGACTGCCCGCATAATGAGCGTGCTGATATTTAGCTGACTAAGTATATTGGCGGCACTCGTTGCATCGCGACTCGGTCGCCTCGTCGCTTGCTCGCTCGTTTGCTGATTCTTTCGGTCCATTCCTTCGGAGGTGCTTATGGGGTTTCACCGGGGTGGTTGGGGTTCCTATCTTCGATACGATGAAGAGCAGGACCGTCCCAAGATCAGTCGTGGCTTGATGACCCGCGTTGCGGGCTACGCGCGACCCTATTGGGGTGTGATTCTGCCGCTCATCCTGTTGATAACCGTCACGTCGCTGTTGAACCTGGTGCCCCCGATGTTGACGCGGGAGTTGGTGGATGTGGCACTTCCCGAACGGGATGGCGGATACCTGAACCTGTTGGCTCTTGGGCTGATCAGCATTCCGCTGGCTTCGCGTCTGCTGGGTGTGCTTCAGGCCTACTTTGGTGCCAAAGCCGGCGAGGGCCTCATCCGTGATCTGCGCCAGTCGCTCTACAACCACTTGCAGCAGATGAGCTTGCGCTTCTTCACGCACACAAAGACGGGTGAGCTGATGTCGCGCCTCAACAGTGATGTGTCGGGTGCACAGCGGGCAGTCACGGGTACGCTGGTGAGTTTGGTCACCAACGTGATCACGCTGGTATCGACCCTGATCGTGATGATCTCGCTCGATTGGCGGCTGACCCTGATTGGTGTGGCTATCTTTCCTCTGCTCGTTTTCCCCTCGCGCAAGGTCGGCAAGATCTTGCGCAAGATCACACGTAAGTCTATGGACATCACTGCGCAGATGAACGCGCTGATGAATGAGACGCTCAACGTGAGCGGCGCGCTGCTGGTGAAGATCTTCGGGCGGGGCGCTGACGAGAGCCGACGTTTCTCGCAACGTGCGACCGAAGTACGGGATATGTCCATCCGGCGGTCGATGGTCGCACGATGGTTCTTTGTGGGTCTTGGGTTGGTGGGTGTTCTGGGCACGGGTCTGACGTTCTGGGTCGGTGGGCACCTGGTACTGGACGGTGCGCTTACCATCGGCACGATCATTGCTTTCAGTGCTTACCTCGGTCAGCTGTACCGACCGATGTCGGCATTGGCCAACGCGCAAGTGGATTTCGCCACCAGCATGGTCAGCTTCGAGCGCGTCTTCGAGGTTCTGGATCTGCCGGTCGAGATCGACGATCGACCGGGGTCAGTGAGCCTGGCCGAGACCAGCGGCCATGTTGTCTTCGAGAATGTATGGTTCCGCTATGAGCGCGGTGGCGAGGCGGGGTTGCCGGGCCTTGAGAGTGTGAGGCGGTTCGGGTGGCGCGGTGGCGGCGGCACGCGGGATGACGTTACAATGAGCGGCCGTGTTACCAAGTCGAACGGCGGCCCGAGCCAGGCGAGCATGCCGGGGGGCGACGCTGAGATTCGGTGGGCTTTGCAGGGCGTCGACTTCCAGATGGAGCCCGGCCAACTGGTGGCTCTGGTGGGGCCCAGCGGCGCCGGCAAAACAACGGTTACTTATCTGCTGCCGCGCCTCTACGATCCCGACCAGGGCACAATTCGGCTGGATGGGCATGATCTCCGGGACATCCGGCTGACCTCACTCTCATCAGCGATTGGGATGGTGACCCAGGAGACGTACCTTTTTCACGATACGATCCGCGCCAATCTTCTGTATGCGAAACCGGACGCGACTGAAGCGGAACTGGTTGAGGCGTGCCGTGCTGCGAATATCCACGACTTCGTCGCCGGGTTGGCAGACGGCTATGATACTGTGGTCGGTGAGCGCGGTTACCGGCTTAGCGGCGGTGAGAAGCAGCGTGTCGCGCTGGCGCGTGTGATCCTCAAGGATCCGCGTGTATTGATCCTCGATGAAGCAACCAGCAGCCTCGATTCTGAGAGCGAGGCACTGATTCAAGAAGCGCTAGAGCGCATCATGGTGGGACGGACCAGCCTGGTCATAGCGCACCGGCTGAGTACAGTTCTGTCGGCAGACACAATCCTCGTTCTGGACAACGGTCAGATCGTACAGCGGGGCACGCACGAGGAGCTGTTGGCCCAGGGCGGTCTATATCGGCGGCTCTATGAGCGGCAGTTTGCTGCCGCAGCCAAGGCCATAGAACAGATGACACCAGGGTCGGACGAAGCCGACGCAGATCTGCCAATCGCCGGAGACCGTCGCCCCCCGTTCGCTCGACCCCGGCGACGGCCCGGTATGCGTCCCGGCGGGGAGGGGCGTGGTCCTCGACAAAAGGGGCGCGGCGACGATCACGAGTAGGTTGCTCTAGCCGTCACTAGACAGGCAAGAGCTCAAGGTCCTTAGCGGGCTTTGAGCTCTTGTGTGTCTTTGGGGAAGTCCAGACCTCGCATTCGCTGTATCATTTGACGCTTCGACGTTCGGTCTTACCATGGCGGGGAAGAACCGCTCGCACCATCTCTCGTAGAGAGGCAAACGCCGATGCTCACAAATGTAGAATCCTTGGCTGCGAAGTATCCTGAGTTCAGCACCTATCCAGGCACCGACGAGATTGATCAAATCATCGACGGTCTGTGGACTGATGCGGACAGCGTTCCGGTCATCGCCAACAGCCTGGAGGAGTCGGGCTTCAGCCACGAGCTGAGCATGCCACACATGCACGGGTATAGCTATATCCAGTACGAGCCAGAGGGCATGGATCCTTTCTATGCCTACTGGCAACCGGCGCTGTCGCAACCCGCGCCTCTTCTGGTGCACACGCCCGGCTACGGCGGACGGATCACGGTGCACCCTGATCTTGTGACCCGCGGCTACAACGTGCTGCACGTAAATCCTCTTGGCTACGGCACGCCCGCTGGTCCGGACGAATCCAAGAAGCGCGGCCACGCTGACTGGCCCGTCTACAAAGACACGATATTCGACGGCTTTGAGGTCGGCTACCGTGTGTGGCTGCTCAATGTGATGCAGGCTGTGACGTGGG
>CAZEXX010000228.1:4375-6478 GCA_964516885.1 uncultured Anaerolineales bacterium | reverse complement strand
GCGCGCTGCCGGCCTGCCCGATGACGATGTCCTGCTCCGCGACGGGGGCAGGGGTGCGCGGGCGTATGCTGAGGCGGTGAGTGTGTATCTGGCCCTGACCGTGGGTCGCCAGGCAAATCGGCTGAGCACTATCTGCTTCTGGGACACTGCTCGAGAGAACATCCAGCAGGTCTTTGCCCGACAGGCGATCCCGATGACTTGGGACTTCGTCGAGGCTAACCCCTTCTCCGATTCGACGGGCAATTTCGTAGGACAACTCCGTTACCCCGCCCTGGTGCTCGAGAGGCTGAATTGGGTGCTGGGCGGAACAGCCAAGCAAGAGGATGCAGCCACCTTGACGGTGTCCGACAAGGTCGTCGTGTCTACAGATCCCCCCTACTACGACAATATCGGGTATGCTGACCTTTCTGATTACTTCTATGTTTGGTTGAGGGCCGGGCTCAGCGCCGTCTATCCTAGGCTATTCTCGACTCTCCTCGTGCCCAAGCTGGAGGAGCTGGTGGCCTCGCCGTACCGGTTCGATGGAGATCGAAGAGCAGCGGAGAAGCACTTTGAGATTGGGTTGATGAATGCATTCGGGCAAATGCGGCAGGTCAGCGCGGCTGGCTACCCATTGACCGTGTACTATGCATTCAAACAGCAAGACGCGGTTGTAGCAGAAGGAGCGGCCAGCACCGGCTGGGAGACGATGCTTGAGGGACTGCTGGCCACAGGCTTCAGCGTTGTTGGTACGTGGCCGGTGCGCACTGAACTGACTGGTAACCTCAAGAAGGCAGTGAACGCCCTCGCGTCCTCCATCGTCCTCGTCTGCCGTCCTCGTTCCGACGACGCCCCGATGACCTCGCGGCGGGAGTTCGTCACCACGCTGCGTGGGGAGCTGCCGAAGGCACTACACGAGATGCAGTCGGGCAATATCGCGCCCGTCGACCTGGCCCAGGCCAGCATCGGGCCGGGGATGGCGGTCTACAGCCGCTACAGCAAGGTCCTGGAGCCCAGCGGCGACCGGCTGACGGTGCGCACGGCGCTGCAGTTGATCAACCGGGTGCTGGACGAGTACTTGACGGAACAGGAGGGAACGCTGGACGAGGCCAGCCGCTTTGCGGTGGCCTGGTTCGAGCAGAACGGCTTTAAAGAGGGAGCCTTCGGCACCGCGGACGTGCTGGCGAGGGCCAAGAACACCAGCGTCGACACGCTGGCCCGTACCGGTCTGCTCAGCTCCGGCGCGGGCAAGGTCCAGCTCCTCAAATGGGATGAACTGGACGAGGACTTCGATCCCGATTCTACTGCCACGGTCTGGGAGGCGACGCACCGGTTGATCCGGGCGCTGAACACCGATGGTGAGGCGGGTGTGGCGGCGTTGTTGGCGGCGCTGGACGCCGAGGCCGCCGCTGAGGCGCGGCAGTTGGCCTACCGGCTCTACAGCATCTGCGAGCGCAAGGGGTGGTCCGAGCCCGCCCGCGATTACAACGGGCTGGTGGTCTCGTGGGGCGCCGGCCAGGAGCAGGCGCGTGAGCTGCGGGAGCAGGTGCAGCAGGGAATGCTGCCGGGGATGGGGTAGGGGCCGGATCTGGGACCGCGGGCGTCTCGCCCGCTCTTCGCTTGTAGTGATTGTAGCCCGACTATGATCCTCCCCTGATTTCCGGCAGATTGCGATCAAGCAGTCGTGGGCCGCAGCAGAGCAGAGCTGGCGGGACGTCGGGCACGGAATGCGGACGCTTCGCTCGTGTGTCACGACTGCAGAGCGATGGTATGACACGAAGAGCTGGGCCTGCGGCCCAGATGCGGGCAAGATTCCCGCGGTCCGAGATGCAGACAGGGAATGCTGCCGGGGATGGGGTAGGGGGAGAATGAGAGAACCGGCGAATGAGCGAGAAAGCTAGAAAGCGAGGGTGGGGTGAAGCTGTCAGCTATCAGCATGAGACACTCAGTGTTCCAACGTTCCAACGTGTCAACGTGCAACTAACAACCGGCAACGCCGCGGTCATCCGACATCCAGTATCCAGTGTTAGCACAGGAGCAACCACATGGCATTGAGCAACAGAGAGCGAGTCGGGCGGATTATGGAGGCGCTGCGGGAAGGGTTGGCGCCGTTCATCGTGCGGG
>CAZEXX010000228.1:0-4275 GCA_964516885.1 uncultured Anaerolineales bacterium | reverse complement strand
GTCGGGCGGATTATGGAGGCGCTGCGGGAAGGGTTGGCGCCGTTCATCGTGCGGGAGTATCGGAATGTCTACGGCAAGGCGACGTTGGCCGAGATGGATGCTGCGCTGAGCACGGCGAGCTATCCGGGCATCTCGGATGAGGCTTGGAACGACGACGATGCGCTGACCGCCGGCTTGGATGTGGCAGCCTGTCTGAACCTGATGTGGCGCCGGTGGAACGAGGTCTTCATGGAGAAGCTGGGCCACGCCGGGCGCTCCTACACCAGCGAGCTGATCAGTGCACGCAACGCCTGGGCGCACCAGGAGGCCTTCACCAATGACGCTGCCTACCGCGCCGCGGACACAGCCGGACGCCTGCTCAAGGCGGTGAGCGCCGCCGATGCCGCGGCGACGGTGGATGCCATCGCGCAGGATCTGCTACGCCTGCGGTTCCAGCTGGAGGCGGCCCGGGCCAGGCGTGATGCCACTGTCACCCAAACAGAGGCCCCGACGACGCTGGCGGGGCTGCGGCCCTGGCGCGATGTGGTGCAGCCGCACCCCGACGTGGCCAGCGGGCGCTACATCCAGGCGGAGTTCGCGGCGGATCTGGCGCAGGTGCACGCGCATACCGCCGTGCCGGAGTACCAGGACCCCCGCGAGTTCTTCCGGCGCACCTATCTGACCGAGGGATTGCTGGCGCTGCTGGTCACCGGCGTCAAGCGGCTGACCGCGCAGGGCGGCGAGCCGGTGGTGCAGCTCCAGACCTCGTTCGGCGGCGGCAAGACCCACAGTATGCTGGCGCTCTATCACCTCTGCAGCGGCCAAATCAGCCTGGGCGATATCCCCGGCGGCGACCGGCTGGCCGCCGAGATCGGCGACGTCGACCTGCCCGAAGCGCGGCCCGTCGTGCTGGTGGGCACAGCACTGGACCCTGCGAAGCCGCGGGAATACCCCGACTGCACCGTGCACACCTTGTGGGGGGAGCTGGCTTACCAGTTGGGCGGCTGTGAGGGCTACCAGATGGTGGCCGAGGCCGACCGGGCCGGGGTCAGCCCCGGTTCCAACACACTGAAGGAGCTGCTCTTCACCTACGGGCCTGCCCTGATTATGATCGATGAGCTGGTGGCCTACGCCCGGAACCTGTATGGCGTGGAAGGGCTATCGGCGGGGACCTTCGGCTCGATCATGACCTTCATGCAGGCGCTCACCGAGGCCGTGAAAAGCGTGGATGAGGCGCTGTTGCTGATCTCGCTGCCGGAGTCGGATATCGAGATCGGCGGCGAGGCGGGCAAGAAGGTGCTGGAGGTGATGGCGCATGTGGTGGGCCGCATTGAGGCGATCTGGAAGCCGGTCTCGGCGACCGAGAGCTTTGAGATCGTGCGGCGGCGACTCTTCGCCACCTCGATGGATTACGCGGCACGCGACGCCGTGGTGGACGCCTTCGGCGACATGTACCGGAATGCGACGGGCGAGTTCCCCGGCGGCGTGGCCGAGCGCGATTACCTGGAACGGCTCAGGGGCTCCTACCCGATCCATCCCGAGCTCTTCGACCGCCTCTATCAGGATTGGTCGACGCTGGAGCGGTTCCAGCGCACGCGCGGCGTGCTGCGGCTGATGGCGGCTGTCATCCACGAGCTGTGGGAGCGCGGCGATGCATCGCTGATGATCATGCCGAGCACGCTTCCGCTGGACATGGCCTCGGTGCGCAATGAGCTGCTGCGATACCTGCCCGATACCTGGTCGGCGGTCTTCGATACTGACATCGATGGCCCGGAGTCCCGCCCGCTGCGCCTGGACGGCCGTGTGCCGGCGCTGGGGCGCTATAGCGCCGCGCGGCGCGTGGCCCGCGCCGTCTTCATCGGCAGCGCGCCGTCGGTGGCCGGGCAGCAGGTGCGCGGCCTGGAGGAGGTCCGCATTCGGCTGGGCTGTGCGCAGCCGGGTGAGCCCGCCGCCGTCTTCGGTGACGCCCTACGGCGGCTGGGGGGGCAGCTGACCTACCTGTATACCGATGGCAGCCGCTACTGGTACGACACGCGGCCTACCGTCAACAAGCTGGCACGTGACCGGGCACAGGGTTACCGCGCGGATGAGGTGGTTGCGGAGATCGTGGCGCGGCTGCGCAAGGTCCCCAGAACGCGTGACTTCGCCGGTGTGCATGTGGCCCCGGCGGATACCGGCGATGTGGTGGATGAGGACCGCGTGCGCGTGATCGTGCTGCCGCCTGGCGCGACCCACAAGCGGACCACTAACGGTTCGCAGGCGCTGACGTGGGCGCAGCGTTTCCTCGAACAGCGAGGCAACGCGCAACGGATCTACAAGAACACGCTCGTCTTCATCGCGCCGGATGCCGGCGACGCAGAGGCACTGCGCGCCGCCGTGCGCGAGTATCTGGCCTGGGGCTCGATCCAGGACGATACCGAGGCGCTGAACCTGGATGCCCAGCAGGGACGTCAGGTGCGCGCCAGCCTCAACAAGGCTGACGATACCGTGGCCCTGCGGCTATTCACCACCTACAGCTGGCTCTTGGTCCCGGTGCAGCCCGATCCGCTGGGGCCTATCGCGTTGCAGCCCCACCGCATCAACGGCGAGGACAGCTTCTACGATCGGGCCGCGCGCCGTCTGCACAGCGACGGTCTGCTTATCGACCGTTGGTCGCCCGACAATCTGAAGATGGAGTTGGATCGCTATATCTGGGGCCCGGACAAGGGATGGGAGATCCGGCTCAAGCAGCTCTGGGAGTACCTGGCCCAGTACGTCTATCTGCCGCGTCTGCTGGATCACGACGTGTTGGTGGACGCCGTGCAGGACGGCGTCTCACGGCTTATACCTGTCTTTGCCTATGCCACCGGCAAGGATGCCGACGGCTATCACACCGGCGTGCTCTACCAGAGCAGCGGCAGCCTCTATTTCGACGAGAGCAGCCTGTTGGTGCACCCGGACCACATCAACCCACGACCCGCTCCCGAGCCGGTGGGCGTCAACAATGGCCAAGGGGGTACCCAGCCCGGCGATGGTGGCGACCGTGTGCCGGGGTTTGGCGGTGGTGAGGCTGGACCTGGCCCAGGGTCCGAACCTGAGCTGAAGGTTGTGCGCTACTACGGCCGGGTCGGCATCGACCCCCAGCGGGTGCAGCGCGAAATGAGCCTCGTCGTCGAGGAGGTTATCCAGCGGCTCACGAGCCAGGTCGGCTGTGACGTCGAGATCACGCTGGAGATCACCGCCAAGCGGCCCGACGGCTTCGATGACGGCACCGTCAGGACCATCAGCGAGAACAGCCGTACGCTGAAGTTCGACGACTTCGGGTTCGAGGAGGGGTAGGGGAGCAGAGCAGAGCAGAGCGGGCGAGACGCCCGCGGTCCCATCTTCCCATCTGCGGACCGCGGGCGTCTCGCCCGCTCCGGGCCTATGATGTAGCGTTAGTCTTCAACCAGGATGGGTCGCCGTATGACACAACACCATGCCGGCTGGACCTCCCGCGGCTATCTGCCGCACTTCGACCAACCCAACCTGTTCCAGAGCATCACCTTTCGTCTGGCTGATGCCCTGCCTGCTCACGTTGTTGCTGCGATGGTCAATGATCCGGACATCGAGACCGATGAGCAACGTCATGCACGCGCTGAAGCCTACCTGGATGCAGGGCACGGTGCCTGTTACCTGAAGGATGCTCGTGTCGGCAAGCTGGTCGAGGATGCGCTGCACTACTTCGATAGCCGGCGCTACAGCCTGCTCGCTTGGGTGGTGATGCCCAATCATGTCCACACGTTGGTTGAGACAAGGGAGGGATTCCCGCTCAGGCGCATCATCCATTCGTGGAAGTCTTACACTGCGAAGGCTGCCAACGGGTTGCTGGAGAGAAGCGGCCCATTTTGGTACCCGGCGTACTTTGATCGGCATATCCGTGATGAACGGCATTACCTTGCGTCGATAGCCTACATCCACAACAATCCAGTGAAGGCCGGCTTGGTGGCGGATGCGGTGGATCGGCGGTTCAGTAGTGCTCGGGGGTGGGTCGATCCGCTGCTTTAGGGGGTACTGTGGTATGAGGTCATGACACAAAGATGCGGGCGAGACGCCCGTGGTCCCAGACTTGCCTCCTGAGATGAGCGGCATCGGTTTGCGGTGATTGCCTACATCCACAGTAGCCCGGTGAAGGCGGGTCTGGTGGCGGATCCGGTGGATTGGTGGTTGAGTAGTGCCGAGGGCTGGGTCGATACGTTGCCATAGGGGCCGCGCTGTGGTATGGGGGTATGACACAAGGATGCGGGCGAGACGCCGGGCATCGGAATGCCTACGGTT
>CAZEXX010000227.1:4134-6506 GCA_964516885.1 uncultured Anaerolineales bacterium | reverse complement strand
TTGACAGATCCGTGGACCGCGGGCATCTTGCCCGCTCTGCCATGCCGAGTTGATATGAGCTGCCAGTGCCGCATATGTACAACATCCTCTCGGCGCGAAGATGCGGGCAAGATGCCCGCGGTCCCACAGAAGGCGCGAACTCTGTGACCCATGCTGCATCAACGGAAACGGGGGTGTTGCGCATTAATCGACGCGCTGCACCCCGGCTACTGTCTCAAGAACCGTGATCTTGCCTAGTCCGGCTGCGCCGAGGCTGCCACCAGCAGCCCTGCGTCCTCCAACACTGGTCGCAGATACTGCCCCGTGTAGCTTTCCTCACACACCGCGATGGCCTCGGGTGAGCCCTGGGCGATGATGTAGCCGCCGGCGTCGCCGCCCTCCGGCCCCAGGTCGATGATCCAGTCCGCGGTCTTGATGACGTCCATATTGTGCTCGACGATGACGACGGTGTTGCCTGCGTCGGTGAGGCGGTGCAGCACGTCCAGCAGCTTCTGGATGTCGGCGAAGTGCAGGCCGGTGGTGGGCTCGTCCAGGATGTAGAGCGTGCGCCCGGTGGCGACCCGGCTCAGCTCCTTGGCCAGCTTGATGCGCTGCGCCTCGCCTCCGCTGAGCGTGGTGGCGCTCTGGCCCAGCTTCAGGTAGTCCAGCCCCACGTCGTGGAGCGTCTGTAGCCGCCGCATGATCTTGGGGTGCGCCTCATAGAAGCTCCGCGCCTCCTGGATGTCCATCTCCAGCACGTCGGCAATGGACTTACCCTTGAAAGTGATCTGCAGCGTCTCGTGGTTGTAGCGTCTGCCGCCGCACTCCTTGCACGTGACCCAGACGTCGGGCAGGAAGTGCATCCGCACCCGCTTCTTGCCGTGGCCGTGGCACGCCTCGCAGCGCCCGCCCTTGACGTTGAAGCTGAACCGCCCGGGTCCATAGCCGCGCATCTTTGCCTCCGGGGTGGCGGCGAAGACGTTGCGAATCTCGGTAAAGAGCCCTATGTAGGTCGCCGGGTTCGAGCGTGGCGTCCGGCCGATGGGATCCTGTGTGATCATAATCACCTTGTCCAGCCGATCCAGCCCGTCGACGGCCTCGTGGGGGCCCGGGCGGGTGTCGGCGCGGTTGAGGTCCCGGGCCAACACCGGGTGGAGCGTCGCGGCCACCAGGCTGCTCTTGCCGCTGCCGCTCACGCCGGTCACGCAGGTCAGCACGCCCAGCGGGAAGCGGGCGTCGACGTGCTTCAGGTTGTGGAGCGTGGCCCCTCGCAGTACCAGGCTGCCGTTCACGGGCCGGCGCCTCGCCTCGCTGGGACACTCCACGCGCCGCGCGCCGCTGAGGTACTGGCCCGTCAGCGAGTTGGGGTCGCGCCGGATCATCTCGGGTGTGCCCTCTGCCACGATCTCGCCGCCCAGGACGCCGGCACCGGGCCCCAGGTCGATGATCCAGTCGGCGGTCTCCATCGTCTCGGCATCGTGCTCGACGACCAGAACAGTGTTGCCCAAGTC
Organism: uncultured Anaerolineales bacterium; assembly: GCA_964516885.1. Lineage (GTDB taxonomy): Bacteria > Chloroflexota > Anaerolineae > B4-G1 > SLSP01 > PWVB01. Next base: position 5,016 of record CAZEXX010000227.1, on the reverse strand, counting down.
GCGCAGCTCGACCAGCGTGTCCAGCAGGGCGCGGTTATCGCGGGCGTGCAGCCCGATGGACGGCTCATCCAGAATGTAGAGCACGCCGACCAATCCACAGCCGATCTGGCTGGCCAGCCGGATGCGCTGTGACTCGCCACCCGAGAGGGTGGGGGCCGACCGGTCCAGCGTCAGATAGTGCAGGCCGACATTGAGCATAAACTGCAGTCGGTCGCGGATCTCCTTCAGCACCTCTTCGGCGATCTCGCGTTGTTCACCCTCCAAAGATGCCTGAAGCCCGACCACCCACGCGTGCGCATCCCTGATGGTCATCGAGCCGACCTCGATCAACGTCTTGTCGCCGACGATCACGCCCTGGGCCTCGGGGCGCAGGCGCGCGCCGCCGCAGACGTGGCACGGCTGCTCGCTCATGAAGCTCTGGTACCAGCGGCGCGTGTAGTCGGACTTCGTCTGGTGGAAGAGCCGGTTGATGTGGGAGATGGCGCCCTGCACCGGACGATTGGATTCGCCGGTCCAGGAGTGGTCCTCGCCCTCGCTGTGATACTCAAAGTGGATGCGCTCGTCGCCCGAGCCGTAGATCACGACGTCGCGGAATCGCTGCGGCAGTTTCTGCCACGGCTGCTCCAGATCCGCGTCGTAGTGGCGGGCCATCGACTCAAGCTGGTGGATGCGCCATTGGCTGTTCTTCTTGCGCACATTGCCATACCAGCGCAGCGCGCCGTCCATAATCGAGATGGCGGGGTCGTGGATGATGCGCTCGGGATCGACCTCCAGCTTCGTGCCCAGCCCGTTGCACTCGGGGCACATCCCGATGGGCGAGTTGAAGCTAAAGAGCTGGGGCGAGAGCTCCGGGAAGCTGATGCCGCAGTGCGCGCAGGCGTT
>CAZEXX010000227.1:0-4034 GCA_964516885.1 uncultured Anaerolineales bacterium | reverse complement strand
TAAAGAGCTGGGGCGAGAGCTCCGGGAAGCTGATGCCGCAGTGCGCGCAGGCGTTATGCTCGCTGAAGAGTAGCTCTTCGACGCTGACGTTGTCGGCGTCGACAACGTCGACCAGCAGGTTGCCCTCAGCGGCCTGTAACGCGGTCTCCACCGAGTCCGTCAGTCGCACGCCGAAGTCGGCGTCCCCGTTATCCGGAATCACCAGCCGATCGACGACCAACTCGATGGTGTGCTGCTTGTTCTTCTCCAGCTTGATGCTGCCGGCTAATTCCACCGGCACGCCGTCGATGCGCGCGCGCAAGTAGCCGTCGCGCCGCATCTGCGCCAGCAGGTTCCGATGCGTCCCCTTGCGCTGCTTGACCAGCGGGGCCAATATCTGGAAGCGAGTGCCCGGTGCCAATTCGCGGATCTGATTGGTGATCTGCTGTGCGCTCTGTGCCGCCACGCGCCGTCCGCAGTGGGGGCAGTGAAGCTCGCCGACTCGGGCGAAGAGCACGCGCAGGTAGTCCATCACCTCGGTGGCCGTGCCCACGGTAGATCGGGGATTGCGGCTCACCGCCTTCTGCTGGATGGCGATGGCTGGGCTCAGACCGCCGATGAAGTCCACCTTCGGTTTCTCGGTCTGCCGCAGGAACTGGCGAATGTATGATGACAGGCTCTCGACATAGCGTCGCTGGCCCTCGGCGTAGATCGTGTCGAAGGCCAGGGACGACTTGCCACTCCCGCTGACGCCCGTCAGGACGACGAAGCGGTTGCGGGGGATCACCACATCGATGTGTTTGAGATTGTGCTGCTGCGCGCCGCGAATCGTGATCTGCTGCGGTTCCATAAGTCCTCGTTCCTTGGTTCCCTGTCCGTGTCGTCTTCGACCCAACGGCCCGCATTATAGCAGAACCGGGGGGCACGAGGGCGAATCGAACAAATATTCTAATTCGTATGATAGGGGGAGTATATGTCAAGGGATGACAGGTACTCAGGAGAGGAACCACGAATCACACGAATCTCACGAATGGGGGGATTGAATCGCTGAGTCGCTGAGGGTGGATGATAGTGTTGAGGGAGAGCAGAGGAACCACGAGTCACGCGAATCTCACAAATGGGAGCATTGCATCGTTGGTCTGCTGTGGGAGGATGAGGGTGCTCAGGTTTACATCATCCCCAGATGTATGCGGATGGCGCGCTCCACGCTGGCCATCTCGTCGCTGCTGAGCTCGCCATCACACCGAATCAGCCGCAGCTTGCTCACCGTCGTCAGCTGGTCGGCCATCGCCTTTCCCGGCTTTTGCTGGAAGGTGACAGGTGCTTCACTCGGATAGATCTTTGCGACCTGTGAGCTCAGCGGTACTACCTGCACGCGGTTGAGGTGGCGATTGGCCGCATCGTTGCTCACAATGATGGCTGGACGTTGCTTTCGGATCTCGCCGCCGACGGACGGATCGAAGTTGACCCACCATACCTCACCACGCTTCGGCATTGATGTCTCCGATCACTGCCTCTGCCAATGCCAATGCCTCGGTCTCGCGTGCTTCGTCCGCTGCCATAGCTTTGTAGGCTGCGTCCAGGTCGGGGAGCACCACGTGCGGGCGTACCAGATCCTCGATGAACCCGCTGATCTTGCGCGGCCCCACCACGCGGTAGAGCCCCTCGTAGACCTCGGCATCGATGGTAATCGTCAGCTTCTTCTGCATTGTGTCCTCCGGCTATTACACGTGTACTACACGTATTATAGTGCCTGGGAGTGGTATAGTCAAGCAGTAAACCTGAGGACCAACAGGGCAGAGGAACCACGAATCACACGAATCTCACGAATGGGGGATGCACTGGGCGAAAATGCCAATGCAGGCTTGTGTGAGGCAACGCCGCAGTCCCCATCACCTGGGGACTGCGGCGTTGCCTATCCGGAAACCTTTGCGACTTCGCGGCTTTGCGTGAGCTCTGCCGCCGGAGCCAAGCTTGCTCGTGCGAGCCAAACCGTCGAACTACAGCTCCTCCGGCAGATCGGGATTGCCAGGGCCGAAGTGCTTGAGCATGACGAGCGGATCGCAGGTCGAGGGGTTGGTGATGGTGACGCCCTCCTTGGCCGCGGCTTCGCTCACGAAGAACTCGTCATTCGTCTGCTGACCGTAGCGAATCATCGTGGGCGTCTCGACATCCCACACGCCCAGCTTGCCGTGGCCCTGCATCATAATCAGCCCGTAGGCGCCGCCGTCCTTGAGGCTGACAGAGGAGGATGGCAGCACGGTCAGCTCCTTCGCGGAAAACGCCGGCGACTTGTAGCAGATCCACGTCTCCACGTAGCCCGCGGCTCGCATCTGGTCGACAGGCTTGACCGGTAGCGGCTTCATGTGGTGCTTCTGCGCGAACTCGGGATCGAGGTTCTGCTCCCAGTCCATCACCTCCATCAGATAGTCCACATCGCCGACTTTGTCCTTGGGCGTGTCCTTCCAGAGAAGCTCCTCGGCCACGATCTGGTTGCCGACCAGGGACTGGTACATCGCGTAGACGTCGGAGGCCTTCTGGGGCTCATAGGTGCATAGGCTGCCGGGCGCGTGCAGCACGCCGGGCGGCACATCCCACCCGGTGCCCGGCTCCAGCCGGTAGGCGCGTGAGATGTTCGTGATCTTGTTGTCGCCCTTGGTGAAGTTCACCAGGCACTCGCGCACCTGCGCCTTCGTCGTGCCGGGCTGGAACCCGAAGAAGGTGTAGGGGAAGTCTCCGCCGTGGTTATTGACCTGCGGCGGGAAGTAGTAGGCTTCGGGCTTGCCGGCCTGGCCCACAGCTCTGGCATGCTCATCGCGGTGGTGGATGTGGTGCGGGAGCGCGCCCTGGTTGTCGAAGAACTTGGAGTACATCGGCCAGCTTCCGTACTCCTCCCACAGCCGGTCGCCGATGAGGTGTCCCTTCAACTCGCTGACGGCATCCCTCAGGAGCACTGTCTCCGTAGCGCCGCCGTCCTGGAACACGATGAAGCTCAGTCCCTCGTTGGGCGAGGTGAGGGGGCCGTTATCCGCGGGCGTCGTCGACGAGAACCAGCGCTCGTCAATGCCGCCCCGCTCGCCGCCCAGGGCGTAGTAGTCATCGGGATGCAATTTGATCCTGCGGCCCGGCACACAGAAGGAACGCGGGACCCAGTTTGGGAGCAGCCGGACGATGCCCCGTCCCTGCTCCAGTGCCATCTCTGCAATGCTCTTGGTTGCCATCGTATCCTCCTGAGGGGATCCTGCTGTGAAGGCTGACTGTGTGGTTCGGACGGATTCTAGCACCTGGGAGAGCAGCGGTCAAAAAGCGGGAGAGCAGAGGAACCACGGATCACGCGAATCTCACGAATTGGAAGGGGAGAGTCTCACGCAGACCCCCAGAGAACGCATAGAAGATGCTGCACATACCAGAATCGCATAGTACGCCCCCGAAGGGACGGACCCTGTCTTGGTCCCCTTAGCGTCTCTGCGGCTTTGCGTGAGCTCTTTCAGTGCCTCTGTGTTAGCGGCAGATACGCCCGATAGACGTGCTCGACGACGTGCACACGCACCGGCAGGTGTATGGGACTCTCTGGCACCTCCGCTGCATCGGCCGTGATGGTGATGGCGGCGCTGTAGGTGCCCACGGGGAGACCGCGCGGATCCACGGTGACGGTGAAGGCTTCACCTGCATCGCCCTCCGTGGGCGCGACGGTCATAGTGAGCACTGCAGAGGCCGAAGTCACGCTCCACCCAAAGTCCATCTCGCCGGTGTTGTGCACGGTGACCGTCTGTGAGACCACGTGCGTCTCCGTCACCGCCTGCATCCAGGCGAGCGTCGTAGGGGTCGCCGCCGTCCCCCAGATCGACCAGGATCGCGGGCGTTTGTCCATCAGCGTCAGCGCCGTATACGCCGGACGCGGTGTCCCGTTCGGGTTCAGGACGGCAAAGTAGCGCAGCGGGTCGCACGTGCCGTACCAGGGCAGTTGGGCGAAATCCAGGTTGGAGACGATCATCGTACCCATCCAGGGCCAGTTTGCGTCGGCATAGGCGAAGGCGCGGGTGAGGTAGTCGGCC
>CAZEXX010000226.1:0-6519 GCA_964516885.1 uncultured Anaerolineales bacterium | reverse complement strand
CCGAGCCCGCCGCCTCCCAGATGGCATCCACCACATTGCCGTGCGTCGCCACCATAGCTTCGACTGTGGCCTCGTCGCCCTGGTACGGCTCGGGCGGACAGGCGTGCACCACAGCGCAGATGTCGTGGTAGACTATGGTGTGGACCCTTTTGCCTTTGATGCCGATGGGACCAAAGTCGTTTATCTCAGTGCGAGGGATCACCCCGTAGATGTACCTGGCATCCTCTGTCATGATGAGGCCCTCTTTGGCAACCTGACCTGCAGCACATTGTTCTGGAAGCGGGTGGTAATCCGTGCACCGTCCACTGGGACTGGCAGGCCGATCTCCCAGGTCGGGAGGTGGCCGGCGGTCACGATCAGGAGCTTTCTTTCAGCGTGCACCTGGATCTTCTCTTCCTCGACCCCAGCCAATTCCATAACGACCACCACCTGTTCCCCCTCGTCGAACACATCGGCGGCTGGCTCGATCTTGGGCCGGCGCTCCGCCTCGCGGCACAGCCACCAACTGAAGGGCACCACCTCGCCTGTCCAGGGGTCAGTTCGCCGGGACTCAAAGACCAGCAACGGCTGGCCCAGCAGGCGGCGGGCCACGGGATTGATGGTCTCCCGGATGCGGCTGAGCACGTGCATGTGGGATGGCGCGCCGGTCACCTGCCGCAGTTCCTCGATCCTGGCATGCCTCTGCTCCCACAGGTACCAGATCAGCTCGGCGCTGGTCGGATCCAGGTCAGCCGCCGCCTGCTCCAGGTCCTCCAGCTCGATCCGGTGGCTACGAGATGTCTGTGTCTTGGGGGCAGCATCGTTGCCGTTCAAACCTTCCGGTCCCTCAAAGTCCACCCCCAGGCCGGTCAGCACCTCGGCCAGCCGTCGGGTCCAGGCCTCCAGGTCACCGGTGATGATGGTAGTCTCTCGCCGCTGATCTCCAGAACCGTTGCGGGACGAGAGACGCAGGCAAGTCTTGGTGGCCAGGATGAAGGGCCTCTTCCAGAAGCCCAGGCCAGTGACTTTGCTGAGGGACAGATCCAGCGCCAACCTGCCGGCCTGGGAGAACAGCAATCGTTTATCCGTCAGGTGCAAGTGCCCCAGCTTCCAGGAGCGCCCCGAAAGATAGGCCCCTTGTTGATGCAGGACTATCTGCTCATCCCCGGCGATTAGGGGATCCCATCTCTCGCTCACCTTAACGTATCTCCTGTTTCTCGAACTCTTCCGCCCACCGCTCCGGGTTCAGCATCTTGTCCAGCACCTCGTCCACGACGTCATCCAGGCCATCCCTTACCTGCTGAACAGAATCCTCTATGCCGTGTTCCTGCTTGATCTGATCCAGGGCCGTGTCCAGGTCCATCAGGGCTTCCCCCAACCTCTCGATTTCGTCTTCGGTCAGGTCCTCCCCGTCCATGCGCTTGAAGGCCTGCAGCCGCAGGGCGTCTCTGATGATCTCCACCAGGGCGATGACCAGCCCCAGGATGCCGTGCTTGAAGTTGTTTTCGTCCAGGTCAATGATGCCAGCCATGGTTTGCCTCACGTTCGGGTTTCAGGTTAATTAACTTGACTTTCAACTTGCAGCTCTGCCGGGGGAGGACACCAGAGATTCAAGAAGATGGATCCGATGGAAAACATCAAGATGTCCAGCACGCTCAACATATTTCACTAACCTCTATTTCGCCGCTGTGGGTTTGGCTTCCAGCCCCTTCTCTTTCAGTCGGGGGCCCGTCCATCCGCAGGCAGGGCATCCCTCCTCTAGCAACTGTCTAGCCGGCGCGGGGCGGCCGCACTGGGGACAGGTCTCCATCTCCTCGACGAAACGGCCCAGGGCCGCCTGCCACTCGGCCAGGTTGTCGCCGGCGAAAAGGGCGGTTCGCTCACCGTGCGAGTTTCGATACGAGAGGCAAAGGACGCGCCGCTCCTTGATCAGCCCCCCCAGATCCATGGTCTCAATCATAGCCCCCGTTACCTCAGTAAGCGGAATGTCGAACAGCGCCTTGCGCCCCTCGGTGCACCACCAGAAGAGACGCTCGCCGGTCAGATACAGCCAGCCCGGTCTCCAGGTTGCTCCGATGATGGCGGAAGGGGAAACCTGGTGCCACATCTTCCCCTCGGCGGTGACTTCCCCCGGGCCCAGAAGGGCATCCACCTCCGGATCGAGCGGTGGCAGGGCAGGGTCGGTGCCCAGGGGGAGCCCCAGCGCCTGCATCCTCTCCTCGATGGATGCCACTAATTCCCCTGGCCTCTCGGCGTAGAGGTAGGCCAGCCGGTCCGAACAACTTGCTGAGCCGTGCCCTGAGCCCAGTCGAGGGGCTGTCGAAGCACGGCGCACCAAATAGATCATGTCTCTCTCCGCACCGGTGAAATGGGTGTCTCTCTTGACTGCCAGCGCCTCCATCTGCTCGAAGCGGATTTCGAACAGCATCTCACCCGGCTCGGCACGGAAGAGGAAGAGCCGCTTGTCGGTCAGGTAGAGCTGCCCCGGTCGCCAGGCGCGGTAGATGCCCTTGCTGTACCAGTGGGACCCATACATACGCAGCAGAATCTCCTCTGCGGGCAGCAGGGCCGGCTCCCGCTTTCGGATGTGCTCTCGCTCCCACTGGCGGGTGCGCGCGTCCCACTCCTGCATCAGGCCGTATTTGAGCATGGTCTCCATGCCGGCCAGGGCCGCACGCAAGTTCACTCCGATCAGGGGGATGCCGGCCACGGAGATGATGATGTCGGCCTGGATGACCAGCCCCTTCTCCAGGACCCGGTCGAGCAGGTCCACCAGCGTGGCCTTTTTCTCCCGAGTCGGCAGCAGTACGCTTTGTGTTGGCACCCCAATCCTCTCCCCAGACTTCCGAAGCCTCACAGGCTTTGGAAGTCATTTTCTTCACGCCGGATAGTACAGCCCGTCATCCTTCTGGCGGATCTTGCGTGCCTGCACCAACTGCTGCAAGACCTCTACTGCCTCACTGTTCGATAGGCCCAGAAGGACCTCCACGTGAGCAGTCTTGACGCCGGGAAAATGGGTGATGTGGGTCGCTATCCGCTCGGCCATGGGGACCGGCTGTCCAGAGCGTTGCATCGAGATCGGGGACGCCTGCCCCCGCTGCACGGTGCCCGACGCAGTCGAGATCGCGGAACGGCGCCTTGTCCTGGCCCCCGGCCTGGCCGCCACGACTCCCCTGCCCTTGCAGGTGGTGCAGGTCAAGCGACGGCCCAGCACCTTGCCCGTGCCGCCACAGGCCGTGCAGGTGGCATAGGGGGCAACGACCCGATTGTGCCCCTTGCCCCCGCAGACAGCACATTTCGAGGTAGGGCCCGGACAGCCAAAGGGGTCCACCCCGCGCCCGTAGCAATAGGCACACTTCACATCCAGTATACTATGCGGCGACTTGGCGACTGCTGCTGCGGGCTGAGGCGTCTCCGAACGGGGGGTATCCCAACTCCTGGGGGCCTGAACTCCCCCGGCCCCCTGAGGGGTCGCGTTGGTCTCCTCATCTGCCGGCTCCAAGTCTGCCAGCGTGATGTTCCCCCGATTCAGCAACTCGTCTATGCCCCTGGCCGTGATCTTGCACAGCCCCCGGCTGGTCATGTTGATATAGTCGTCGTCTCCCAAGCCCTGGCAGATGGTCCTGGCATACTCGCTGCCCACGCGCATCGCCTGGGCGACCGTGCTGTAACCGGTCTGCCCACCGTAGCGCTGGATGATCTCCAGGGCCTCTAATTCTCTGCTGCTTGTTGGCATGTGTCTTGCTCCTTTTGTTTGATTGAGCCCTTCCGCAAGGCTCCGACAATCTTTCGACGGGGCTCAGGGCAGGCCTCAGCCCGGGGACTCAGGTCGAGCTCACGATCAATTCTCAACATCTTGGCTCTCGCGCTCGCAATCGATCTGTGACCGCCGGTCGGGTCAGGTCTAGTTCCTGCATGGGATCAGCGTTTCGCCTCAGTCCTTTCCCCGGGATGGCGGTTCCCGCACGGGCACCATTCCCTTGCCACGGCAGCGCCGGCAGGTCATCCACACCCCGGCGAAGCGCCCCGTTCCCCGGCAGACCGGGCATAGGGCATACGGCGCTCTGATGTACACCGTCCCCCGGCCGTTGCACACGCCACAGCTCGCCGCCGAAGGTGGGTGGCCAAAGGGGTAGACGCCCTGGCCGCCGCAAAAGCCACAGTGCACCAACCCCACCTCCCCCGGCTGGTCGCCACGTCTCAGGTTCATTCCTCGGTCATCCCATCCTCCCAATCTCACTTCCAGCCACAGAGGTAGCAGCCCCTCTTGATCAGTTCGCTCTTGAGCACCAAGCGGCCACACTGAGGGCAATTCACCTTGAGAACCCGCGGCTCCTGCCGGGTTTCTTGTCCGGGCGTCCATCCGCAGAGATAGCAGCCCCCCCTCTTTCGGGCCTCGCTCTTTAGCACAAATCCGCCACAGTGGAGGCAGCGCACGTACCTGGGGTCCTGCCTCCTCTCATCTTCTTGTTTCGCGGCTTCTGCGACCTTGTCAATCAAGATCCAAAATGGCTCCATGAAGAGCATGTTCCATTCGTCCTTTCGCGACCACCCCTCGTTCCTTTCTCCCCCCTCCCAAAGTTGGGAGAGAGTCCGGGGGTACGGGCCGACGGCGGTCCCTAGACGGCCTCTGCGGCCGGGGCCTCGGCGCGGGCGCTCACCCAGCCGCACCAGGGGCAGCTTACATTGAGTAATTCGTCAGCCGGCACTCGCTTGCCGCACTGGGGGCAGGTCTCGCGTGGGATCTGGGCATCCCTCCAGGCCTCCGTTTCGGTGTTGGTCCCGGAGGGGAACTCCAGGCCGTACCTGGCCGCCGTCTCAAAAGAAGCCAGGGCAGCCCGGATCTTGATTCCCAGCAGTTCCACGCCGACCACCGAGACAGTGATGTCGGCGTTGATCACCAGCCCCTTGTCCAGGATGGCATCTACTACATCCACCAGGGTCCCGGCCCCGTCCCTCGTGGCTTCCATGTATTGTGTGGCCAATTCCCGCTTACCTCCTTAGTCTTAGTGCCGATACGCGATAGCGCTATGCGCACTACGCTCCGGATTCCTCGAGCCTGGCCCGGCGCTCCTCCTCGGCTCGTTCTTCAGTGTGGATCTTTTCCAGTATCTCCTGCACTCGCCCCTGCCGCGCCTCCTGGATGTTCCTGTACGTCTGCGGCGTGTAGAGTTGCTCCAGGAGCTGATAGAGGTGTTTGGCCCGGTAGGCCTCCCCCTTGCTCTCAAAGAGATGGGCCAGCTCCAGCATGCTCTCCCTGGCTTGCGCTTCCTCCAGCGTGCCGACGTACTGGTCGATGATCTGCCGGTAGCCGTCAATGGCCTCGTTGTGGTGCCCCTTCTGCTCTGCCTCGTGGCAAAGTCTCAACATGCCCTCTCGGCGAGCGGCTTCGATCTGCTCCAGGACGGTTTCCTTTGTCTGTTCTTCTTGAGCCATTATGGTTTCCTCCTCAGGTTTGTGTGTAGTTCTGTGAAGCGTGAGACGTGGCGCGTGCCGTCACGCTCTACGCATACAGCATCTCCCCGAACTCGACCAGGGCCTCAATGCCCCTGATGGGATGCTGCAGCCGGGGCGTTTGGGCCAGGTTCAAGTCAGGGTACTCGGTCCTCAGCTGCCGGATGACCCCCTGCTCTTGCCGTCGCCTGGCTGCGCAGAAGCGACAAGTGCTGCTACTTCGACGGGGCTCAGTACGAGCCCGTGTGACCTTGTTGACCAGTACCTGCCGGCAGGTGATCTCCAGCCCGTCCAGGCAGCGCAGCAACCGCTCGCTCTCGGTCGCGGCCATCGCCTCTGGGATAGTGACGACAATGAACTCGGTCTGAGCGCCGTCCACCAGTTGCTGGCGAAGGATCCGCACCTGCTGCGAGTACTTGACCACCATCTCGGCCAGCTTCCCCAGACGCACAGTGTTCCTGTACTTGAGCAACATCCTGCCTGCGGCCTTGAGCCAGTTCTGGGCCAGCTCGGGCATCTTCAGGAAGCGGATCAGGTGGCCGGTGGGCGCGGTGTCCAGGATGACAACGTCAAACGGCTCGACCGATCCCTCGGCCTGAAACCCTGCCAAAGTCTCCGCCTTTCCCGCCAGGTCCATGATCTTCAACAAGGCCATCAGTTCGTCCAGGCCCGGCGGGACCAGGTCCAGTATCTGCCTGGACACCTCCTCTCGGAAGCTGTTCTCCCGATCATTTTCCAACTCCTTCTTGAAACCCTCCAGCAATTGGGTGGCGTCTACCTCGTAAGCGTACAGATTGTCGTGGGGCTCGATGGGCGTGACCTGCGCCCCCACCGGTTGGCCAAAGCTATCGCCCACCGAGTGAGCCGGGTCGGTGGAGAAGACCAGGATCCTCTGGCTAGGATGTTGGCGAGCCAGGTAGAGGGCGGTGGCCGCAGCGGTGGTGGTCTTGCCCACGCCCCCCTTGCCGCCGACCATGATGAAGCGAGCGGAGGGGAGAGACAGGGAGCGGGCGAACCCCGAGGGTTCGCGGGGCAGGGGAGCGGGCGAACCCCGGGGGTTCGCGGAGCAGGGGAGAAGATCTCCTC
>CAZEXX010000225.1:0-6539 GCA_964516885.1 uncultured Anaerolineales bacterium | reverse complement strand
TCTTGATTTCCTTGTGGCTTCGCGCCTTTGCGTGAGTTCTTTCAGTGGAGCCAAGCTTGCTGTCACAGATGCCCAAGAAAGGACACGCCGTGTTCCCAGCCGAAGTGCGGCCCCTCATTGATGAGTTGCTCCCCCTCTGCCGCGCCCTGGGCGAGGGCAAATATGCCGTCTCCATAGGCGGATCCTACGGCAAAGGCACCTTTGATCGCCAATCCGATCTCGATTTCCGGCTCTTCTGCGAGCGCAAGGTGTCCGACCCGAAGGCCAGGGAAGCAGCCGGCAAGGCATTGAGGGAGGCCATCGACCGGTGGGCCGCCAAGGGCTTCATCATCGACGGCTGCTGGACCAGGACTATCGAGGAGATCGAGACCCAATTGGAGCTCTGGACCAGCGGAGAGGCCGAGGCGCCGGACATCGTCTGGACAATCTGGGGCTATCACATCGTGACGGATGTCTACAACCAGGCCGTCATCGAGGATCCGTACGGCATCCTCGCCAAGTGGCGTGAGCACCTCAGCACCTATCCTGCCAAGATGAAAGAGACCATCATCAAGAAGCACGTGGCCTCGCTCCGCTACTGGCGGCAGGACTATCACTACGCCTACAAGGTCGTGCGAAGGGACTTGGTCTTCCTGGCTGGATTGACCACGAAGTTGGTCCACGACCTGCTCCAGCTGCTCTTTGCGCTCAACGAGACCTACTACCCCGGAGACGGCAAGAATCTGCACTTCACCGATGGCTTTACCATTGTGCCGCAGCAATTCAGAGAACGGGTGGAGGCCATCCTCTATCCAGGACGGGACGAAGAGGCGATCACGTCACAGCGCATCCAGCTGATGGCCCTGATCGACGAAGTGCTGTCCCTGGTACCGCAGGAGGCAACGTAGAAGCGCAGCCCACCGCGTGACCCTGACCCGCACCACATCGATCCAGCACCCTTCGCGGCCCCAGATTGACTTCCAGGCCATCGCCGCTACAATAGCATATGCGATCGGCAACAAGAATCCGGTGCCGGACCTGTAGCCAGGCTGCTGGAGCTTGGCTGGAAGCTCTGGATCTGACGGACCGCATCGCAATCGTGCTCTTCATCCTCTTCACAGTCACATTCTCGACGCTCACGATTCTCAAACATGATGGCTTCGGCACACGGGCGCTCGACTTGGCGAAATTCGACCAGGCCATCTGGAACACCTCGCAGGGTCGACCCTATCGCATAACGCTGAGCGAGACCTTGGTCATCAAGAACCACTTCTCACCCGCCCTCGCACTCTACGCCCCGCTCTTCTGGATCTGGCCCAACGTACGCCTACTCTTTATCGCGCAGTCCATCCTGATGGCCGGTGCAGGATTCCTCATCTACCGGTTTATGCGTGACGATCATCCGTGGCTGGGTCTGGCGGTCTACGCAGCCTATCTGATGCACCCAAGCCTCCATCAGGTAACCCTGGTAGAGTTTCGCCGCTTGACGCTGGCGATGTTCGCCACATCCCTCGCCCTCTCCCTGATGCTGAGACGGCGCCACGGCTGGATGGTGGTCCCGCTGGCAATCGCACTGCTATGCAAAGAGGATATGGCCTTCACCGTGATCTGCGTCGGTCTATACGTCTGGCTCGCACAGCGCACGCCCAAGCTTGGCATTCCCCTGGTCTTGGTCGGGGGCGCCTATGTCGTCCTGGTCCCCTTTGCGGTGCTTCCTGCGCTTAACGCGGAGACGGCCTACAGTCATGCACGCAACGGCTACGGCTACCTGGGCAGTTCGCTGGCTGAGATCATACCAACCCTGATCGAACAGCCGGGCTTGATCTTCACCTATATGCTGCGACCGGACCGCCTCTGGGCTCTGGCGAAGTTCCTCTGGCCGGCGGCCTTCCTCTTCGCTCTGGCCCCGGAGATTGCGGCCTTTATGGTACCTAACCTGGCCTACTTACTTGCCAGCACAGTGCCCAGACTGGGGCGGCTGGAGGACTGGTATCCGTCGATCTTGCTCATCTATCTCTTCTGGGCAGTGGCACTGGGTCTGCAGCGACTGGGCAAGCGTTGGAGGCGGCCGGCGGCCGGCCTATTGCTTCTCGCAAGTGCGGCGGGTTGGCTGCTGTACAGCCCGCTCTGGCCCGGCGCAGCCTTCAAGGCCCGCAACTACGAGACCGTGCCCCACGATCGTCTGGTCCGGCGAGCCCTGCAGCAGGTGCCCACCTCAGCATCGGTTGCGGCTCAAGACGCGCTCGTCCCGCACCTCGCCCACCGCGAGGAGATCTATCTCTATCCCTGGATCACCGCAGGCAGAACGGTCGAAGTCGTCGCGTTGGATCTCAGCATGGGGACCTACCCACTCTCACTGGGCGAGTACACATCCCGGGCCTATGACTACCTGGCTTCAGTCAACCACACCATCGTTCAGCAGGTAGACAGCTTCTATCTGTTCCAGCGCACGGATTCCCTGGAGCCGCAGGTCGTCCGCACAGACTCTTGGGGCAACCTGATGACACTGACCGGCTATGGCGCAGATATTGCGAGAGAGGGAACGCGCTTCGAGGTGACGATGGCAGACCTCGGCACCACCACGGTGCGCGTCTCACTCCTGTGGCGGATGGAGGCTGAAACGGATCAAAACCTCACGGTCTTCGTCCACGTCATCGACAGCACGGGGCAGCTGCTGGCCCAGCACGACGGTTGGCCGGCGGATTCCCACCGCCCGACCAGCGTGCTATCCCCAGGATCGGCCATCCGCGACATACACACGTTGAGCTGGCCCGGCGACCAGGACCCTGCCACACTGTCGCTCCGCATCGGCATTTATGACAGCAACACCCGAGAGCCGTTGTTGCTGCCAGGTGGTGAGAGCTTCATTGTGGTGCCCATCGCGGAGTGATGCAATGGGACACAACGGGTCCGCCTGGTCTCAAATCTACGGCCCACCTGGTGATGTGACACACATTATGACCGACAGCAATACAGCAAAACACACGAATTGCTGGACCAGCCGACCTAAGGTCTGGGAGATCTATGCGCCCTGGGCTATGGCGCTCGTCTTTGTGATCGTCTCGTTCGCCCTGATGAACGCGAAGCACAGCGCCTTCAATACGCGCACGTATGACTTCGCGCGGTTCGTGCAGGCTGTGTGGAACTCACTCCACGGTCGGTTCCTCTTTGAGACCATCACCTACGGCAGCATATTGGGCAACCACTTCTCGCCGATTATGGCATTGGCATCGCCCTTCGTGGTGCTCTTCCAGAGTGAGCGGATCCTCTTCTTGATACAGGCGGTCAATGCCGCGGCGACAGGTCTTATCCTCCATCGGTTTTTCCGGGAGCGGCAGCCTCAACATCCGTCCCTTGCCCTGTGGTTTCTGCTGGCCTACTACCTGAACCCCGCGCTTCACGGCGTCACACTGCTTGAGGTGCGCCGCATTGCGTTCGGGATGCCCTTCCTGGCGCTGGGCCTCTACGGATTGGGCACACATCGCAGAGGCGCAATGCTATTCGGGCTTGTGGCTGCAATGCTGGCCAAGGAGAGCGTCAGCCTCTACGTGGCCATGGTGGGCCTCTACCTGCTACTCGTGGAGAAGGACTGGCGCTGGGGGCTTGGCATGACGATGCTGGGCGCGGCCTGGCTCGTCGGTATCGGTCTGTATGTAATCCCGCAGTTCAGCGCCGCCGAGGGGCACGAGTTCGTCTATCCTCAGCTCTACTACTTCAGCCACTTGGGCGGCACCTACGGAGAGATTGCCGGCGCGATTCTGCGTACGCCGCTTGACCTGGCCAGGCAGATGCTCGGACCACTGCAGCTACAAGGTATCGGCCGGATTCTACTCCCGGTCGGCCTGGTCCTGCCCTTCCTTGAGCCCCGCTGGATTGCGCTGTGCCTGCCGTATCTTGGGCTGATGCTGATCAGCTCCGACGTGGATATGCTCTCGCTGGATAAGTGGTATCCCGCCACGATCCTGCCGGTGATCTTCGGCGCGATCGCCATCGGCTGGCGGCGCATCCCGAACCGGTGGCAGCCTGCAGCGATGGTCTGGCTGCTGGCTTGCACCGCGAGTGGCTACGCGTGGTTCAGTCAGGCGCCGCTGGGGGGCCGCTACAGCGCAGCAGATTACCAGATCACTGACCACGATCGCATCGCGATGACACTGTTGGAGGCTGTGCCTGACAATGCGAAGGTAGCAGCGCAAGTCCATTACGTCCCGCACCTCGCACTGCGCACCGACATCTATCACTATCCGTGGATCAGAATCGGAGAGGATGCCATCGACTACTTCGTCCTGGACCGCAAGGCTCCCGCCTATCCCTTCGATGAGCAAGGCATCAGCGAAGCCATCACCAACAAAGTGGCAGACCCTTCGGTCACGGTCGTCGCAGAGGCCGATGGGATCTACGTACTTCGCAGCACCGGTCGGCCACTACGATCTCACGCCATTGGCCGCACTGCCGAGGACGCGATTCATCTGGAGCGCATCGAAATCGCGATCGCCGATCAGGATGGCAGCTACCACAGCACTATGGCCGATCCCATCGTCGTACTTCCAGGCGATAACCTCCGGGTCACGCTCTACTGGGAGGCGCTTGCGGCACCCGAAGCCGAGCGTACCGTCTCAGTCAAGCTGACGGATGCCGGTGGCGACATCGTCGCGCAGCACGACAGCATCCCCGGCACCGGCAGTAAGCCCACGAGCTGGTGGCAGGCCGGCTGGAAGATCCGGGACGTCTACTACCTGACGATTCCGGCAGACGCCCCGCCCTCCGCCGGTTTCCTCGATATCGTTCTCTATGATACCTACACCTTGGAGATCGTGCCGTTTGCAGGCACTCCCGGCAAACCTGCCGACGATGTACTTCACCTTGTGCCCGCCACGATCGGCTGAACAGGTTCCTAGGATCTATTCCTCCCCCAGCAACCAGCGCGCGAACCAAGCCACCGGGCGTTTTCTCACGTCGATCCGCAATCTGGGCTCGCTGATGCCGTGCCCCTGGCGCGGATAGATGACCATCTTCACAGGCACGCCCTGTCGCTTGAGGGCATTGTACAACTCACGTCCCTGTCCCAACGGCACCCTCACGTCGGCGTCGCCATGCTGGATCAGAGTCGGCGTCGTCACGTCTACGGTGCTGAACATTGCGGAGTGGTTCACATAGGTCTCGGGATCATCCCAGAACTCGCCGCCAAAATAGTCAGGCAAGAAGCCGGCGATGTCGGCTGTGCCGGTGAAACTCACCAGATTCGTGACACCGGCGCCCACGCAAGCCGCTTGGAACCGGTCCGTGTGCGTGAGTGCCCAACTGGCCATATAGCCGCCGTAACTCCAGCCGATGATGCCCAACCGATCAGGATCCGCGAGACCACGTTCTATCAGCAGATCGACACCGGCCATGATATCGCCATAGTCACCACCACCCCAGTCGCCGTAGTTGGCAAACCGGAATTCTTTCCCATAGTTGCTCGAGCCCCTGGGGTTCACGCACAGTATCGCCATGCCCTGCGCAGCCAGTGCCAGCGAGTCACAGTAGGCGTCCGGCCCGCCGAGGTAGCGCCGGGAGAAAACCCCAGCGGGCCCACCGTGGACGTGTACAACCAGTGGACAGCGCGTGCCGGGCTCGTAGCCCAGCGGGGTGGTGACAAATCCCTCGATCTCCAGCCCCCCAGGCCCCTCCCAGCGCAGCACCTCCACCTCCGGCAGCCGCGCCGTGGGCCACTCTTCCGGCAACGCCGGACTGCCCACCGTCCGTGCCTCCCCGGTCTTGACGGACCACAGCGCAAGGCTGTTCGACTGCGTGAACGTCTCCTCGGCGAACGTGACACGGTCCTGCACCATGTGACCGAACGCAAACTTACAGGTGGCCGTTGTGACGACCGGTATTGGCTCGCCACCATCCACAGGCAAGGCGAAGATGTGCGAGTCCAGGCCAGCACCCTCCACCACGTAGACCCAGTCACCTGCGGTGGACCACCCGATGAGCCTGCACTGGGCATCCGGTGTCACCGCGAGCGGCTGCGGCTCGCGACCGTCGTCGCAGGCAGGAAAGAGCACGATGCGTCCACTGCCCCCCCAATGGACCGGCTGATCGCTCACCACACATGCAATCCACGTACCGTCAGGCGAGGGCATCGGCTCCGGATTGTGGTCCGCAACGACGGCGATCTCCTGCAGCTCCTCCGCGTCATAGGGCTGCCCGTCATCGGCCACATCGACCGGCACAGTCATCAGACGAGAACGGATCCACTCATCGGCGCTGGGCGTGGGCTGCGTCGCGATCGCGAAAGCAGCGCCATCAGGCATCCACGTCACCTTCATAACCTGGATGCGTCCCATCGTCACCTTGGTCACCTCCGGAAGCTCCCGCGGCGAGGCGGCAAAGGGTACCGTATACAGATGGCGGAACGCGAAGTCCTCATCCCGTAGAACCGCGTCGTCTTTGGCTTTGCGGGCGGCCATCTTCTCTTCCGTGGGCGGGTCATCCATCAGGAACGCAAGCCGGTCTCCGGCCGGCGACCAGGCCAGATCGACGACGTCAGTCTCCGTGTATGCCATCAGTGCCCAGGG
>CAZEXX010000224.1:0-6557 GCA_964516885.1 uncultured Anaerolineales bacterium | reverse complement strand
CGCACGATACCGTTTGTCATCACCGTCATCGTGGGGTTGGTCCTGGGCATCATCCTGATACAGTACAGAATGACCCACCATCCCGGACAGGCGACGCCGGCACATACCGGGGGACTGACTATGGTGCTGGGCGGCCTCTTGCTGCCGCCTCTAGCCGTGGTTTTGGTCTCACTGCCAAGTTTGGGGCTTGGCTTCTCGCGGTCAGTCGCACCGCGGTATCTGTTGCCCCTATCGGCCTGCTATGCAGTACTCCTGGCGTGGGGGATTGATGCCCTGGCAAATAGAGCATCGGAGCTCACGCAAGGCCGCAAGGACGCCAAGGTAGACACGAAACCAGATTCAGAGGTCTGGTTGTGGCGCGGACTCGCGATCGGGGTTGCCGGATTCGCTTTGGTGGCAGCGGGATCCGGCCTGCGAACATTCTACCCCGGACGGGCACGGCGCGACGACTACGTGACCATTGCGGAAACGCTGCGTGCCAACCGGTATCCCCAGGATGCGGTCGTCCTCTACGTCGACCGCGATTGGCCGATCTTTGCCGCACACTACGCGGGGCCGCGCCAAGGATTACCGTATGGCGCGAACCTGAGCGATCCGGCTGTCGCTGAGGCCGCCCTCGCGCCTATATGGGAGAACGCCGCCGCCGTCTGGCTCGTCTCGACACCTGAATCTCTTCAAGCCGATCCGGATCAGACCGTGCCGAAGTGGCTGGCGGCGCAGGCTGCGGTCACAAGAACCTTGGTCAGCGGAGAAAACACCCTGACGCTGTACGCGCGCTCCGAGCTGGATGCGCGGGTGCGCGAGACAATTGTGCCGGGTTACACGCCGCCACTTCGCATTCGAGCCCCCCACAGTCTGGTCGGCGCAGATATCCCGCTCCCTCGCTACCGAACGGGAGACACGCTGCATCTGGGCCTCTATTGGATTCCGCCTCTGGCTGATGGCTGCCAGATCAGCATACAGAGCGACGATACATACCTCGTCTTTGATGTTCCGCCCCTCGCGGCCGACCTGAACATCGTCCGGAACCAGGTCGACATCCCGCTGACACCGGACCTGCCCGGCGGCCGCTACACGATCGAGGTGCATGTTCCGGGTTATAAGCCCACGCCCCTGGACACCTTCACGCTGATCCCGAAGGCCTCCGGCGAGGCCATGGCCGTTGACGCCATTCCTCACCGGGTCGACTATCGGTTCGGCGAAACGATCCAACTGCTCGGATACGCCCTGCCGGCCACGGATGTCGCTCCCGGTGAGGCCGTCCCCCTCACACTCTACTGGCGCACGGACAGCGCCCTTCCCACACGCTACAAGGTCTTCACGCACCTGCTGGGCCAGACATTCAACGCCAAGACCGGCAACTTCCTATGGGGACAGCAGGATAACGAGCCGGGCAATGGACAGGACCAGACCACACTGTGGGCACCCGGGACCATCATCGTTGACAGCTATCGCATTCCCATAGACCCGCAGGCGCCGGCAGGCTCCTACACAATCGCGATCGGTATGTACGGTCTGGTCGACGGCATCCGCCTCCCGGTCCAAGGGGGGGGCGGCACAGTCACGGACAACGCAGTGCACCTGGCAACCGTGGTGGTAAGCAGCGAGGAGTAAGAACACAGAGCCGGCACAAGACATGTCTGAGAATCAGAGAATGGATGATAGAATCAGGGGATGAACATCAGCGAGCACCGGCAACCAGCAAGGCCTTGCCGAGACGACGCCGGACGGGCGCGGCATTCCGGGTATACTACCAAGTATGCCGACAACAACAACCTACCGGAGAGAATCGATGACTGAACAGATGAATCCACTGGTGATCCTGCCAACGTACAATGAGGCAGAAAACCTGGGGCCCATGGTGCAGGCCATCCTGGCCCTGGAGCATGGATTCAGTGTGCTGGTCGTGGATGACAACTCGCCCGACGGCACAGGACAGATCGCTGACACCCTGTCAGAAGCACATCCGGAAATCCACGTATTGCACCGCCCAACCAAGGCCGGGCTGGGGCCGGCCTACATCGCCGGCTTCGAGTGGGCGCTGGCGCGCGAGTACACGCACATCTTCGAAATGGACTGCGATTTCTCGCACGATCCTGTGGATCTCCCCCGGTTCCTCGACGAAGTAAAAGAGGCCGACCTTGTGATAGGATCTCGGTACATTCCAGGCGGCAGCACGCCGGATTGGGTTCTGAAGCGCCGCATCATCAGCCGCGGCGGCAATCTCTTCTCACGCGCTCTGCTGGGGCTCAAGACCCACGACTGCACCGGCGGCTACCGCTGCTACCGCCGTGAGATCCTGGAGCGCGTGCCGTGGGAGGAAATCTGTGCTCACGGGTATGGTTTCCAGGTCGGCGCCGTCTTCCATCTCGAAAGGATGGGCGCGCGAGTTCGCGAGTTCCCCATCACCTTCCGCGACCGGCGGGTGGGCCAGTCCAAGATGTCGGCCGGCATCGTGACAGAGGCCTTCACCTACGTGCTGCAGCTGGCCTGGGGCCGGATAGTCCCCGGCACCGACACCAGCTACCCGGCACCCAGATAGAGCCGCGCTGTCTGGGCTGCGCCCAGAAATGGATTCAAGCCCTCTACGTGCGGCATTCGCTTTTTCGCCTGCTCGCCTGCTCGCTTCCTCGCTCATTCCAACTCCCAGTCTATACTCTGGTCACTCGCTTTGAACGAACCGGAGTGTGCGCGTGACAAGATCATGGAAGCGGAATCCAGTCGCGGTGTGGGTCGCGGAATTCCTGCGATCATGGACTTCTCCTCGAGTTTTCCCTTCTTGCTCCTACAGTATCCAGTACGCGGTACTGAGATCGCCAAGGAACCCAGTCGAGGAACAGAAGGAGAGCAGGGCCGAAGCATAGGAAGGAGCTAGACATGACCACAATCAGCGACTTGATCGCCTATGTGGAACGTCTCACAGAGCACCCACTCAACAACGACGAATGGCTCTTCAACGGGAACCGCGATCGCCGGATCAACGGTGTGACGGCGTGCTGGATGGCATCACCCGACGCTATCCGTGCAGCAGGAGAGGCCGGCCACGAGCTTCTCATCGGACACGAGAGCCTGTTCTTCCCCTACAACGCACCAAAGGCGCCCAATCTGCCGAAGGGATGGGAAACGTGGCAGACAAACCGACAGCGTCGCGAACTACTGGAGGCCTACGACACAGCGTTCCTGCGGCTGCACGGTTCAGTTGATGAGATCTGCATCTTCAATGACTTCGCCGACTTGCTGGAACTGGGAGAGCCTATTGTAGCCGAAGGGTTCGTCAAAGTCTTTGAGATTCCGCCAACCCCACTTGCTGATCTCGTGGCCCACGTGAAAACCTGCCTGGCTATGCCGGCGGTACGCGTCAGCATCACGGAGGGGATGAACCAGATCGTGCACCGTGTCGGGTTGCCCTGGGGCGGCCTCGGGCTCTTCGTCAATGTGCGCTACCAGCAGAGCCTCATCGAACAGGGCTGCGACGTCTTCATTGCAGGTGAAACGGATAACTATGGATTCCGCTTCTCGCAAGAAGTGGGCATCCCGATGATCGAGACAAGCCACGAACTCAGCGAAAACCCGGGGCTCCGGCGGTTCACCGGGATGCTGCGGAGCGCCTTTCCTGAGGTCTCCTTCAGCTTCTATGAGAACCCGTGTGTGTGGCGTACAGAGTAGCGCAGAGTCGGCGCACCAAGTATGAGGCAACGTGGAAACGTTCAAACGTCACAACCTTCAAACGCCTCCCCGTCCGTTCAAGCAGCCTCGCGCACCAACGCCGTCCCCTTCCGTAGGGCCTCATAGTTTGGCTCAAGCCACTTGCGCTGGCGCTGTGAGAGGTGCTCGTCGAGCTGGGCCATAACGGTCTCCAGCGAGACGAGATCCGTAAGCTCAACGAAGGCCCCGAGCAGGATCATGTTCGCCATACGAACATTGCCCATCTCAGCCGCCAAGTAGCTGGCCGGCACGTAGACCACGTGGATGTCATCGCGCCGGCTCTCGGCCTCGATAAGCGAGGAGTTGACCAACAGGAGCCCCCCCGGCTTCACCAGGGACTCGTACTTCTTCATCGAGGGGCTATTGAAAACCACGGCAACGGAGGGGTGGCGCACGACAGGGGCCCCGATCTCTTCCTCAGAGACGATCACCGTGCAACTCGCCGTCCCACCGCGCATCTCGGGACCATAGGATGGAATCCACGTCACGTGAAGTCCTTCAGCCATCCCGGCATAGGAGAGCAGCTGGCCGGCGAAGAGCACACCCTGGCCGCCAAAGCCGGAGAAGACAGTTTCTTCATGTCGCATGTGTATCTCCTGTTGTCGATCACCTTTGCGTGAGGCAATATCACACGTCGAGGGCTTTGACCTCGTCGGTCATCTTGAAGGTCTCAACTGGGTAGAAGGCACCCAGGTGCTCCTTAGCCCATTGCATAGCTTCCCAGGGGCCGATGTTCCAGTTAGTGGGACAGGTCGCCAGAACCTCGACGCAAGCAAATCCCAAGCCGTGTATCTGAGCGAGGAAGGCGCGTTTGATCGCCTTCTTGGTCTTGCGAATGCCGACGATGTCCGTTGCTGACTCACGCGTGATGTAGACGGCCCCCGCCGTTTGCGCCAGGATCTCAGAAAGCTTGACCGGATAGCCTGCGACTGTGCAGTCCCGACCCGTCGGCGTGGACGTCGTGACCATGCCCGGAAGCGTCGTCGGCGCCATCTGCCCGCCGGTCATCCCATAGATCGCGTTGTTGATGGCAACCGTAGTGATCAGCTCACCACGGTTGGCGGCATGGATGATTTCGGCGGTGCCGATAGCGGCGATATCACCGTCGCCCTGGTAGGTGAAGACGACCTTGTCGGGATAGACACGCTTGATACCCGTCGCCATCGCCGGCGCGCGTCCGTGCGCGGCCCCAACAAAGTCGGTGTTGATGTAGTTGTAGATCAACACCGAACAGCCGACCGGCGCCACACCAATGGTGTTCTCACGCACGCCCAACTCGTCCAGGACCTCGGCCACCAGCCGATGAACGATGCCGTGGACACACCCCGGGCAGTAGTGGGTGCTCACCTTGGTGAGAGAATCAGGATAGCTGTAGACCAGCTCCATACCCTCGGGAATCTCAGTTTCAGTCAACGTCATAGTCTGCTCCTTCAGGTGAACAGAGAATGAGAGAATAGAGAACGAAAGAATCAGGAATACAGACCCGGGATGCTGCCATCACCATTCTTTCATTCGCTGATTCTGCATTGTTCCACTGCTACGGTTTTTCCTTTTCCAGCGATTCTACATCCAGGAGGATCTCGTCGACCATCGGGATCACGCCGCCCATGCGGCCGTGGAAGCGAATGGGCACACGTCCCTGGACAACACGCTGCACATCCTCCAGCATCTGGCCCGCGCTCATCTCCACGACGAGTATTCCCTTGACCTGCTCAACAAGCTCCGAAAGTCGCTCCTCCGGATAGGGCCACAGCGTCTGCGGGCGGAAGAGGCCGACTTTGAGGCCCTGCTTGCGCGCCTCTAGCAGGACCGAAACACAGATGCGACCGGCCGTACCGTAGGCGACGAGCAGCAGATCAGCATCCTCGGTGGCCACTTCGACGTATCGCGCTTCATTGCACTTGATCTCGGCCAACTTGGCCTGCAGGCGCAGGTTAAGGGCCTCAAGCTTCTCCGCACCCAGATATAGGGACGTGACAACGTTCGGATCACGGCCATTGGCACCGCTCACCGCCCAGTCGGGCACCGTATCGCGTACGGGCTGCATCGGGGGCAGCTCGGCCGATTCCATCATCTGACCGATGCAGCCATCGCCGGCGATGATCACCAAGGTGCGGTATTTCTCGGCGAGCTCGAAGGCCAACCCGACCATGTCGATGATCTCCTGGATGCTGGCCGGTGCTAGCACAAGAGGATGGAAATCGCCGTGTCCCGCGCTCTTGGTCATGAAGCTATAGTCCGCCTGCGAGGGCTGGATATTGCCCAGACCAGGCCCCCCGCGCATCATATTGACCACCACGACGGGCACCTCAGAGCCGGCGATGTAGGAAAGACCTTCAGCCATCAGCGCCAGCCCCGGGCCTGATGTCGAGGTCATCGCCCGCACACCGGTACACGCCGCACCGTAGACCATATTGATGGCCGCGACCTCGCTCTCGGCCTGCAAGAAGATACGGCCTTCTTCGATCAAGCGGCCTGATAGGTGCTCCAACGCCTCACTCTGCGGCGTGATCGGATAGCCAAAGTAGGCCTGCAGCCCATTGCGCACCGCGGCCTCTGCAAACGCCACATTGCCCTTAAGTAGCTGAATTGTCATGGCCACCGCTCCAGCTGCGGCGTGAGTTCCGCTGTAAGCTGCACCGCAGCCGGGATCTGTTTGGGGACGCGGCGGCGGCGGTACACAGTGAAGACAACGTCCGGACAGATGGTCGCGCACGAGGCACATCCAATGCACTGATCGCCATCGGTGACGGTCACAGGATGGTACCCTTTGGCGTTGAACGTATCAGAAGACAGTTTGAGGATCTTGACTGGGCAAACGTGGGTACAGAGCCCACATCCTTTGCACCGAT
>CAZEXX010000223.1:0-6561 GCA_964516885.1 uncultured Anaerolineales bacterium | reverse complement strand
CGGAAGCGGTTGTTCTTGTAGGCGGTTCCGACGTTGCCGAAGTGCTGTTTGAGCCAGCGCCCGTAGTCGAGGTGGATGTTGGCGACGAGGTAGACGCTGCCACCGGGCTTGAGGACTCTGCCGGCCTCGCGCACGAAGAGTTGGGAGACCTCGAAGCTCACGTCGTGGCCCTTATGGAATGGGGGATTGGTGACGACGGTGTCGATGGTGGCGTCGTCAATGGCTGCGGCGCCACAGCAGAGATGGACGGTGGCGGACGGGTGGCCGTTGGCGGCCAGCGTGCGCTGCGTGGACGCGACGGCCCGGGCCGAGACGTCGGCGGCGATGACGTCGCCACCTTGGCGGGCCGCCGTGAGCGCCACCAAGCCGGTGCCACAGCCCAGATCCAGCACGCGCGTCCCCGGGACGATCTGCATGGTGGTGATGAGCGCGGCGGCGCCGTCGTCCAGGCGATCCGGGGCAAAGGCCCCGGCACAGGCGACGAGTTCGGTCTGCGCGCCGTCGACGACGATGGCGTGAGAGGTGAATAC
Source organism: uncultured Anaerolineales bacterium (assembly GCA_964516885.1). Classification (GTDB taxonomy): domain Bacteria; phylum Chloroflexota; class Anaerolineae; order B4-G1; family SLSP01; genus PWVB01. The sequence continues at coordinate 6,031 of CAZEXX010000223.1, read as the reverse complement.
TACCTGGGGCGGCGATATGGCTGCGACGGGACGGGTGGCCATCGCGGCGTGATAGCCACCCTTGCGCGACACTACGCCGGCACGACCGTAGATGCGTGTGGCGTCCTGAACAGCGCTCTTGATGCCCTCGTTCTTGGCGCCAACGAAGATGAGTCGCCCACCGGGGCGCAGGAGCGTGCCCGCCAGTTGGAGCAACTGTCGCTGGAGCTCGCGACCGCGAGGTAGGTGCAGGAGGGCCAGGTCGCAGGTCTCGGCAGCCGAAGCGGCTGCTTGCCAATCCGGGTGGCTGGCGACCCTCGCCAGGTGGTTGCGACTCAGGGTGGCTGAGAGCGAGGCCGCCTCCGCGATGCTGTCGACAAAGTGCCGGACCGTGGCGCCTGATCGCGCAGCCCAGAGGGCCGTGGGGACGGATCCCGGGCCCAGCACCGCGACATGGCCCTGGGCGATCGTGCGCACGGCGGCAAAGAGCGCGCTGTGACCGGGGTTGAGATCACTCACCCCCGGCATCCGGGCGATGGTGGCCGGCCCATCCGGAAGGGACTCCCGCCTGACGGTGAGCCAACTGGTACGTTCGTGTTGTATCTGCATTTGTTGTGCGTTACCTGTCCAGGCGGGTGGGCCGGGTCTCGGTGGGTGGACCAGTCGCTGAATCGACCCCACTACCAGTGCCCTTCCCGCTTTTTCTGCTATATTTATAGGACATATTAGAGAGACCGCAACCGCAAGGTTGTGCTAGGGGAGGTCGGAATGATCGACGTGCAGGAGTTCAGCCGCAAGCTCGTGGCTAATGTGGAACGCGTTATCGTGGGAAAGTCTTCAGCCGTGCAGCTCTCGGTGGTTGGCCTGCTGAGCCGTGGACACTTGTTGATCGAAGATGTGCCCGGCGTGGGGAAGACTATGCTGGCACGCAGTCTCTCCCGCTCGCTGGGCTGTTCGTTCGGGCGCATCCAGTTCACACCTGATCTGCTGCCCAGCGATGTCACCGGCGTTTCGATCTATAACCAGGGCACGCACGAGTTCGAGTTCAAGCCGGGCCCTATCATGTCACAGGTGGTGCTGATTGACGAGATCAATCGGGCCACTCCCAAGACGCAGGCGGCGCTCCTTGAGGCGATGGAGGAGCGCCAGATCACAGTTGACGGCACGACGTATCCTCTGCCGGAACCGTTCATGGTGATGGCGACCCAGAACCCGATCGAGTATGAGGGTACCTACAACCTACCGGAGGCGGAGTTGGACCGTTTCCTGATGTGCATCACCCTGGGCTATCCCGGCTTGCGGGACGAGATTGAAGTGATGGACAAGCAGCAGTACCGTCACCCGGTGGAGGACCTGGAACCGGTGACCACAAGCGAGGATCTTATCGCGGCGCAGGAGCAGATCAAGTCTGTCTTCGTCTCGCCGGCGCTGAAGGAGTACATCGTCAGGTTGGTTCATAGGACGCGCGAGTATGCCGATCTCTACCTGGGCGCCAGCCCACGCGGCAGCCTGATGCTCTATCGGACGTCACAGGCCAGAGCGGCGATGATGGGCCGGACGTACGTGTTGCCCGATGATGTGAAGTTCCTGGTGCCTGTTGTGCTCGCACACCGGCTGATTGTCAGCCCGAGCGCGCGGCTGCGCAATGTCCAGCCCGGCGAGATTCTTGAGGACATCATGGAGCAGCTCCCAGTGCCCGAGCCCGAGCAGGAGCGGGTCTAGAGGTGAACTGTGGCCAGGCGTAGGTTGGCAAGGCTCAGATCAAGGTCTGGAAGACGCTCGAAGATTGAATTGCGTGCCTGGCTTCTGCCTGTGTTGACCGTGGCGGTGATCATCACGCAGATGCTGGAACCCTATCGGGGATGGCGCATCCTGGTGGTAGGGCTGGGTGGCGTGTTCATCTTGAGTTGGTTCTGGGCGCTTTCGCTGGCGCGCGGCATCGATCTCACGCGCCAGATGCGTTTCGGGTGGGCACAGGTGGGGGACCGGCTTGTCGAGCGCTTCACCGTGCACAACAAGGGTTGGGCCCCCGCGGTGTGGGCTGAGGTGTTGGACCACTCAACGTTGCCGAACTACGGTGTGAGCCGCGGGACGGGCATCAACGGGCGGGACGTGATTCGCTGGCACACGGAAGCCGTCTGTTTCCGGCGTGGCCTCTTCACGCTGGGACCCACCTCGCTGCGCAGCGGTGATCCTTTCGGTATCTTCTCGGTGGCGCTGGATTTCCCCACGTCTATGCCTTTGTTGGTGCTTCCGCCCATCGTGCCGCTGCCCAGCATCCGGGTTGCGCCTGGTGGTCGGTCGGGTGAGGCCCGCCCCAGGACGAATATCCTTGATCGCACGGTAAGTGCGGCCTCGGTTCGCGAGTATGTGCACGGCGACAGCCCGCGCTGGATCCACTGGCGCACGACGGCGCGGCGCGGCGATCTCTTTGTGCGGCTCTTTGACAGCACGCCGGCCGGCGACTGGTGGATTCTCCTGGATATGGAAGAGCGCGTCCAGGCGGGTCACGGGGATGACGCGACGGATGAGCACGGCGTGATCTTGGCAGCGTCCCTGGCCGACCGCGGGATCCGCTTGCGCCGGGCCGTCGGTCTGGCGGCAGAGGGCGAGGAGCTGGTGTGGATGACGCCGGAGGAGGGCGAGGGGCAGCGTTGGGAGATCCTGAGGTCGCTTGCGCTGGTCAACCGTGGGTCCCGGCCGCTGGTCGAGATGCTGTCGCGAGTTGGTGCCAGCCTGGGCCGGAACGCAAGCTTGGTGATCATCACCCCCTCGACGGATATGCTGTGGGTCGAGGCACTCGTGCCTCTGGTCCGACAGGGCGCCGTGCCCACGGTGATGCTGCTGGAGCCCGGGTCGTTTGGCGGCACCGACTCTATGGAGGCGATTGAGATCGCGCTGCAGAACCTGGGCATCACCTACTACGAGATCGGCAAGGACGTGCTGAACCGTCCTGAGGCGCGGCCAGGTCGCCAAGGCCAGTGGGAGTGGCGTGTGCTGGGGACCGGCAAGGCCATCGCCGTCAATCGCGACAGTCAAGATCGGCGCGTTGAGTGGAGGACCCTGGCATGAGCGGCTATGCACGTCGCAGGGCCGGCCTGGCGCCTCGCATCATCAGTTGGTTGGGGCCACGGGGGCTGATGATATGGGGTCTGCTCCTGATCGCGGTCATCAGCATCACATCAGGCGTGACGGAGGCCGTGCCGGATCTGGATGTCGCCTATGTCTTCGGCGTCACCTTTGTCGCTGTGAGCGTTGGGTGGCTGTTGGCGCTGCTGCCCATGCGGTTCCGTCTGGCCGGCGCGCTCGGTCTTGTTTTCGGCGTTGAGTATCTGCTCGTGCGAGTCGGACGGTTGGGCAGCTCCTTGCTGTCCGTTGCAGGTGTCATCCTGCGCTTTCTGTGGGAGCTGGGGATCTGGTATTGGACGGAGCAGCCACCGGTGTGGGAGCCGATCCGGGTTGGCTACCTTGAACTATGGGGCGATATGGCCACGCTGCTGGTCCGGACGGGGAAGTGGCTGGGCGAGGTCTTGTCCGGTGGCAACGCGTTTGACATCGTCGGGTCTGCCATCGTCTGGGGATTGATCATCTGGCTGTACAGCGCGTGGGCGGGCTGGACGGTACGCCGCCATCACCGGCCCCTGCTCGGAGTGCTGCCTGGCAGCTTGCTATTGAGCTTTGTCCTCTCTTACACGGGGTCGAACCCGTACATCTTCCTGCCGGTGGTGGGATTCACGCTGGTGCTGATGGCCACCAGCAGCCAACAGGGAAGGGAAGCCGAGTGGGTGTCCAAGGGCATCGACTTCTCCCAGGGTCTGTGGACGGACGTGGTCACGATGGCCACCGGGATCTCCATCGCGCTGGTGATCGCCGCGTCAATCGCGCCCTCGATATCGGTCCAGAAGATCGCGGACTGGGTGGAGGAGATCACGAGCGACACGGTCGAGGAGCGGACCGAGGCGGTGGCCGACAGCCTGGGCCTCGAACAGAAGCCTCAACCGCGGTCGTCCCGCCCTTTGGAGTCGGCGCGCGTAACCTCGTTGCCCCAGAGTCACCTGATCGGTTCGGGGCCCGAGCTGTCGCGCCGGGTGGTGATGGTGGTGGAGACCGGCGAGCTGCCGCCGTTGCTGCCGGAGCTGCCCGAATACGAGCTGGTTGCACCTCGCCACTACTGGCGCAGTATCACCTACGATCGCTACTTCGGACGTGGGTGGGCGACGAGTGGGACCGAAGCGGTGGAGTACGAGCCCGGCCAATACGCCACGACGTTGGAGGCGGAGTACCTGCGGCCACTCCGGCAGAGCGTGCGGCTGGTCGGCGAGGCTATTACAGGCCTAATCCACTTTGATGGCACGCTGATCTCGGTGGACGAGGAGTTCGATGTGCAGTGGCGTCCACCCGGTGAGATGTTTGCGGCAACGACGCCGGCGCGCACTTACGTCGCGGATTCGGTGTATGCCAGCCTGACGGTGGAGCAGCTGCAGTCGGCCTCGACGGATTACCCGGACTGGATTCGGGGTCGCTATCTGCGTCTGCCGGACACGCTTCCGGAGCGCGTCCGGGTGCTGGCGCGAGATCTGACCGCCACAGAGCTGACGCCCTACGATCGCGCAGTGGCCATCGAGCAGTATCTCCGGCAGTATGAGTACACGCTGAACGTGCCGATGCCCGGGGCGAACGACGACATCGCCGATTACTTCCTCTTCGAGCTGCAGAAGGGATATTGTGACTACTACGCGACCTCGATGGTCGTGTTGGCGCGGGCTGCAGGATTGCCCTCACGGCTGGTCATCGGCTACGTCAGCGGAACCTACGATCCGTACAATGCCCGCTATGTCGTCACCGAGGCCGACGCTCACGCTTGGCCCGAGATCTACTTCCCCGAGTACGGTTGGATCGAATTCGAGCCCACCGGGGGGCGCATGCCTATCACGCGGCTCAGTGAGGATGAGGAGGAATTCATCTGGCCGGAGGGTGGGGAGATTTTACCGCTGGTTCCCAAGGCGGATTCCAGGCCCTGGCAGGGCTTCATCATCGGCCAGTGGATTCTGCTGGGGCTGGGTAGCCTGGCTCTGGTGGTGGGGCTGGGGACCGGCGTGGACAGCGCTCGCTTGCTCCTGGGTAGACCCGAAGGGATGGTGTCGCGGTTGCAGCGGCGGCTCAAGCGCCACGCAAAGCGGCTGCGGGTGCCGACCCACACCGGTGACACGCCGAATGAGTTGGCGCAGGCGCTCCGCGAGCGCCTGATGGCCATCGCGACGGCGCACGGCTTCACGGGGGTGGAATTCGTGGAGCCTGCCGCAGATGAGATCGACGAGCTGATGAACCTCTACGGGGAAGTGTGGTACGGTCCCCCCGACATGATGACGCACTCTGTGCGCCGTGCCGCTGTGTGGACGTGGTGGCGCCTACGATGGCGCCTGCTGCTGGCGTGGCTCTGGCGCGGATCTCGTAAGCAGGATACTGGCGGGGGAGAAGAGACGGATGAGTCCGAGGAAGCCGCCGCCGCTGCGGATGAGGCAGTCTCAATCACGGATTCTGCGTAGTCTTCGACTACGGGGATTGCGCGCAATCTGCGATTGCGGGGATTGCACGGATGGGAACCAGCAGTAGCAGACTGCGAGTCAGGCAAATGGCGGTGGGAGAGGACGTTGAAGCTGTGAGACCTATCATTCTCGGAGGAGCTAGCTCTGATCACTAGACCATCCATTGACCAGCAGATCACCTTCCTCTACACGCTGGATTTGGCGATGACGGCGCACTTCTATGAGGAAGTTCTGGGCTTTCCCCTGGTGCTTGACCGTGGGGGCTGTCGGATCTACCGGGTCGTCGGCGAGGCGTTTCTGGGGTTCTGTGAGCGCGCGTCGGCTCCCAAGGAGCCCAAGGGCATCCTCTTCACGTTGGTGACCGATGAGGTGGACGCCTGGTATGAGCGCCTGGCGGCAGCTGAGGGGCCGGCCGGCAAGCTGGTCGATAGTCCACCCGTTGTCAACGAGACCTACGGCATCTACCATTTCTTCGCGCGCGATCCGAACGGATATGTGATCGAGGT
>CAZEXX010000222.1:0-6572 GCA_964516885.1 uncultured Anaerolineales bacterium | reverse complement strand
GTCTTGTGCTGCTAATGCCCACGCTGTCGCAGCACAAGATCCCTCTCTGTGGTGTTTTGCACAGTAACAAGATTGCTTAACCCGTTCGGGATGACATCTCGAGCTCACAGTGTTGACGAGATGCGTAGGCCCTGAGGTGCGCGCCGCGACGGCGTGCTGCTCAGTCGGGAGCCCCTCTATTGCGTTTTGCTCCCACCGGGCGAAGTGCAAAGTTTGGCGGCGATCCGGCCCTCTCCCTCCTCACGGACTCTTGGTGGGGGAGAGCGCCCCTGCGGGGGTGAGAGGGGATCGGCAGTGTTGCGCCCAGACCACACCTGTCGCTTTGCTGGGCCGTCATGTGGTACTACACTATGCGCCATGACAACGATGTTTCCTCGGGTACTGGGAGCTGTGCGCAAGCCGCTGGTGCTTGGTGCGGTGCTGCTGATTGCGCCGCTGGTATTGGCGGTTGTCTGGGGTATGGATGGGATCGGCGGCAGCGCTTACATCGCATTTCACACCGCCGAAGCTCTGACCCGCGGGGATACGCTTCCGTATCCGGCAATCCCCGGGCAGCCTCGTCTGGGGTCGCCGCTCTGGACGCTGCTCCTCTCGATGGCATCCGGGTTGGGGTTGCAGCTCCCATTGACGGCGTTGGTCGTTGGTGCCCTCGGGTGGGGCCTGGCTTGCGTGGCTGTGTATGCCGTGGGCTGGGACACGCAAATGCGCACCGGTGGGACGGCGGTCGCACTTCTGTTGGCTTTCAGTCCCCTCAGTGTGGCTCCGACCATTCTGGCAACCGAGATCCCCTGGCTCCTCTGTCTGGTATGGTGGGCAGTCTGGTGTACGGTGAAGCGGTACTGGCGGTTCCAGACCATCCTGCTTGTGCTTCTTCTGTCGTTGCACGTTAACCCCGCTACGTTGGCGCTGGTCTCTCTGTTGCTTCCGGCGCGCATCCGTGCCGGTTCCGTCCTCCCCTGGGCAGACAGACTGCTGATGTCGGGCGTTCTGGCGGTCTGGACTGGACTGATGATCTTGGATCTCGTGGCTGACCCATTTGGCATGGCGCACGTCAACGCGTGGCTCGCCCATCTGGGTGATCTCCTGGGCGAGAGCGACTTCTATTGGTTCGGCGTGCCTTTTGTTGTAGCCGGCCTCGCGGTGATGTCACGCAGGAAGTGCCGGCGATCGGCGATACTGCTGTTTGGCCTTGCCCTGCTTCTGAGCGATCCTGGTGCGACCGGGGTGTTGGCTTACAGCGTGGTGATGTGGTTGGGCGGTGTTGGTGTCGAAGCGACGGCGCGTTGGCTTGCAGACCGGGCGGTGCTTCGCCTCTCGCTTGAAGCGACTGTCTTGGCTGTGGCTCTGATGGCTGTGTTGCCATTGACCGTGGCTCAGACGATGTCGTTGGCCCAGTCCCGGCCCGTCTATCCTGATAGCCACCGGGCCCTCGAGGCCCAAGCTGCTGAGTGGGTCCGTGCGACCCGTTCCCCGGACGATGTCGTGATGGGTTCGGCCCGTCTGGGCTACCTGGGGGAGCGTCCGGCGCTGTTGTTTGAGGGGCGGGTTCAGGATGCGGGCGAGCTATCTATGCTGATGGCGGCTCTGCGAGCTGGACCGCCGGATGTATGCGTCTCGTATCGCAGCCTGGGCTGGGACGATCTCCAGCGCACCGGATGGTTTCAGAACACCTACTACGTGGCAGCGGAGTTCTTCTCGGACTACGATCCACTGTCACCGATCAAGGTCTGGCTGCGCCGGGCCGTAGACTTTGACCTGGGCCCCTACGAGCCCCTGAGTGTCCGTCTGCCCGGCGGCGCCGTTTGGGTCGGACATAGATACGAGCCGGACCGCGTCACGCCAGGGGAGACCGTCGCCGTGACGCTCTTTGTGCACGAGCCACCGGTCGCAGCGGGGGCTGCATCGAGTGCGCCGGGCGGACAAGGATCGGTCTATCTTCGATCCCCTGAGAAAGGCGGCCGATTTGGTCAGAGCGCCGGCCCAAGTGATAGGGAGCTTGTCATCGATGATCCTGAAGTGGGCTTAGTCTGGGCCGAGACCCATCTGGTGGAGACGCCGCACGACCTGCCGATGGGTGCTTACTATCTGAGCGCGTCACTGGTTGACCAGGGTTCCGACGGCTTTGCCTATCTGTATCAGGATGAGATCACGTTCCCGATTAACCGTGTGACGCTGGGCTACGTCGTGGTGCCCTGGCGTGGGAATCTCGCCGGGGCCATCCCGGTTGGCGCAACGCTGGGCGCCGGTTCAGCTGCGGAGTACCCATTCACTCTGGTGGGATACGAGGCCAATGGCGAGTTCGCGCCTGGTGGCGCCGTCGATGTCACGCTCTATTGGGAAGCTCAGGGAGAGATGGGTGGTGCGACAGAGGCCTACTTCGTCTTTGTCCATCTGCTCGACGCCGGTGGGCAGCTCATGGCACAGCATGACGGGCCGCCCGTAGGGGGACGCTATCCGCCGGCAGCGTGGATCCCCGGAGAACCGGTACCGGATTCGCACACGCTGTTCCTCGATCCGGCATTGCCGGCGGGTACGTACGCGCTCCAGGCCGGGGTCTACACTTGGCCCACCTTCGAGCGGTTGCCGGCGTGGGATGCTGCCGGGAACCGGATGCCAGATGACGTCGTCCGTCTCGGTGATATCGCGATCCGGTAGGGCTTTCATCGGTCCAGTAATCCTTGGGTGCAGTCCATTTCACTTGTGCAATCCCTCAACTTGGGTAGTATGGTGACACGTGACGCTTTGTCCGCCATTGCCTTGTGCGGCTGCTTACTGCTCAACCAAGATGGACTTGACACTTACTGAGCGTGGGTGTAACATTACTACAAATACCAATATTGACATGGACAAAATGTCTTGCATCTATCTCGGAGGCCCTCTTTGCCGGCTATAGTGTGTGAAGCTGCCGAGCACGCAGGTGTCTCCTCCGGACTGCATCGTGAGTTGCTTATGGCAGCAGGTGAATCACAGCCTGCACGCGCCCGCGTGTTTGGAGAGCGATAGCGGAGCTTGGTTGTCGCCCCAGGAAGATCCCGCGAGGTCTGTCACTCGACGCGGCGCCTTCATCGGTCTGCATGCCTCGATATCCTGCCCTATGCAGCGGTGCGTGGGGAGGGGGGGTGTAGGATTCGCATTGAGCGCCGGGCACGGAGCACCGGTCGACGAGTGCCACATCTTGCACTCAGCCACCTGGACGAAGACTACCATCAAGTGCGTCTGGCCTTCCTGAGCAATCATCCCTGGATCAACGAGGTCCTTGCCCGCTACGACCACCCGGCGATCGAGGCACTGCTAGCCCGATGACCGTGCGGCTGTTGGGTTTGATGATGCGCAGTTGGATGGCACATTGGCTGAGCGGCGTCAGCGCAGGGGTCTGATTTAGTCTGTTCGAAATCATAGCGAGCAGCACTCCTAATCTCAAAGGATATCTATATGACCGAGGCGGTGCAGACAGGCAGCAAACCGATTTTGGAAGTCAAGGACCTGCAGACGTACTTCTTCCTGGAGCACGGGGCCGTGCGCGCTGTGGACGGTGTTAGCTACTCGATTGGCCGAAACGAGACGTTGGGAGTTGTGGGTGAGAGCGGCTGTGGGAAGAGTGTTACGGCGCTCTCCATCATGCGCCTGATCAAGTCTCCCCCTGGTCGCATTGTGGGCGGGGAGATTCTCTTCCGTTCCAATGGCGATGGCGCCATCGATCTGGCCAAGCTTGACGCTCGGGGGGCGGAGATGCGGGCCATCCGCGGCGAAAAGATCGCGATGATCTTCCAGGAACCTATGACGTCGCTGAATCCGCTCCATACGGTTGGCGGGCAGATCGCTGAGGCGGTGCGCTTGCACCAGGGTGTGGGGCGTGCCGAGGCAGAGGCTCGGGCACTGGAGATGCTCTACAGGGTGCGCATTGGTGATCCCGAACAGCGCCTCCACGAGTATCCGCATCAGCTGAGCGGCGGCATGCGGCAACGCGTGATGATCGCGATGGCGTTGTCGTGCAACCCGTTGCTGCTGATTGCAGACGAGCCGACCACCGCTCTGGATGTGACGGTGCAGGCTCAGATCCTGGATCTGATGCGCGAGCTCCAGGAGGATTTTGGATCGTCCATTATCCTCATTACTCACAATTTGGGTGTGGTTTCGCAGACGGTTGACAACGTGGCCATGATGTATGTCGGCAAGATTGTCGAATACTCCGATGTGCGCTCCGTGTTCCACAATCCGCTGCATCCCTACACACAGGGCCTGCTCAACTCAGTGCCGGTCTTCGGCCGCAAGGGCGCGAAGGTCCTCGTACCGATCAAGGGAATGGTGCCGACGCCGACTGATAAGATCGTCGGATGTTCGTTCGCTCCCCGATGCCCCAAGGTGATGGAGATCTGCCATACAGAGTCACCTGTTTACCAAGAGGTTGAGCCGGGCCACTGGGCTTCGTGCTGGCTGTATGGCTAGCCACATCGCTTTGTGTACGGGCTTGTTGTTCACTATGCCGGCCCCGATAGAGCCGTGGGTCTGTAGCCCAGCAAACGTGGCCGGTGCATTTCCGTGTCGTGGGCCTATCTTCAGCCACGATGCCATAAGGAGGTGCTGATAGAGTATTGAGGTGGTTGGAGGTCGTGTTCAGAGCAAGAGTTGCCGTTCATTTCATTCTCAAAGCTTCAAGGAGAAGATCGATGAAATCCAGTCGTCGTCTGTTGATGTTTGCTTTGCTGTTGCTGGCGGCATCGATGGTTGTGACTATGTGTGCCCCAGCGGAGCCCGCTGTGGTTGTTCAGACCGTCGTCGTTGAGAAGACGGTCGAGGTCGAAGTCGAGGTTGAGAAGCTGGTCGAGGTTGAGGTCGAGAAGCTGGTCGAGGTCGAGGTAGACAAGTTGATCGATGTGCAGGGCGCGATTCCGTATCCCGAAGGCGTCCCGATGGTAGGGGGCAGCGGCGCTGGGGTCAACCGCCTGCCACTGGATCAGCTCCTGACCTACAAGGCACTGCCGGAGTACAACCAGCCCGAGTGGATGGATCAGCTCGTAGCCAACGGCACGCTGCCCCCGGTGGAGGAACGCTTGCCCAACGAACCCCAGGTCGTGCTGGCCTCTAGTTTGGAGGACGGGATTGGGGTTTACGGCGGTGTCTGGCGTGACTTCTCCGCCTGCCCGACCGAGGGCTGGAACCTGGGTGCCGGCCAGACGCAGGGATGGTTCGGCATCAACATCATCTACGAGGAAGGTCTGCTCGTTTCGGGTCCTATCTGGCGCCGTGACAAGGTGGAGCCGCTTCCCAACCTGGCGAAGAGCTTCGAATGGTCCGATGATGGTTTCGAACTCACGATGTATCTCATTGAGGGCGCGAAGTGGTCGGATGGTGAGCCCTTCACTGCCGATGATGTGATGTATACGTGGGAATACCAGATTCTCGATGCCAACGTTAACAGTTCCTCCTCACGCACTACCTGGCAGATCGAGGGTGAGGATGTGGCTCTGGAGAAGGTCGATGAGGCCACGATCAAGTTCACGTTCCCGCAGCCCTTCCCGGTGCAGATGCTCTTCAGCATGGACGAGTATGACTTCTCCGTCTGGCCGGAGCACATCTGGAAGCCGCTGCATCCCGAATTCTCCGACAACGACTATGAGGCCTTTGAGAAAGCGTGGCCTGCCGACAAGCTCCCGCCTGTTATCATGGGGCCGTGGGTTGCCGTGGAGTACAAGACGGACGAGCTGATGGTCCTGAGCCGCAACCCTTACTACTGGAAGGTAGATGAGGACGGCAATCAGCTTCCGTACCTGGACGAGGTCCGGTTTGAGAAGGGGTCCACGGGTGTGGGCCGTACGCTCAATACCCTGGCCGGCAGTGGCGATCACTCGAACCTGGAGAACCCGAGCACCTTCATCGAGACGCTCAAGCGCGCCGCGGAAGCAGATGCACACTTCAGTGTCGGGTGGGGTCCCGAGATGTTGGCGTACTCACTCCATATGAACCAATCGGCGAACCTGGGCGTTGAGAGCGAGCGGGATACGGCGCTGCGCGAGCTGTTCCGGACGTTCGAATTCCGCCGCGCGGTGAGCCAGGCGATCGACCGCGGTGGCATCGCCCAGGCGATCGTGCGTGGTCCCTTCCTGCGCGCCTGGCCCGGTGGCCTCTACCCCGGTGCCACGGAATTCGACCGCAGTTCGGTGGTCTACTATCCTTACAGCCCCGACGCCTCGCGTACGCTGTTGGCTGACCTGGGCTTTGAGGACACCGACGGCAACGGCATCCTGAACTGGACGGATGGGCCGCTGGCGGGTGAAGATCTTGTGATCGCGCTGATGGCGAATGAAGATCAGCAGGGCTCGACCAGTATCGGCCAGTCGGTGGTTCCGCTCATGGCGGATGTGGGCATCAAGGTGAACTACCGTCCGCTCAAGCCCACTGTCGCCGGCGACAACGTGGAGAACGGCACCTGGGAGTGGCAGGTAGACCGTGGTGGTCAGCTGTACGCGGTGCCCTTCACGTATGCCGAGCAGCTGGCGCCGATCACCCAACAATCCCCCCCCTGGCATCGCGAGGGTGAAGAACCCCGCGTGCTGCAACCCTTCGAGGAGGAC
>CAZEXX010000221.1:0-6594 GCA_964516885.1 uncultured Anaerolineales bacterium | reverse complement strand
CTCTCCCCTGTGGGTGTCCGGTTGACCCGCTCGGGATGACCGTGCCTGCAGGCTGAGATGCGATTGCCCTGGGCGGCCCCCGGAGAGGGAGCCGGGTATGTACATGAAGGGCGCTCCGGAGTCGAAAGGTGGGAACCAACTTGTGGAGCAGCGGTTTTTTCCTTCACTCTTCAGATGCTGTTGGGCAGCAGCATCTTGCCCAGCGCAGATGCGTATACGGCTGAACCGCACGCACAACACCGCCGCCAGACAAAAAGCGCGATTGCGGGAGCATAGGATTCTTGAGTATTTCGCCCGTCGTAATGCTCGCCGTAACGCTTCCGGTGTATAATATGAGTATGGCTGGACTATGAAGCAAGGTTTCAGGTGCTACTTGCAGCGCCAACCCTGTAGAGCACCCCTATTTCGCGAAGGAGAGTTGACATCATGACGAGACTGACCGTTATTGAGGGAATCGGCCCGGCCTATCACGAGAAGCTACTTGCCGCCGACATACGTACAATCGAACAGCTGTTGGAGCAGGGTGCTACCCCAGCCGGACGGAAAGCCATTGTGGAACGCAGCGGCATCAGCGCCGAGCGCATACTTGACTGGGTGAACCGTGCGGATCTTATGCGCATTGAGGGGATTGGCTCGGAGTACAGCGACCTCTTGGAGCGTGCTGGAATCGACACAGTCAAGGAGTTAGCCCAGAGGAACCCTGTGAACTTGCAGCAGAAGCTGAGCGAGGTGAATGCCAAAGAGAGTCTTGTCCGGCGGCTGCCATCCTTTCCCAGAGTAAGCGGGTGGGTCTCGCAGGCCAAAGAGCTGCCGCGCAAGGTTTCATACTGAAGGAGGTTTGTATGGCCGAACAGAGCTTCGATCTCGGTGATATCTTCAATGTGGCGCTGCAGGGCATGATGTCCAAGCGCCAGCTGGTGAACGATCTGGATGGCTACAACGGTAACCACGGCGACAACATGGTGGTGAATCTGGACCTGATCACCAAGGCGCTTAAGGCGCAGCCGGACCGCACACCTTCAGATGCACTCGCCTATGCGGCCAATCAGGTTCGCTCGGAGGGACAGGGCGGCACCAGCCAATACTACACCAAAGGGCTTGAGCAAGCGGCGCAGCGTCTGGAGGGACATAGTAGTGTTAGCCAGGGCGATGTGATGGGCCTGCTGCAGACGTTGATGGGAGCAATCCCTAGCCAGGGCTATCCCGAGAAACCAGGGGCCGCCGAGAGCGTTCTCAGCCAAGTCCTGGGACAACAACCTGCTGCCCGGCCATTACCCAAGGCCGACACGGAGCCCGAAGCAGCAGTTGACCTAGGGGATGTCGTTGAGACGCTTCTACCGATGGGGTTGGCATTCCTGCAGGCGAAGCAGGCAGGAGCGGAGACGACAGAGGCTGCCGGACAGGTACTGCTGCAGGCAGTGCTTGGACAGCCAAATGCCGGCGCAAGGACGGGATCGCCCCGGACCGCCGCCGGAAGCGTTATCGTTCAGAGTATTCTCAGCAACTTAATCAATCGCTAATCGCAGGTCAAAGGAGAACAGGGACATGGCTAAGAAGAAGGAAAAGCGGGGCATTTTCAACCGAGCGTTGGATGCAGTTTCCTCAAGGGACGAGAAAGCTGCGGCAGAAGAGGCCCAGAAGGCCGCAGAACGCGCTGAGGCCACAGCCGATCGCGCGCAGGATCGCGCTTCAGATGAGGCCGCCAAGAGGCGTGCTGCCGAGGCCAAGGTTCGTGAGGCAGAGAAGCTGACTGCAGCTGCGGGCGCTGCCACAAAGGCAGCTCAAGCCGAGGCTCTCAAAGCCCAGATAGCCCTCAAAGATGCTGAGCGACGCGCCCGAATGGCTGAGCTCAGAGCCCAGGGGGTTCAGGAGCGTGCGGAGCGGGAGGCCGAGGCTAAGGCGCGCACGTACATTGTTAAGCCGGGCGACAGCCTGAGCAAGATTGCCAAGCAGGTTCTGGGTGACGCCGGTCGTTGGCCGGAGATCCTCGAAGCCAACAAAGATCAGATCTCGAATCCTAACATGATTCGTGTCGGACAGGAACTCCGCCTCCCCTAAAGGGAACCTGGAAGTGCCGCACAGTGCCCAGGGCGTTTCTCGCGTATGGCGAGAGACGCCCTTTTCTCTTGGATTCCTGCTGATCGATTGCACCACCCTGGTGCCCATCCTCATCTGAGTGTGGCGCTATGCCTTCCAGCCACACCAATCCGATCTATACTGTGGGCCATGCCCAACCCTACAGCACATCTCAACCCAGACGACGTGACAGCCCAGTGGCGACCTCTTGTCGAAGCCGTGGTCGCGGCCGTGGCCGCCGCTGATTACACCCTGACGGCACCCCTGCTGGCCGAACTTGTCAGAGCGTTAGCAGCTACGCCGATCTCCCTGCCCGGCAAGGCGGAGTTCTTCCTGCCGCTGGATGCTACCGGCCGGCCCGTCACATTGCCGCCTGAAGCGCCGGCAGCGGTGCGTGACGCCCTCAGAGACACCCCCCCGCTTCGCAAGTGGCTCTCTCCAGTGGACAACAACGGGATCACCACCGTCCTGGTAGCCCGGTCACTCTGCCACCGCATTGGGCTGCGCCACGGTGCGGTCCAGCTGATACTGGACCATCCTACCCGCCCGAGCTACACGTTCTTGCAGATTCGCAGCTTCCATAAGGCGGATGCACCTGGCGAGTTTGATATGCCCTGCGCGGGGCACACGGTTGCCTGTAACACCGCTGAGGCCTCTCTGCAGAAAGAGCTGACCGAGGAGATTGGGCTCACAGGGGATGATCTGGAGGAGCTCCGGTGTGTCGGTCGGTATGAACACCGGGAAACAACCACCCGGGCGGACTTCATCAACGTGGAATTCCGGACTGTTTACCGTGCGCGACTGAGATCCCGGAGCATGGCAAAGCTGCACTTTGCTGATGGTGAAGTGGCTGCGCTAACAATGATCACGCGCGATGCCCTGTACGAGCTGGTCTCCCGTCACCCGGATCGTGTGGCGTCCGGCCTCCTCGGCACGCTGCCGTGGTATGGGGAGTAGTTCCCATGGTCTGTCGCCCACCACGCAAGCATGAAAACGCGGTGAGCAGCATTCGCCATATTGCCGGGCACGACGGCCCGGCCTACATGCAGATCTTATGTAGGTTGGGCTGTCAGCCCGACCATCTACTCGACAGTACACGGGGCTATTTACCGAATAGTTCCGTGTGGGCACATGACAAGTCCACAACAGAGACTTGGGATTCCCATGGACTAGAATATGGTGTACAATACATGTAATTCCATTACACAGAAGGGAGCATCTATGAGCGAGGAAAACGTCCGTACTGAGGAGTTCAAAATCGACGGTGACCAGTTGGTGGGTAGAGTCAAGGAGCTTGTCCGCCAGGGCAACATCCGCCGCGTCGTCATCAAGAACAACCAGGGCCATCCTCTGGTCGATATCCCCCTCACCTGGGGCGTCGTCGGCAGCATCTTAGCCCCGCAACTCGCCGCGCTGGGCGCCATCGCCGCCCTGGTCGGGAAGGCCACCATCGTGGTCGAACGCGTCGTCACGCCTGAAGAAGAGGTCGTGCAAGAGGTCACCGACGTCAAAGAGGAATAACCAACACGTACCGAGTCGGGGATACCCGGCTCACGTTCGCTGAACTAGAGCGCTCCCTGGTAACCCAGGGAGCGCCTCCTCGTATCCGTGCGACCTATCCACGCGGGCTGCACTTCCGACGGCGTTCCAGCGAAGTGCCAAGCAGCTAGCGAGGGCGCACGATTGCTCCCCCTTGAATTCCCCCCACTGCGGGTGCATTTCATCCTCGGGGCAAAAACAAGATCGGCATCTGCGTAACCCGGTGTCGCGCAGCAGTTTTGGCCCAACGCTGTTCCCAGCACACATCACCGGCAGGGCCAAAACTGCCAGGGTGAATTTCAGAATGGGCTTAGCCTTCGGCAACTGCGTAGCGGCGAGCCTTTCTTGGGCACTCGCCCCCATTCTGAAATACACCCCCCCCACTGCCTCGTAGGAGTGGCATCCTCACGGGTGTCGTGATACACTTACAGGCGCAGACGAAGCCCTATGCGAGAGTGTGTGGCCCAATTCCGCCAACCATCTACCATCGGAGCACCTGTCACGAGGAGACACAATGTCAGACCAAGACAATTCCCCCACACCACCGGATGAGGAACAGCGCGAACGGGAGGAGGCATATGCGGGCGCACTGAGCAAAGAACTGGCCGACCTCGCCGCCCCGGATCTGACCTATCAGCCGACTGACCCGAAGCAGTACCGTCCTGCGATAGGACTAATCGCCTGTGGTGGTATCACAGCACAACACCTGACGGCATACCGCGCCGCGGGCTACAACGTCGTGGCGCTCTGCGACCTGATCATCGAGCGCGCCATCGACCGCCGCGACACCTACTACCCGGACGCCGATGTCTACGTGGACTACCGCGATCTGCTGCGTCGCGACGACATCGAGGTCGTCGACATCGCCACGCACCCGCCGGAGCGCGTGCCCCTCATCGAGGACGCACTGCTCGCCGGCAAACACGTCCTAAGTCAGAAACCCTTTGTCCTCGACCTGGACACAGGGGAACGCTTCTGCGAGCTGGCCGAGCGCCAGGGCGTGAAGTTGGCCGTCAACCAGAACGGCCGCTGGGCGCCCCACGTCGCCTACATGCGCCAGGCCATCGCCGCGGGGCTCCTCGGCGATATGATCACCGCCGACCTCTCCGTGCACTGGGACCACAGTTGGGTCGTCGACACGCCCTTCAACGACATCCACGACCTGGTGCTCTACGACTTCGCCATCCACTGGTTCGACATGCTCACCTGCTACTTCGGTGCCGAGGAACCCCAGCGCGTCTACGCTGCCACCGGCTATGCGGCCGGACAGGTGCCGACGCCGCCACTGCTGGCCCACGTGATGGTTGACTATCCCTCGGCCCAGGCCACGATGAGCTTCAACGCCAACACCAAAGTGGGGCACCACGACCGCACCACCCTGATCGGCACGGCGGCGACGGCGCGCAGCAGCGGCCCAGGCCTGCAGGAGCAGACGGTGGAGATATTCACGCCCGAGGGCGTCATCCAGCCGAGCCTGCAGGGGCAGTGGTTCACCGACGGCTTCCACGGCACGATGGGGGAGCTACTCTGCGCCATTGAGGAGGATCGGACACCGTACAATAATGCAGTCGACAACCTGAGAAGCCTGGCGTTGGCCTTCGCCGCCATCGCCAGCACCCACGACGGAGAACCCAAGCAGCCGGGCGACGTCCGCCAACTGCCCGGGTTCGAGGGCTAAGTCAACGTCCTGTCGGCGCTCACGATACATAGCAAGAGGAGACACCATGCAGAAGTTCAAGGTGGTAGGCATCAATTTCGATCACATGCATATGGGCGATCTGCTGCGCAGAGCATTCATCCATCCCGGCGTGGAGATCGCCGGCATCTGCGACACACGACCGGATCGTATGGCCTCGATGATCAGCAACTTCGATATCCCCGAGGACCTCGTTTTCTCCGACTATCGGCAATGCCTGGAGGTGACCCAGCCCGATATCGCGATGCTCTGCCCCTCCACGGGCACCCACGCTTTGTGGGTGGAGCGCGTCGCCCCCTTCGGCACCCACATCCTGGTGGAGAAGCCCTTTGCAGCCTCGCTGGCCGACGCCGACGCGATGATCGCCGCAGTGGCCGCGACCGGCAAGCAGATGATCATCAACTGGCCGTTGGCGTGGTACCCGCCACACGTCACCAGCAAACGGCTGATCGACGAGGGCGTCATCGGCGACGTGCTGGAGGTCCACTACTACGACGGCAACCGTGGACCACTCCGTCACCTGGCCGACAAGGAGGAGATCTCCGCAGAGGTGGCCGCCCAGCGCAAGAGCGAGAGTTGGTGGTACCAGGCAGCCCAGGGCGGGGGCTCACTCCGCGACTACATGGGCTACGGCGTCACGCTGGGCACGTGGTTCCACGGCGGCGACAAGCCCATCGAGGTCACGACCATCGTCGACGAGCCGCCGGGCCTGGAGGTCGACGAGCACAGCATCACCATCGTGCGCTACGCCAAGGGGCTCTCCAAATTCGAGACCCGCTGGGGCACCTTCACCGACCCCTGGACCCACCAGCCGCAACCCAAGTGCGGCTTCAACATCGTGGGCACCAAGGGCACCATCAGCTCCTATGACTATGAGCCGACCATCCGCGTGCAGACACAGGCTTGTCCGGAGGGGGAGGTGATCCCGGTGGACAAGCTGCAGCCGCCCAACCAGGGCCCGATCCAGAACTTCGTCCACAGCCTGCGGACCGGCGAACCGGTCCACGAACCGCTCTCGCCCGCGATCTGCCGCATCGGTCAACAGATCGTCGACTCCGCGATCCTAAGCGCGCGGGAGCGGCGCGCCGTGTCGTTGCTCGAATAGAAGAGGTTTGATATGAACATCAGCGTGATATTTGCGCATCCCGATGAAGGCGAGATCTACGCCGGCGGGACATCCTACCTGTTCAGCAGCTTGGGCCACCGGGTGAAATTCCTTTCACTCACCAACGGTGATGCCGGGCATTACGCCATGGCACCGGACGTGCTCGCGGTGATGCGGC
>CAZEXX010000220.1:4270-6605 GCA_964516885.1 uncultured Anaerolineales bacterium | reverse complement strand
TGAATCGTGCATCGTGAATGGTGGCCTCATCGGCCCCCAGACCATCCCATACGCAGCATCATGACTCAAGACTTTTGACTTCTGACTGCAGACTCTCTGGCCTGTGAGCCCGTGGAGAAACCCGCCTTCCGTTGAGTCGTGCATCGTGAATCGTGACATCCATCCAGACCTGTGACTCCGGACTTCTGACTTTTGACTTCTGACTTCTGACTCTTGATCCGCTCCCTTTCCCCAGGAGACCCATCCTTGCAGACTGCCTACTTCCAGAACTTCCGCCGACTCCGCCGCGAGGCTTGGATCGTACTGCTTGCCGCCGTCGCTCTTGGGTTCACCTGGGTGGGCCTGTCGGATGCCATGGTGAATCTCTATCTAGTGCGGATCGGCTTCGGCCCGCAGTTCGTAGGCACATCGGCGGCGCTTGCCAGTCTGGGCTATGCGCTGTCGGCGATGCCTGGCGCGGCGTTGGCCCGGCGCATTGGGGCGCGCCGGGGGATGATCGCCGGCTCTCTCGCCTGGGTGGGTGGCATGATGCTGCTCTCGGCGGCCGACCTGATCCCCGCGCCGCTGCAGGAGAGCTGGATCATAGCGATGCGGCTGGTGGCTTCCAGCGGCATGGCGCTTAGCGCTGTGAGCAGCCAGCCCTACCTGACGACGGTGACGTCGCCGGAGGAGCGTCCGCACGCGTTTGCGTTGGTGATCTCGCTTCGCCCGCTGGGGGGCTTCTTCGGTGGCCTGCTGGGTGGTCTCCTGCCGGGGTTCCTCGTTTCCCTGGGTTTGGGCCCCCTTACGGCATCCCTGTCGCAGCCCCGACCCTACGGCATCACGCTGGCGTTGGGCATGCTGGTCCATCTTCCGGTGGTCTGGTTGCTGTGGACGCTGCCCCGAGATGATCCGAAGTCCATTGCCGAGCGCCGCGCAGCAGCCCCGCCGGCAGCGACGGGGGTGGGGCAGAAGCGAGATCCGGACTGGGGTCGTCTGTCGACGCGCTCGCGCTCGGCACCCTATGGCGTGCTGGCAGCCATTGCCCTGGTCTGTGCGCTGCGCGTCGGCGGTGAGTTCACCGCGCGCAACTTCTTCAGCGTCTATGTGGACGCGACGTGGGGGATCACCGCGGCCCAGATCGGCAGCGTGGTGGCGGTTTCCAGTCTGCTCTCCATCCCTGCCCCGCTGATCACGCCGGCGCTGGTGCAGCGTTACGGCCGGGTGGCGACGATCGCGGCGGGTGCCTTTGGGGTCGCCCTAAGTATTGTGCTGCTGGCCGTGGGCGGGAATTGGGCCATAGCTTCCATCGCGTATGTCACTATGACCATACTGGCTGCGGTTGCGCGGTCGGTGTGGAGCCTGATGATTCAGGAATCTGTGGACGGTGTGTGGCGACCTATGTCTGCTGCTGTAGCGAACCTGTTCAGTGGCCTGGGAAACACGATCATGTCATCGGTGGGCGGGGTTTTGGCCGCCGGTGTGGGCTACCGTGCGACCTTCATGACGAGTGCGGCTTTGGTCGCGTTGGGGGCAGTCACGGTGTGGGTGGCGTTTCGTGAACGATTCCGGCTTGCCTCATCGCGTGAGTGAGGGTATAGTTGGCCTCTGGCTCTTGCTCACGGTGAGGGCGTCGGAGGGGGAACAGAATGACGCAGTACAACCTGGCTATTTTTGATTTTGACGGCACGCTGGCCAACTCGCTGATCTGGTTTAGGAAGATCGTTAACGAGCTGGCGGATGCGTATGGTTTCAAGCGCATTGAGGACGACGAGGTCGACCTGCTGCGCAGCTATGACGCCTTGCAGATCATGAAGCATCTGGGCTTGGCGGCGTGGAAGCTCCCGAGCATCGCGGCGCACACGCGGAAGTTGATGTCCGCGCAGATCCATGAAGTGCCTCTGTACGACGGTGTGGAGACGATGCTGACATCATTGGCGGAACAAGGGGTGACGCTTGCCGTGGTCAGCTCCAATACTGAGGAGAACGTGCGCCGGGTTCTGGGCGCGGAGCTGGTGGCGTTGGTAGAGACATTTGAGTGCGGCGTGTCACTCTTCGGAAAGGCGTCAAAACTCCGGAAGGTGCTGCGGCACACGGGTATATCTGCGCTAGATACGATCTACATCGGCGACGAGATCCGGGATGTGCGGGCTGCGCGCGATGTGGGCGTGGCCGCGGGTGCTGTGGCGTGGGGTTACAACAGTGCCGCGGCGCTGGAGGCAGTGGCAGCGACTTCGCTCTTCGAGGATGTTGCTGCGATCACGTCGGCGGTCGCCGGCCTTGTGTACTAGGGCAACGAAGAAGCAGCATATGGCCGGTGAGGCGCTCCACTTAAGTGGGGCGCTTTTGTGTTGGG
>CAZEXX010000220.1:0-4170 GCA_964516885.1 uncultured Anaerolineales bacterium | reverse complement strand
GAGAGCTCACGCTAAGACGCGGAGACGCAAAGCCTCAGGGAACCAACGCAAGGAAGTCATCCTGCACTCCAGGATCGCTGGCAGGCCACTGCGGGGATGCAGAGCCGATCCAGATTTCTTTGCGACTTCGCGGCTTTGCGTGAGTTCTTTCAGTGGAGGCAAACGTCAACCCGGCGGGACCGGGCATGGAGGGGCGAAATGAAACACGAGGTAGTGACATTGCAGCGCAGTCAGCTGGCACAGGCGGCGGAGATGCTGGCGTGGGCGTTTCAGTCTGATCCGATCTACTGCGAATTGTTTCCTCAATCGGACGCGCGGCACAAGGCGTTGGTGACTATGTTTGGCGGAGTGGTTGGGTATGCACTTCACTACGGCGAGGTGCTGACGACGCCGGAGATCCGGGGCGTGGCCTGTTGGCTCCCGCCCGGGCAGGCGAAGGTGACGCTGTGGCGCATCGCTCGCACGGGCTTCGGTCTGGTCCGGGGCATCGTCGGGTTCAGCCAGGAGGCGCGCAAGCGATTCTTGGCCGGGATCACGCACACCGAGGCCGCTCACAAGCGTCTGATAACGGTGCCGCATTGGTACCTGTGGTTGCTGGGCGTGGCGCCTGATCGTCAGGGGCACGGCTATGGGAGCGCGCTGCTGCAGCCGATCCTGGCGCGCGCGGACCAGGACGGCGTGCCGTGTTACCTGGAGACGCAGACGGAGCGGAACGTGGTGTTCTACCGGCGGCGCGGCTTTGAGGTGGCGGAGACAGGGCTGATGCCGGGTGTGGATCTGCCGGTGTGGCATATGGTGCGGTCGCCGCAGGGGTAGGGGTGGCACCACGCGCGAGGGGCCGAACTGGCAGTTCGGCCTACGCAGAGGGGAGTGTTGCGGTGGGTGGTCAGGTATGCTAGAATGTAACTAGTGGTTGCATTGCTGTCGTACTCTCTGATGACCCGGATGGGTCCGCTTTCGCGCTCTGTGGTTTGACATCTTCTTCGCCCACACGCTTGCCGTGGCCCACCTTCTCACTACGGCGCGATGGCCATCCTGGTGGTGTGTGTGCTGATCGACGTCAGTACGAAGGAGGTTCGCCATGGAGTTCCTCGAACGGCGGGTGCAGGAGGTGTTCCCGGGCAAGGAGGCCGCTTACGCAGCGTGGGAGAAGGCGTGGGCTGAACTGGAGGCGCGTATCGGCGGATTCCCAGAGAAGCGGTACTATCAGATGATGGCGGGACCGCACAGGCTGGGTGTGTTCGCGTGGGAACGCGACTGGGAGAGCTGTGCCGCGTGCGAGGCTGCCTATGAGCGGATGTGGCAGGAGGAGACGCCGAACGGTGACTGGGCGCAGATCATCAAGTCGGAGCACACGGAGTTCTACACGCCGTGGTCGCCATAGTGGGGTGAGACAGTCCCCTTTTCCCCTGAAACGGGGACTTCGCCCCTGAACTGGGGACTACGCCCCCTCAACCGGGGACTAAGCCCCCTGAACCGGGGACTACGCCCCCTGAACTGGGGACTACGATTTTGTTTCCCCCCGCGGGGGGAAAAGCGGAACGGCGCTGTGATCCGGTCCTCTCCCCCCTCACGGGACTCCTGGTGGGGGGAGAGCTAGAGAGGGGGTCTGCCTATCCCCTCCTGCGCCGCCTCCGCCTCCGTGTCAGCCGGTTGAGCGCGAAGAGGGCCACGGGAACCCAGAGGGGGCTGGTGGCCAGTGCGAACTGCTTGGCGTTGTCGCCGGCGGGCGTGGGGAGCCGCTCGGAGAGGGGTAGCAGTGCCGGGAAGGCACCGTGAGGCTCAGCCTGGTACCAGTAGGCCACGCTGCTGTAGTCGGTTGCCACCTGGTTAGTGTAGCCGTGGTCCATATCAACGATGATGGATTCCGTGAAGGGGATCGGATCATCGATGTGGAAGCGGTAGGCCGCAAAGCGTGAGGTGAGGTAGTTGCGCACGGTGCAGCCCCAGTGGGGCGCGCTGTAGGGGCCTTTGCTGAAGTAGAAGCCGCTGTTGAAGTAATCCTCGTTGCCGGTCCCCGGGATCGAGGGTGTCTCCTCACCATCCACGTAGATGGACTCCCAACCTTCCAGCATCCCCATTCCGAGGGCCTGAGGGAAGATGGCAGCTAATGGGCTGCCGGTTTCCCTCGCGCGTTCGATCATCCGCGGCGGGTCGAACCAATGCTCCGCGTTCTGCATAAAGAGGTGCATGCCGGTGAAGTGCCCGCTGCCCTGAGCGTCAAGGACGCGGTACGGGACGCGCAGTTTTGTGGGATTCTCCCGCCGCCACTGGGCGTGGAAGCGATAGGGGGCCGGCTGCTCGTCGAGTTCCATGTACTGGATCTGGAAGAAGAGCATGGGGCATGCTGTCCCGGCCTCGTTCGCAACCTCGATTCGGCACCCGTCACTGAAGGGCATCGGGAAGTGGCTGTTGTAGCCGCCGCTGGTGCAGCTCAGCGGCTGGGCGACGTAGTGGGTGTACTTGCCCCACGGGACCCCGAAGAAGGGGCCGAAGGGCACCTCGACAGAGGGCGCAGACTCTCCGTCCCAGTAGAACCTCAGGACCAGGGCCTCGTTGAAGTTGTCGGCGGCACCCGGCAGCGGCTGCATCGTCGTCATCCAGATACGGACGATAGTGCCCGCGCCGGCGATATCGGCGACGGTGTAGGTCTCTCCCGGCGGAATCCGTACCCTCTTACCAGGTTCGTCCGGGCCGATGGCCTGCGCCATAGCCTCGGGTGGTTTTTCGCGTCCCTGGCTGCTGATCTGGCGCATTTTGCCGTGCTGCGGGGTGGTCAGGTGGGCCATACTGCTCATTGCGTTCATAGGTTTCTCCTCGTTGGCTGTCCCCGGGGTGGGGAACTTCGGGAACCTTGTGGCATGAGGATAGGGCGGTTCTCGATATATGCAATTGCGGGAAAAGAGAGAATGGGAGAATCAGCGAATGGGGAAGGCGAAAGAGCGAGCAAGCGAGCAGGCGAGAAAGCGAAAAGGCGAAGAGGCGAGAAGGCGAGAAGGTGCGGCGGGAGCCGATGGTGGCTGCGCGTGAGGATGCAACCTGAGTGATCTGGCGTATACTCTCCGCTGGGGTTCGCAGACAATCAGAAGGAGGTCACGATGCAGGAAGCCGTGCATATTGAGAGCCGGTGTCAGAAGTGCCCGCTGCGGGGGCGTGCGGAGGCCAAGCCGCAGTCTCTTTTTGCTAAGGTGTGGCGGTGGCATACCGGGTGGTGCCCCGGCTGGAAGGCGTACACTAAGGAGTTGACGGAGAAAGGGCTCGACGTCCCCAAGGTCTGATCGCGACCACGAGGCCTTTCCTGGCCCGCAGGGGGGAGGACTGGAACCCCCCCCTCTATCTCCCCCCCCCCCCCCAGGGGGGAGGACCGGAAGGGAGGGCGTGTTCTCTGCCTCCCTCTCTGATGAGGATTGACAGAATAACCTGGCCACTCATTGGGCTATTGCAGCCCCAGAACGCCCAGGGATGAATCCCGGGGCTAACAAACTGCGCCCTATCAATGGGGCTTCATTGGCTCTTTCCCGTCTGGAAACCCGATTCATCGGGGGCTGTCAACGTCGGCAGTCGAGATTCGACCGTGTACCAAGCTAATCTCTCAAAGTCCATCAGGGAGAGGGAGGGGCACGTCCGCGCACACGGGGTGACGGGGCCTGTCCCCGCCCGCAGGGGCGAGGACAGGATGCACAATAACTACGAGGAAATCGATGACAGAGACGACATACCTGAAGCGACATGACGCAATGCACAACGGTCCTTTGCCCAACTGCCACGATGGCGAGGGGGCGTTGGATTACACGGTGGTCCTGGATGGCAATGATGTGTCTGGGCGGCACTTGAAGTTCATGCACGATGATGTGTTGGCCCCAGGAGTTTCGATCGGTCTGCACATGCATGTCGATGACGAAGAGTATTACTACATCCTGGAGGGGCGCGGCGTGATGACGCTGGATGGCGAGCGGTTTGAGGTGCAGGCCGGTGATATTACCGCGGTCTATCCCGGCGGGGAGCACGGGCTGGAGAACACGTCGGATGCGGATCTGCGGATGATTGTGGTGTGCACGTCGTAGAGGCCCCCCCTCTTACTCCCCGCCGGCTCGGAAGCCGGTTGCAGGGGGGAGGACCGACCTGAATCGTGACCGGTGAATCGTGACTCTCGACTTCTGACTCAAGACT
>CAZEXX010000219.1:0-6668 GCA_964516885.1 uncultured Anaerolineales bacterium | reverse complement strand
GTCGGTGGGCAGCGCCGAGCGCATCAGCGCGGTGGCCGAGATCGTGATGCACCACGACAACCGCACCGCCGGCACGCCCCTGAACGGCACGGTGGTGGTGCTGTCCGCGATGAGCGGTGTGACCAACCAACTCTTGTCCGGCGCATGGGCCGCGGTCGAGGGTCGAGACAAAGAGTACTGTGAGGTCCAGGCGGCCCTACTGGCACGTCATCTGGCGGCGGTGGAGGCCCTGCTACCCGCCGGCCCGCCACGATTGGAGCTGGGGGGCTGGATAGAGGACCGGCTGCGCGAACTGGAGCGCCTCTATCGCAGTATCGCCGTTCTTGGCGAGTTGACTGCCAGGGGGCGCGATCACGTGGTCGCCTTTGGTGAGCAGCTGTCGGTGCAGATTGTGGCGGCCGTCCTGCGGGAGCGGGGTGTGTGCGCTGAGGCACTGGTGGCCACCGAATTGATCGTCACCGACGACCAGTTCGGCGCGGCGGTGCCACTGAAGGATGCGACGCAAACCCGGCTACGGGAACGGCTGACACCGTTGCTCGACCGGGGCGTGCTGCCGGTGATCACAGGATTCATCGCGGCGACGGAGGCGGGCGTGACGACAACGCTGGGCCGCGGCGGCAGCGACTACACCGCCGCCATCATCGGGGCGGGTCTGGACGCTGACGAGGTCTGGATCTGGAGCGATGTCGACGGTATCCTCACGGCCGATCCCAACCTAGTCCCGGCCGCGCGGACCCTGCGTGAGCTCTCGTATGTTGAGGCGTCCGAGCTTGCCTACTACGGCGCCGAGGTCCTCCATCCCAAGACCATCCGGCCGGTGATTGAAAAAGGGATTCCGCTGCGCATTATGAACAGCTTCAATCCCGCTGATGCCGGGACACTGATCGTGGAGACGCCTGGGGCGGATCGTGAGCGTTTGCCCGCAATCATCTCGACCCGGGGGTTGAGTCTGATCGCCATTGGCAGCCTGGACGATTCCTGGTCCTTGAGCGCTGTGGCACGCGCGCTGCAGGCGCTGAGCGATGACGGGGTGGATGTGCTGATGCTCTCACAGTCCTTCTCTGAGCACAATCTGAATCTGATTGTCCGCCGGCAGGGCCAGTCCCGCTGCCTCAAGACGCTGCAGACGACGTTCACGGCCGAGCTGGATCGCGGCCTCGTCAGCCTGGGCACGAAGGAACAGGTGGCGATGGTCTCGGTGGTGGGGGTGCCGTCGTGGAATTCGACGGGCACGGTTTCGCACGCCTTCGCCGCTCTGGGTGCGCAGGGCACGCGTGTGATTGCCGTAGCGCAGGCCGCGACGGAGAACAGCGTCTCCTTCTGCATACCCGAGGATCGGGTCGCGGAAACCGTCCGCTTCTTGCATAGGGAGCTTGGGCTAGAGGGGTAGCACCCCGCATGAGGATTCGCGACACCGCGGGTGCCCGCACGCGGTCGGCTAACACGAAGGCCAGCATTCTGCGTAGGTCGAAGCGCCGCTTCGACCCTCTGGCGGGATTCCGGGTGGTCAGGGGATCAGCAATTCAGCGGTTCACGGTGGTGGCGGCCCGCACGAGGACCCATTACGCCGCGGGCGCCTGCACGCAAGGTGGCGAAGTGTCACTTCGCCACTACGCAGATACGCAGCGATTCAGCGATTCAACGCTCCGATCGCTGGTCCACCCCGCGCGGCGATGCGGTAAGGTGTGGGTGTTCGCACGCGGAAGGGCGACCCTTGTGGTCGCCCCTACAGGATGTCCTCCATCGACCTCGACCCGGTAATTCGTTCCCGGGTGGGCTCCAGTGGTGTGCTCCAAACAGCCAAGAGCCCCGGTTGTTCGCAGCCGGGGCTCCTGTTTCCCGCCCAATCACTTTTTCGCCTGCTCGCTTACTCGCCTACTCGATCTCCATCCGCTCCACCGTGATCTGTGCGTTGTAGGCATCGGGGACATTGTAGCGGATGATACCCCACACGTGGATGACGGTACCGGCATCGCGGACTGCTTCGAGCTGTTCGCCGATCTCGCCCTCGCCCCAGATGCCGAACCGGCTGCCGTTCTGGTCCATCATCTGGAAGTAGTCGTCGATTTGCGCTGCTTCCTCGTTGGCGATCACGACGCCGACCCAGTCTTCAACGACTTCGATGATGACCGGCAGCCGCTCGATCTCCGGTTCGGCCTCGATGCGCGTCACCACGATCTGGGTCCCGCCCACATCGGGGACATCGGCCAGCAGCTTGCCCCAGACGTGAACTTGCTTGCCGGAGTCGCGCAGTGCCGTGATCTGCTCCCGAATTGCCTCGCTTGCACCTTCGATGCCGTACTCGCCGGCGTCGAACCCCTGTCTTTCGAACTTGTCGTCGAACTGAGCGCCCTGGGGGAGGCTGTGGACAAACCCTGTCCAGTCATTGGCGCCCTGATCTGCCGTTCCCTCAGGGAGTGTCATCGCGTCAATGGCTCGGTCGTCTTCAATACGTCGTGCCAGGATCTGGCAGCTGTTGACGTCGATGATGCCACAGGTCAGATCCCCGAAGACCAGGAAAGAAAGCCCTGTGTCGCGCAGGGCGTCGAGCTGGGCCGCAACTGCGGCGTCGGCAGGCTCTATGCCGTATCGGACCGGGAACAGCGGACCGCCAAGGACAAAGAAGTCGTCGAACTGACCCATTGCCGGCAGAGATTGCAGCGTTCCGGCCCAACCTTCGACCGCGTCCGTCGGGATCGGCTCGCCAGGTCCGTCGGGTCGCACGCGGGTGACCTCGACCTGGCAGCCACCGAAGTCCGGAACATTGCACTTGAGGGTACCCCAGAAGTGTGCCATACGGCCACTGTCCCTGAGATAGGCGATGGTCTTCTCCGTTTCCTCATTGAGCGTTACCAGCCCGGCGTTGCCCGATTCCTTGGGCGCCAGCACCAGATAGGCATCAAAGGGTTGGCCTGCGGGCGGTGTGATCACCGATCCGAACCACCCGTAGACTTCCCGGGGGGCACCGGCTCCCGCTGGTGGTTCGCACTCGCCGCGGAAGAGGGCCCATTCCTCGCACTGGCTGCCGTCGGCAAAGACGCAGACACCGTACTGACCGCTGTCCGCATCGGTGCGGATGTCCAGGGTGCCGCCCTGTTCCTCACAATGGACGGAGGCCGGATTCGCAAGCCCGATCGTGCTTTCTTCGGGTACTACCCCACCGCCGGTCGCGGCGTCGGCGACCTCAGCTGCGCATTCACCGCGATAGAAGGCCCATCCGTCGCATTCGCTGCCGTCGTCGAGGACGCAGACGCCAACCTGGTTGCCTTCTGCGTCGCTGCGGACGTCGTATGTCCCACGCTGTTCAATACAATAGACGGCAGCGGGGTTGGCCAACCCTACCTGGGCCTCCTCCGTCTCCTGTGGTGCCGTGTCCGACAGAACGTCGGTCGCCGGATCGGTGGCTGCAGACTGCAAGGGGCTCAAGGTGCAGCCGCTGATGAGAACGATGACGACCACGCTTGAGAGCGCTAGGAGCTTGACTACATTCTTCATTACCTGGTCCCTTTCATAATCAGAGATGTGAGCAGAACTTCGCTGCGACGTGCCGTCACAGGTGTGAATGCTCGTGATTCGATTCCGTCCTCTAGACGCCGTCTCGGACTAGAAAGTTCCAGGTGATGGTGACTATGTGAGGAAACAGGTCAGCTGGGCAAGGGGTGAATCGCTGAACCGCTGAGGCGGATGAACGCACCAAGGGGGTCGATTGCGATGGGCTCTCCTCTGTCGTGTATCTGACGGCTCGTGTCATCATACGACGGAATCAGTCGTTATTGCCGGGCTGCTATGTGGGGTTTGTGCTGCGTGCAAAATCGGGTTTCCGCCATATACTGATGTCGTCCAGCGGCAACGCAGTGAGCGCAGGAGAGTGAGTCACCCAGGTTCATCTGGGGACAGACTCAAGGCACTTCACGTCAATGACAATGCAGGCCATATGGTTTATGATGACTGTGAATCCGCCTGAGAGAGAGCAATGATTGGCTTGGAACGCGGGGTAGTCAAGCTCACTCCATACACAACCGAGTGGCAGCGATGCTTCGAGGCGGAGAAGAGACGCCTGCAAGCCGCCATCGGGCAGTACGTACTGGACATCCAGCACGTGGGCAGCACCTCGATCCCAGGCATGATCGCCAAGCCCATCATTGACGTTGGCATAGCCGTGACGAGCTTCGAAGGAGCTAAGGTCTGCATCCAACCTATTGTGCAATTGGGCTATGAATACCGCGGCGAACACAAAATACCACAGCGACACTACTTCGTGAAAGGAGATCCGAGGACGCATCACCTTCACGTCAACGAGATCGATAGCCGCGCTTGGGAGGACCATGTGCTGTTTCGCGACACTCGGATCCAGTATCCGCGATTAGCCGAGGAGTATGCGGTACTCAAGGCGGGTTTAGCCCAGCGACACCCCACTGACCGCGGGGCGTATCTGGATGGGAAAGCGCCATTCATTGAGCGGGTGCTGCAGATGGCTAGGGCAGCTGCATAGGGTTGGGCTGGCAACGATCAGCCCAACCACTCGGTAGCGTCATCTTGTCCGTTCAGCGTCTCTGTACATAAAGAACGTATGGTGATCTGAGAGAGGAGTAGCAATGGTTAGTGAGGAGAGGGAGACTAGACTTTGGAATTGGCTAACAGCACTCACCCTCGTTGCGATAACCCTCATCACGCTCCTGGTCTACGACAGATGCTTCTCAACATTGACGTCTGGGTTCTTGAATCCCGTGGTCTGGAACCCGTATACGTTTGTGGGAAGTTATTTGCTGTGTGCGTGTCTGGTGGTGATCGTATTCGTGCGAGGCAGACTTGGCCTTTTGGCAAGAGTCTGGATGCTGACCGGGATGGCGGCTATGCTGGCATTCCCGTTGCTTTCTCCGTTTCTATACGACGAGCATCAACTCTATGCAAAGCCGGCTCCTGGATATGAGATGCAATGGGTGACACACCCCGAGAGTGGGATTGGCAGCGCTCTCAAGACAGCGCAGCGGGAACACGAGGGAAGTTGGTGCAGGTACACATTACATGGCTGGAGCAACGACAATGTGCTGTATTATGGATCGAGTTGTCGGTTCGGGTATTGGCGATATGACCCCGCGACGGAAGAGAGACGCAGGGTCATTTCGATCCCTGAGTATGTGAGGGATTATCCGGATGTGAACGAGGAGTACGCTTCCGTTGGTCAGGGTATGACAGTGGTGCATCTCCAAGGATTTGATTCATCTGCACAGTATCCTGTCATTGTATACTACAGTGCTATGTCACCAGACGGCCAATGGCTGGCGGTCGCGGTGCGTGAGTACTACGGGCCGCACGATGTCGTGATTCTGAAAGGCCCAGGTTAGAAGCCCCGGGCAAAGTACAAAGTTCTACGGAATGTGGGGTTTGCCGGAGTCCGATTACTGTGAGTAGATGACCGCGCTAGATGGTCACGGAAATGGGGGTGGCACTCAAGGCGGATCTGGCACAGCGGTATCCCACCGACCGCGAAGCGTATCTGAATGGGAAGGCGCCATTCATCGAGCGGGTGCTGCGGATGGCTAGGGCGGCATCGTAGGGCTAGCGATGGTGACGCTGAAGCCCTATACAGGTTCGTTCGCCGACAGGAGTCGGTTGTCCAGCCCGGACCCGCGTGCGTGGGCCACTTCGATGCACTTAAGGACGTGAAAATGACACTCATTGACCCAGTCTATAGCCAGCTAGATGGCACGCGTGACCTCGACTACATCCTACGACTCTATCCTCGGCCCACCGGCGAACCCGCGTTTGACCCGGACCGGATTGAACGCGATGTCGCTCAGCTCCAGACCTCCCCCGAGGTCGCTACCGGCCATCCGCTGCTGGACCGCTCCATCAAGGTGGGATTGGTCTCCATCGACGCTACATTCGTGGGAAATCATCCCAAGTATGGTGTTGGCGAGTATGGCAAGGTGGAACACGAGGGCTTCCCGCCCACAATAATCGCTGCGGTGGACGCGCTCTCCGCCTGGGGACTCAACACGCGCGCAGCGCAGCTCTTCCGGTACTGGCTCACAACCTTTGTGCGCTCGGATGGCACGATCGACTACTATGGCCCCGCGATCAGCGAGTACGGTCAACTGCTCTATACGGCGACGGTGCTGATGGTGCGTGGTGGCGCGACCGGGTGGTGGGATGCCGGTTGCACCGCTTTGGATCGGCTGGCGCAGCACTTGTTGTTATTGTGCGATGATGCGGCGCAGCACGGCAGCACCCTGATCTCCGGCTCACCCGAGGCGGATACCCGGGAGGATGTTGCCTGCTATTTTCACAACAACGCTTGGGTGGTGCGCGGTTTGCAGGATTGGGCTGAGCTGTGCGAACGGACCGGCTATGCGGGCGTGACCCCGCCCGAAGTGATGCGGGTGGCGGCAAGTCGCCTGGCCGCCGATACGTTGGCCGCGATTCGCGATGTCTGGCCCAGCGATCCTGCGGACTGGTGGCTGCCGCCGCAGGTAGCACCGATGGCGCGTCCCGAACACATGACGGACACGCTAAAGGCGTCGTACACGAACCATCGCTACTGGCCGGAGCTGCTCTCCAGCGAGCTCCTGCCCACTGATATGGCGAATCGGCTTGTGGCCGCACGTCTCGCCGGCGGCGGGCAGTTCTGCGGGATGACGCGGTTTGCTGGGCATCTCGATGATTGG
>CAZEXX010000218.1:0-6698 GCA_964516885.1 uncultured Anaerolineales bacterium | reverse complement strand
GTTGGTTTGTAGACAACCCATTGATGGGTGATGTGGCCTGTTGCCGGCTCATAGATCATGGTCTCCCCGGCAAAGGGTCCACTCAAATGTAGCGCCCTAACGTCAACACTGAGGCGCGAGTGACCCGCGCGTTGTGGACGCGCGGGTCACTCGTCGCTCTCCAGTGTTTGGTTATGCTTTCTCTATCTCACACCAGACCCAATGCTCTGGCAACCCCCTCACCATATGCCGGGTCCGCTTTGGCGAAGTGAGCGACCATTTTCTTTTGAAGGTCCTTGGGGACCTTACCCAGACTGCCGGCAATATTCCTGCAGAGCCGGGCCTGGTGTTCTGCGCCAAGCAATCTGAAAAGATTGCCGGGCTGAACATAGTCATCATCTACGCCGCGCTTCTGCTCGTAGCGGTCTGCATCACCCGAGATCTTCAGCGGCGGCTCGGCATACTTGGGATCGGCCACGGGGCCACCCATAGTGTTGGGCTCGTAGTTGGGATCTCCTCCAGCATTGTCGTCGAACCGCATGGCCCCGTCGCGCTGGTAGGTGTTTTGCACCTTTGTGGCGTGCGGGCAGTTGATAGGGAGACGCTCGAAGTTCGCGCCCAGGCGATAGCGACTTGCATCCGCATACGAGAAGATACGCGCCTGCAGCATCTTGCACGGTGAGAACGATATCCCAGGCACAACATTGGCCGGCGAGAAAGCGGACTGCTCAACCTCGGCGAAGTAGTTCGCCGGGTTGCGGTTCAACTCCATGACGCCCACCTCGATCAGCGGGTAGTCGCTGTGCGGCCAGACCTTGGTTAGGTCGAACGGATTCCAGCGGTAGTTCTCCGCTTCTTGCTCGGGCATGACTTGGACGGAGAAGGTCCACTTGGGGTACTCGCCGCGCTTGATGGCTTCGAACAACTGCACGGTGTGGTAGTCGGGATTCTCTGCCGCCAGTCTGTCGGCTTCTTCCGGGGGCATGCACTGGATGCCCTGTTGGGTTTTGAAGTGGAATTTGACCCAGAATCGCACGTTCTTGGCGTTGATGAAACTGTACGTATGGCTGCCGTACCCGTTCATGAAGGGGATGCCTTGTGGGATCCCTCGATCCGAGAACAGGATCGTCACCTGATGAAGTGCCTCGGGGACCTGTGACCAGAAATCCCACTGAGCGAAGTCGCGTTTGGCGTTCGTCTGCGGGTCCCGTTTCTGCGTGTGGATGAAGTCCGGGAATTTGATGGCGTCCCTGATGAAAAAGGTCGGCGTGTTGTTCCCCACCATGTCCCAGTTGCCTTCTTCGGTATAGAACTTCAGCGCAAAGCCTCGGACATCCCGCACTGTGTCTGCCGAACCCTTTTCCCCCGCCACGGTTGAAAAGCGACCGAACATCTCGGTCCTCTTGCCGATTTCGGAGAAGAGCTTCGCCTTGGTGTACTGCGTAATGTCGTGCGTCACGGTCAGTGTTCCATGCGCTCCTGCTGCCTTGGCATGCACGACACGCTCGGGAATCCGTTCCCGATTGAAGTGGGCCAGCTTCTCAAGCAGGTAGTGATCCTGCATCAGGGTCGGCCCGCGTTCTCCGGCGGTCAAAGACGTCTGGTTGTCCGGAACGGGGATTCCAGCGGTAGTGGTCAATGTGTCCTTCTTGTTCATGGTGTTTCTCCTTTGCTGTTCAGTTTCTCAGCCCTATTGTGCCAGGCTTCGCAAGACAACTCTCGCATAGGCAAGGCTCCTGTCCCACTGTGTCCATTTCTCCTAAGCATAACGATGACGTAACCTGCCTGCGTGATAGCCCGCGGGGATGCGCATTAAGAGCCAAGGACTGCTTTTCGCGGATCGTCCTCCGCTGCGGAGCAGGTCAGGTCTGCGCGGGGTTGGGCGTTATGCACTGTTTCGGTCTCTAGATTCTTCTTGAAATGTTTCATCGACCATCAATCCTTTTCTCAACAAATCTCACTATTGGACTGATAGCTTTCCATCAGAAGCTGTGCAACTATCTTGAAATCAATATGCTGCGGTCTTCGATATCGAATACATCCTTTTCCCAAATTCATCCCTGCCAGGGCTTCCCGATACTTATTGAGAACCTCTTCTTTGAGAACATAGAATGAGATGTAGGCCTTTTGACTCGCAAATGCAACTTCGACTTCCCCACCTTTCTTCCTGTAGCTCGGCATCCCATATTCCATGCTTTCTTCATATCCATCCAAGACTTCCAAGCACAGTTTCCTGAACTGCGCTAATGCTTCTTGTCGGTCTTCTGGAACTTCTTTGAGATAGTCGTCTGCTTCTTTCGCTTCGCTCTGCTCTGCATCTTCTCACCTGCTTGTTGATCCCTTCTTACCGGCCAAAATCGTATACTCACACATGTTGATCAACGAGATTGGGTTTCCATCAGGATCCAATAGCATAAACCGGGCTGGGCCTTCTGAGTTTTCATCAGCTGCGCTAACCAGTTCCATGATTTACTCCTTACTGTGCAGGAACTTCCCGGCCACAAGGACGCGGAAACGACGATGATCTACCCCCACGTGCTCAATCAATCGTGGTGGCTGTGCCGTCCGCTGTCCCCTGGATGAGAGTGGTGGTGTGTGATCAGGCCGGCGTCACGGACGTTCGGCGATGTTCATAGTATGCAGCCGGAAGCGGTTCGTGTCAATGCGAGGGGGAGGGGGAGGGAGAGGAACCACGAATCTCGCGAATCTCACTAATGGGAAGAATCTACGGAAGCCGCGGGAATGAGCATACCGGAGCTCCCTCTATCAGCGACTATTCCTGAAGCACGTCTGGTTCAGTTGGTTTGTGGACAACCCATTATCGAAACCCACAAATCTAGCGCCCTAACGTCAACACCGAGACGCGAGTGACCCGCGCGTCTCCAATGCGCGGGTCACTCGTCGCTCTCCAGTGTTTCGCTATGCTTTCTCTATCGCACACCAGACTCAATGCTCTGGCAACCCCCTCACCATATGCCGGATCCGCTTTGGCGAAGTGAGCGACCATTTTCTATTGAAGGTCTTTCGGGACTTACCCAGACTGCCGGCAGTAATCCTGCAGAGCCGGGCCTGATGTTCTACGCCAAGCAATCTGAAAAGATTGCCGGGCTGAACATAGTCATCATCTACACCGCGTTTCTGCTCGTAGCGGTCTGCGTGGCCCGAGATCTCTAGGGGCGGCTCGGTACACTTGGGATCGGCCACGGCGCCACCCATAGTGTTGGGCTCGTAGTTGGGATCCCCTCCAGCATTGTCGTCGAACCGCATGGCCCCGTCGCGCTGGTAGGTGTTTTGCACCTTTCCGCAGGCGGAGCTGGACTTACCCTTGGTATACGCTAAAGTGCTATATGCGTGAAACATGACCGCTTGTATACACGTGCGTGCCCGAATCCCGTCGTTCCCGCCTATAGTAATCCTCCGTGGGACATGAATAGCTCTCCAGCGACGGAGGGCCTCTTGTGTTTACGGGCAGTTTGCTGTTCGTAAGCTGTGGGACTATAGTACATGTGGAACGCGTTAGGTGCGCCAAGTGACTTGCACCTGTCGGATCATGATAGATTCACCAGCATTGCGCGTTTTTCGCCTTACCACACTGATGATACTGCGCCTGCTACAACAACGCCCGCCCGTCAACAGAGGACATGGGAGAGAGAAAAAACCATGAGTGGCAAACCTATTCACATTACCCAGTTTGATCTTGAGCGTTTGAAAACACTGCTTTCGGACGCACGATTCACCGAATACCGCAAGAGTGAATACCTGGAAAGACTCCAACTGGAACTCGATCGCGCGGAAGTAGTTTCGCCACAGGATGTGCCAAGTGATGTTATCACTATGAATTCCAGAGTCTGTCTCGAAGACCTTGACACAGAGGAAGAGGAGATCTATACACTAGTTTTTCCAGCCGATGCCGATCTGACGCAAGGGAGAATCTCGATACTGGCTCCTGTTGGTATGGCCATGTTAGGCTATGAAGTGGGAGACTCGTTTGAATGGGAAGTTCCAGCGGGAAAGAGACGGTTGCGAGTCAAGAGAATACTCTATCAGCCCGAGGCCTCTGGGGACTATCACCTCTAGATTCGCCTAACCTGGCGACTTGAAGAAAGGCTACGCCAGTTGCAGCCGACAATGCGTGAAGCGGATGGCTGGGATTTGGTGGCATTTCTACTTGCGTCTTCCGAAGGACATCGACAAACGAGAGAACGCGGGATGGTATATGGTAGGATGAACACGAGAGATACAGTCTATACCAATACGGATGAGGAGTATCGTGAGATTTGCGATTTCCTCGATGCGCTATCGACCAAAGATCCATTCATGCATTGGGAATCTGGGAGAATGAACTTCTGGAGATACAATGTCCATGCCAACAAGGATCCTCAGGATCGGTTCTTCAGGGAGAACGTGCATGTCTGGCGGGCAGAGAACCGCGCGGTTGTTGCCCTATTCATCTCGGAATACGGCAAAGATGACTTCTTTGTTGAGGTGATGCCCGAGTATCGCGAGATCTATCCTGACATCCTCCGCTGGATAGATGACCACTGGGCGAACACACGGACGAACATCGAGATAGACGTGTTTAGTGACGACGCGGACAAGATCCGGAGACTGGAGACACTGGACTTCCAGTTCCGGTGCCACTTTGAGAACAAACGGATCTATGATCTGGAACACACTGATGTCGACTACGCCCTAGAAGATGGGTTCGCCGTACAGGCGTTTTCCGAGTCTCTCGATTATGCAAGCAGAGTGGAACTCGTGCAGAACGCATTCGACAACCCCCGGTATACAGAAGGCAACCTGAGAGGCCTGATGTCATCGCCCGATTACATGGGCGAATACAACCTGTCGGTCATTTCGCCAGAAGGCAGACATGTCGCGTATTGCGTCGGCTGGCATGAACGCGCCAGAGAACACGCCGGCTACATTGAGCCGGTGGGAACCCATAGCGCGTATCGAAGACGGGGATTCGCCACAGCGGTGATCAAGGAATGCTTCACGCGGATGAAGGCAAATGGGATACAGATCGTAGAAATCGCGTCCCGCGCGGAGCCGAACGTTTCGAATTTCCTCTATGATTCGCTGCATCCACGGACCAAAAGAGAGGTCCACAAATACGCCAAAGCGGTGGCATGATGGCCAGCTCGATCGTTAGGCTCAACGTGCGGCAGCATCTGTCCTGACGCGCTTCTCACCGGTACGCAATCGCCGCGGTCTGGCGCATCTTCGGGGCGCAGCCGACCTGGTTCTCCATTGGCCCAGAACGCGGCTCCGCAAAGCCAAACGTCACAATAACGCCAGCGATTACGAGGCACATTGCTGCAACAAGACAAACCGTTCTGCCGTTCACTTCTCCAGCCCCATTCCGGCGGCTGCCTTCCCGTAGCATCCGCCCAACGACTAGCGTGAGCCGCCGCGCCGGGCTTGCAGAGCCACCGTACTGGACAAGTCACCCATCAAAGTCGAAAAGTCGCGATTTAGCGAGCGCCGATAGGTGCGGTCGGCGCCACGCATTGTTGGGCAGCAAGTGGAATACTGCTACATACTGGCATATGCCGCAAATATGATCAGGCAGTCGCCTGCGGCATGAAACAGAACTGCTCCCCACAGGCTGTCCGTTTTTGTATCAAGATTCCCCAGATCAGCGACAGAACCAAGACAATCACCAGAAACTGGATCATCTGCGCCGCATAGGTGATCTGTGTGTGCATGACGGCGAAAACTACAGCTGTCAGAATGATCGATAGACCTTTGCCGAGGAAAGGCTCGTATAGTTTGAGGAATACTCCTCGATAGAGCAGTTCCTCCATGAACCCGTTGGAAAGCACGAAGAGCAATATCCATGGCCAAAGTGGCAGCAATTTGTCCAACACCCCGGCCTGGCTGCTGCTCAGGGGGAAATAGGCAAGTGCGGGAAAAACGGTAAAGGCAGCTATAGCAATAGGGAGCCAGAAGCGTACCTTCCCTGCCGCGAGATACATGGAACGCCAATCAAACCCTATGGCAGGCATCAATACCAAAATCGGAATCACTCGCAAGATGCTTTCAGAGAACTTAGCCAAGGCAATTCCCCGGGGGGGGTGCCACAGTCTGCTGGAACAAGCTCAGCAGAGCGCCACTGAAAAGTCCACTGGTAAGAACTGCTGCTCCAGCCACAAAAAAGGCGTAGAACACAGGCCAGTATGGTTTCCCTTTCACACTCCTCCGCAAGAACAAAGCGACGATCAAGAGCACGGCGGTGAGACCAGCGTGATAGCCGAGCAATGCAGTTTGCGGCAAGTACGGCGACAATGTGATTGAGGCGAACACCATCG
The DNA here is from genome assembly GCA_964516885.1 of uncultured Anaerolineales bacterium. Classification (GTDB taxonomy): domain Bacteria; phylum Chloroflexota; class Anaerolineae; order B4-G1; family SLSP01; genus PWVB01. The sequence continues at coordinate 405 of CAZEXX010000218.1, read as the reverse complement.
TCTCCACGATGAAGAACAATAGGAAAACGCTACTCTTTTTGAGCCAGCCGGGTTGGGAGATGCTGATGTTGTTCATGATAACTCGCCCTTTCACTCATTGCCGAGTAGCTGCCCAACATGTTGTTATACGGAATGTCTCCGTATGTACCCCCATTCTGGCGTGCCCTGCAGAAATCTGGGATATTATGGTCCGCAGTGGGATGTCGCGGCAACGCCGCAGTTCACTCGAAGTTTGAGTGTAAAGTCTCTCCACCTAAGAGTCAAATCAGGTCCGATGGGACAACAAAATGCGACGCCACACAGCTGAAAGCTGTTTGTGTCAGTCCGGCGGGGCGGGCTGCGTTTCGGAGTGGGGGATGTCTCACGCAAAGCCGCCAAGAACGCCAAGGGGATATGCTGCGACGG
>CAZEXX010000217.1:0-6719 GCA_964516885.1 uncultured Anaerolineales bacterium | reverse complement strand
CGATTCTGTACCACATCCAGGGCTGCAGTGCTCCCGCCGTAGACACCGGCGCCGCTGGTCGCCCGCGAGGAGCGGCGGATCACCCAGATCACACTCGCCACCAACAGCGCCAGGAAACCCAAGAGCAGGAGCAGTCCCAGCAGCGGACCGAAGATCCCCATACCACCACCCCACATATGGCCAGGATTCAGGCCGCCCAGACTCTCACAACCCGTTCCCCAATCCATCATTCAGCACCTCCTGTGCGAACCGGAGAACACGTGTCTCCGGTATCTATATGATGCTTTCAGTGTAGCGTATTCGCACGGGTGCCTGAAGCGGTAAACGACGCGTTCACCTCCCCGCCATATGGCGGGGAAGTGAACGCGTCAGTCTTGGGCATAAACCTGCAGAAATCGACGCAGACAGCGAGTCCGCGGTCGCCACCCTAGCTTTGCGCTTTGTGCTGCTACCAGCCGACTGAGTCAGTCTATCACGCTTCGACCTGGCTCGCCGCTAGTCCACGAGACCCCAGACCTGTCACCTCTAGGGTCCACCGGCAGCGACCGTTCCTCCTACACCTCGGTCGCGACCCTAAACAGCTCAAGACTTTCATCGACGACAGCCGACGGCGCATCCAGCAACGCCTTGCTCTCGGGATCGCCACCAGACTTCTCGTAGGCGGCTTCCATTGCAGCGAAGCTGTCCCACTCCCGCTCCCACACAACGGTGCCGCTCCTGCTCATGGGGCGGAAGTGTCGCTTGGTGGGGAAGCCACCTTGGCGTTTTTCCCGTGCCTCCCACTTCTTCTCCCACGCTACATAGGTCTCCCATCCGCGCTTCTCCAACGTCTGTGTATGTCGTTCTAGAACTCGCATGGTTCGCTTCCTCCCTCATAACAGCCTGTTCAGGTATCTCAATTCGTACAGCCGGTTCATGAAGTCCCAAGAAACGCCGCCCGCCGGCAGCTTCGCCGGGCGCAAGCGGGCAGCCTGTGCTGCTCTCGACCCTATCCCATCGGCGGGATCACGCCGAGCTGCTGCAGCAGGCCCAGGGTATCTGATTCCGCCCAGCACTCGACGATCTTTCCGTTGGCGATACGGAAGATGTTGTTCCCGGTAACCACGATCTCCTTTCCCGTCGCAGGTATGCCCATGTACTCGGCTTTGTGCGTCCCGCGCACAGTCCAGCGTTTCACAGCCATATCTCCCTCGACGATCACGTCATTCGCGGTGATGCTGAAGTCGGGGAAGGCAGCAAAGATCGCCGCAGTGGACTGCTTCAGTTGCTCAAAGCTACCCGCATGGGCTCCACCAGGATCGTGACCCACATAGGTGGCAGCATACACCTCCCCCGCCGCTTCCGCGTCGTGCCCATTCCAGAACTCCACCTCGCGACGGACAACATCCCTGTTCTCTTCTAGTGACATCGCTTGCTCTCCTTATGTCGCACATGCTAGAAAGACGGACCGATGAACGTGTGCCGATACACCCCACCTCCTTTCGAGACACAAAGAGCCGACCACCGACGTATGCGATCTCCCCACCGACCCTGCCGCCGGCCTCGTAGATTACTCACGTCGCACCCTTGAGCTCGGGCAGGAAACAGCCGTTGCTGCAAGCCATCTGTTCTCCGCTACTGCCGGCCGGCTGACCCCTCCTCCGAGAGCTCAGACAGCAGAAACGCGATGAGCGATTCCACATCATCGAACCCTCGGCGATGCCGTTCTCCGAGGACATCCTCTATAGAGAGCCGCCACGTCGGTGAGGCATCAGGCGATGCATTGCGCTCGCGCCAACAGCGGATCAGATAGGCACGCTCAGTGGATATCTTCTTTGCCATGGATCGCCAACTCTGGTATACTTGTGGATAGATTACCCTCTCCCTCTTGGCCGTTACTTGGCACCCTCTTGGCAGACTCTTTGCTAGCGAGAAGAGAACTCCATGGCTGTGCGTGTGCGTCTTGCATTGCTGGGACCTGCTCAGGTGGCGCAAGCAGGTCAGTCGATCCCGGGTCTGGCACATGGGAAGCCCCTGGCCCTGCTCGGCTACCTCGTTGCACGGAGACAGCCGCTTGCCCGCGAGCACGTGGCCTCGCTGCTGTGGGCGGAGCTGCCCACCGACAGAGCGCGCGCGAACCTCAGCTGGACCCTCCACAAGCTGTCCGCCGGCTTGCCGGGGTGCTTTGAGGGAGATCGGTATTCGCTCTGGTTCGAGCGCTCCAGCAACGTCTGGACTGATCTCGATGCTTTGGATGACTGGATCGCGCAGGGAGAGACAACCGCCCTGGTCAAGGCAACCGGCCTCTACCGCGGAGAGTTCCTGCAGGACCTATCCCTGGACCACTGTCCTGAGTACGAGCTCTGGCTGGTTGGAGAACGGGAACGTTGGCGCCGGCGGACCACGACGGCCCTGGCCGATCTGGTGGCCGATTGCCGGCAGCGTGGCGAGTGCAGGGAGGGATTACGGCTTGTTCGCCGCCTGCTGGCACTGGAGCCGTGGCGAGAGGACATGCACCGAGAAGCGATGCGTCTGCTGAATGAGTGTGGACAGCGCTGCACCGCCTTGATCCAGTATGAGGTCTGCCGAAAAGCACTGAGGGCAGAGCTGAGAGTGACACCCTCAGCGAAGACGGTATCCCTATATCTGCGGATCCGAGATGGTGGAACCGGAGGGCCCGGAACACCACCCTGAGCAGGGATGTCAGAGCTGTGAAGGGCGCAAGGGTGTCCTCCTTGCGCCCACTCTATCTGCTATCGTGGCCGGGTATTGCACGGCCGGCAGTCAATATCGTACACGCTGCCCGGATTCGCCAGGTCGTATCGGACACCGTCCACCGTCACGATGGCCGAGACGAGCGCATGAGTCCCGTTTCCGCCACTGAAGCGATCCATCCCGAGCTCACGCTCAGGGCGACTGTGTGTCACTGAAGTTGGTCTGCTACACCTCCGGTACAGGTCGTCAGTAAGCCGGCACGATGGACGACTGCGTGATATTCCCCATCTTGTAGACGACGTACCAACTCGGGACCCAGGCCAGCGCAAAGAGATTCACCTCGATGTCGGCGCGGCGCGGCGTGATCGCTAGCTCGTCGAAGTCCCCCAGCCTCGCCTCCCAGCGGGCGACGATGGCGTCGGTCTCCGCCTTCAACTCGGCCTTCAGCTCCTCGATGTCGGCCTCGACGTCAGCCACCTTGTCCTCCGCCGCATCGATATCGGCCTTGGTCGTGGTCGCCTGCGTCAGCTTGCGCGCCGCACTGGAGATCGAGCGGCGGCGTCCCGAGAAGAGGCTGAGCACCGTCTCCCCGGCCGTGATCAGGGCATCCTGCTTGCGCTGGCGCGCGGTCGTCTCCCTTTTTCCCAGCGCAACTCGCGCTGACCGGAGACGATCCTCCAGCGTGTTCAGCTTGCTCTTGAAGCGATCTTCCAGCGTATCGACCTCGTCGTCCCGCAGCTCCCGCGCCGCCTGGTTGACGCGCATGCGGAACTCGCGCTCGCTCTCGTCGGGGTTCGCGTAGAGCTTGGTCGCGTCGTTGTACAGCAGTTTCAGGTTGCGCGCGCGATAGAGATGGTCCTCCAGCTCGCGGCGGATCGCCGTCAGCTCCTTGGCCTCGTTAGTCGCATCGGGCAGCGCATCGAAGTACGACTTCGGTTCCGGGCGGTCCAGCAGATCGCGGGTCTCCAGCTCGACCGTTTCGGCCTGCTCCCAGCGCACTGTGCCGAGGCCCTGCGGCGGCTGCGCCAACAGCGAGACCGGCTCCTCCTCATCGACCTGGATCGCCTTCGTGTTCTTCACAAAGTGGACGCGTCCCATCCCCAGCAACGCCGCACGATAGAGCACATTGCGCGAAACGATCTCGATCCGGCCCCCGGCCTTCTCCTCGACATCTCGTTCCGCAGCTGAGGCACCCCGCCGCAGCGGCAGGAAGACTTGCTGGATGCTGCCGGGCAGAACCGGCGGCGTCACGTCGTAGGGGATCTCGGAGGTACCCGGTTGTGCCGTTGGCACCGGCTCAGCTGCGACCACACCGGGCGAAGCTGCCACAGGCGGCACCTGGAACGAGGGCTGGGCCGCGGGTGCACCCGCGGACACCGACTGCAGCGTGCGTGGACCCACCAAGTCACGGACCTGCATCCGCGTCAGCGGCCCGCGTAGGTAACTCATCGCCCACCGCGTCTTGAAGATCACGGGCTGTTCCTCGTGGACGTTATGAAGCAGAAAGACCCGCTTCCCCAAACTGCTCAGGATCTTGTCGATCTGGCTGCGGTTCAGCGCCCCGCCGGCCTGCGCCGACACGTTCTCCAGCCCCTCCAACAACCGCGCCTTGTCGCGCTCGGCCTGCAGTCGCCCGATGAACCACGTCCCGGCGTTGGTCAACCCTTTGTAGTCCAGATCGGCCGGGTTCTGCGTGGTGAGCATCACCCCCACTCCGAAGGCGCGCGCCTGCTTCATCAAGGTCAACAGCGGAGTCTTGCTCGGCGGATTCGCCACCGGCGGGAAGAAGCCGAAGACCTCGTCCATATAGAGCAACGCGCGCAGGCTTGTCGTGCCCGGCTGCGTACGCATCCACGTGATCAGCTGGTTGAGCAGCATCGTCACGAAGAACATGCGCTCCGGCTCGCTCAGGTGCGCGATATAGAAGACCGAGTGCCGCGGCTTGCCCTGTGCCGTGGAGAGGAAACTCGCGATATCCAGCGGCTCGCCCTGGAGCCAGCTCTGGAAGCCGGGCGCCGCGATGATGGCGTTGAGGCGCATCGCCAGCCGGAAGCGCTCCTTGTCGGGAAAGAAGGTGTCGACGTCGAAGACCCCCAGCTTGCGGAACGGCGGCGTCTGGATCGCCATGATCACCTTGGGCAGGTCCAGATCCTCGCCCAGCCGCCAATGGTGCTCGAAGATGTTGGAGAGCAGGATATGCTCGCGCGACTGCACCGGATCAGCATCGATCCCCACCAGTCCCAGCAGCGCGCTCACCGTGCCCTGGACCTGCTCGCGGAGCAGCTCAGCCTCGGCCTCCCAGCTCAGTGGGGGCGCCGCGAAGGACTGCAGGATCGAGACCGGCAGGCCGGCATCGCTGCCCGGCGTGTAGATCGCGAACTCGGCGCTCTCCTTGAGCATCCGGATGCGCTCGCCGCTCTGACCCCACTTGCCCAGACCGCTCCGCCACAGCTCCGCCTGCTGCGCCGCGTAGGCATCTTCGCTCAACCCTTTGCGCCTCGCGTCATCGACATTGATCCACGGGCGGAAATCATCGGGCCGCAGCTCGGGGAACGTCAGCAGCAGGTTCGTGATATCGCCCTTGGGATCGATGATCAGCGCGGGAACGCGATCGATCGCCGCCTCCTCCAGCAGGTCGATGCACAGCCCCGTCTTGCCGGAGCCCGTCATCCCCACGCACACCGCGTGCGTGGTCAGATCGCGGGCGTCGTACATCACCGGCTGGTCGAGGAGCTCTCTCTTCTCCAGGTCGTAGGTCCTGCCGAGATAGAAGGCCCCCAGTTTCTCGAAATCCATAGCATCCTCCTCAGGCGTGGTGGTGGCTGTCAGCGTGTGATGTCCCTATGATAGCATGGGTTAGGGGGATGGGGAAAGGGGCGGAGGGATCAGGGGACAAGGAATATGGGATATGGACCTCGTCGATGTCGGTGGCAACCCGCAGATGCACATCGGTGCGAAGGTCATTCATTGCGAAGGGCCGACATCCCGCCGAGACCCTGCGAGGAAGGCTCGACACAAAGACGGGCACGGGCGCTCTGTGAGATCCAGGGTGCTGCCCTGCTACCCGGATGCGTACCCCCTAGGGGTGGGTTCACAGAGTGATTGAGCCAACTACCCGGTGCCTGATGTCACGGGCACTGCAGCTGACCCAGTCCTCAGGAGCGGATTTGGCAGACCCAACTAATCATCTGATACCACCTGTGCCAGCGCCCGAATCAGGGACTCGATGGTGGGCGGCTTGCTCAATACCAGATCCACGTTGGCGGGTGTCTCACTCTCCGCGATCATGCGCTGTCCCCAGCCGGTCAGCAGGATCACCGGGGTACCCGGCGCTTCCTCCTTGACGATCCGCGCCACGATGCGTCCGTCCACGTGAGGCATCCCCAGATCGGTGATCACCACGTCGAACGGCTCAGCACGCCGGCACGCCTCACGGAACACCTCCAGACCCGATTGCCCGCCGTCGGCTAGTGTGGTCGTGTGCCCCTCGTTCTCCAATACCGCCTTCACCGCATCGCGCAACGCCGGCTCGTCGTCCACAAACAGAATCCGCAAAGCCAACAGTTGCTCCGGGGGTTCTTCGACAACACTTTCTCGGGCCACCTTCTGCACCGGGAAGACCAGCCGCATCGTAGTCCCCTCGCCCAGAGCACTGTCCATCTGCGCGTCTCCACCGTGCCGCTGCATCACGCCGTAAACTGTCGCCAATCCCATCCCGCTCCCGCGCGCGCCCTTTGTGGAGTAGAAGGGCTCAAAAGCACGCGCCTGTGTCTCCTCACCCATTCCGATGCCGGTGTCAGTCACCTCGAGGATCACGCCGGCAGACGGATCACTCCCTGCGCGAGTGCGCAGGGTCAGGGTTCCACCCTCCGGCATGGCGTCCACTGCGTTGAGTATCAGGTTGGTCACTGCCTGCCTGATCTCCGCCTCGTTGCCCATCACGGCCGGCAGGTCATCCTGGAAGTCGGTATGCAGGTCAATGGTGATGCCCTGTTCCTGAATGACATCGCGCCACCGTGGGCGGG
>CAZEXX010000216.1:4232-6794 GCA_964516885.1 uncultured Anaerolineales bacterium | reverse complement strand
TGCCTTGGAGGCCCAGGAGAACCCTGATCCCATTGTCACTTTCGGTGACGATCTGGGATTGCAGCACAGGCTACCGATCAGCCCGCGAATGTGGCGGAAGTTCCTGAAGCCGTGCTATACCGCCATCTACACGCCCTTCCGCGAGGCCGGTCACTACGTCTATATGCATACCGATGGCCACATCTATGAGATTATCCCCGACCTGGTAGACGCCGGCGTCAACGTGATCAACCCGCAGGTGCGGGCCAACGGCCTGGATAACCTCGCCCGGGTCTGCAAAGGCAAGGTCTGTGTGGATCTCGATCTCGACCGGCAGATGTTTCCCTTTGCCACGCCGCAGCAGATCGACGACCATGTTCGTGAAGCTGTGGAGACCCTGGGGTCCCCTGAGGGCGGCCTCTGGCTCAAGGCAGAGATCGGCGATGATGTCCCGCTGGAGAACACGGAGGCGGTCCTCAACGCGCTGGAGACGTACCGGGGGTACTATAGCTGACAGGGAGAACCGCCGCACTCGGGGTAGTTCCGCAACAGGGCAGTAAGGAGTAGGGAGTAAGAAGTAGCGGATCGGGTACCTACTCCATACTGCTTACTGCCTACTTCTAGCTTTCGGCTGCCATTCTATCATGACTCTTCCCCTGAAAGGAACCCTATGAAATACGGACACGTACCTGGTATAGATAAGCCCATCTCTCGATTGGTGCAGGGCACGATGATGATCAGCTCGCGTGACCTGGACGGCAGTTTTGCGCTGCTGGACGGTGTCGTTGAGCTGGGATGTACTGCATTCGATCTTGCCCATGTCTATGGGGGCGGCGACGCTGAGCGGACCTTCGGCCAGTGGCTACGCTCACGTGGCTGCCGTGACGAGGTCGTCATCATCACCAAGGGCGCCCACCACAATCGGGATCGCAAACGCGTCACAGCCTACGATATTGCGGCAGACCTTCATGACTCGCTGGCACGGCTGCAGGTGGACAACATCGACCTGTATTTGCTCCATCGCGATGACCCGGAAGTGGCTGTAGGCCCAATTGTCGAAGCTCTGAATGCCCACAAGGTGGAAGGCCTGATCGATGCCTTTGGGGGATCGAATTGGACGCACAATCGGGTACAATTGGCTTGCGCTTACGCAGCGGATCACAATCTGGTGCCTTTCGTCGCCAGCAGCCCGCAGTTCAGCCTCGTGGAGATGGTGGAGGCTCCGTGGGCGGGGTGCGTGAGTGTTGGCGGCCCGTCAGGTGCGGCGGCGCGTGCTTACTACAGCGAGGCCCATATGGGGTTGTTCACCTGGTCGAGTCTGGCCGGTGGTTTCTTGACGGGCCGGTACACGCGCGGGAATTGCGAGATGCGCACCGAACGGCAGGATGCATTGGTCCTGCGCAGTTACGGGAGCGAGGCCAACTTCAGCCGGCTGGAGCGCGCGCAGAGCCTGGCAGAGGCAAAGGAATTGACGCTGCCTCAGGTGGCGCTGGCCTACAGCCAGAACCACCCGCTGAATCTGTTCTCACTCGTGGGCTGCCGTACGCCCGAAGAATATGCGGATAACATCGTGGCACTTGAGACAGCTCTGACAGCTGAAGAGATTGTCTGGCTGGAGACGGGAGAAGGAAACGACCGATGAGCGACACAATCAGATGGGGGATCCTGGGTACGGGCAGCATCGCGCACAAGTTTGCCAAAGGGTTGGCGGTTTTGCCGGACGCGGCCCTGGTTGCGGTGGGCTCGCGTCGCCAGGAGACCGCCGATGCTTTTGGCGATGAGTTTGACGTGCCCAATCGGCACGCCGGCTATGAGGCGCTGGCGGCTGATCCCGACGTGGACGTCGTCTACGTCGCAACCCCACATGTCTTCCATTGTGACAACACCGTGCTCTGTTTGGATCACGGGAAGCACGTTCTCTGTGAGAAGCCCTTTGCGATCAATGCGCAGGAGACACGCCGAATGATCGCAGCGGCGCGCAAGAACCAGCGTTTCCTGATGGATGCCGTTTGGACCCGCTTTCTGCCGACGATGGTCAAGTTGCGTGAGATCCTGGCGTCCGGCAGGATCGGCGAGGTCAAGTTAATGCAGGTGGACTTTGGTTTTCGCGCCGGTCTGAATCCCGAGGCCCGGCTCTTCAATCCGGCGTTGGGTGGCGGCGCTCTGCTCGACGTCGGCATCTACGTCGTGCAGCTCGCCGCAATGGTATTTGGGCAGCCGCCGGCCAAGATAATGTCCACGATGCAGTTGGGTGACACCGGTGTGGACGAGCAAACGGCGATGCTGTTCACGTACGATCAGGGGCAGATGGCCCAGTTGGCATGCGCAATCCGGACCTCGACACCTCAAGAGGCGTCGATCTTCGGGAGTGAGGGACGGATTCACCTTCCTTCGGCGTGGTGGAACGGGAAGACCCTTATGGTGTGGGACAAGTCCAGCGGTGCAGAGGGTGAGACGATGTCCCTGCCGTTTGTGGGCAACGGCTACAATTGCGAGGCGCAGGCTGTGATGGACTGCATTCGCGCCGGCAAGTTGGAGAGCGACATTATGCCGCTCGACGACACAATACAGTTGATGGAAACT
>CAZEXX010000216.1:0-4132 GCA_964516885.1 uncultured Anaerolineales bacterium | reverse complement strand
GAGGTCTGCTATGCAGGCGCGCGTGAGCTGTCCGGTCGTGAGCTGTCGGTCGAGGAGGTTGTCGATGAGATCCTCCAAGACCGCGCTTTCTACGAGAACTCCGGCGGCGGCGTGACCCTGTCCGGCGGTGAACCCGTCTTCCAGCCCGAATTCTCCAAGGAGATTCTGACACGCTGCCATGAGGAAGGGCTCCACACGGCGATCGAGACTGCCGGCAACGTGCCCTGGGAGAAACTATCCGACGTGTTGACCGAGACCGATATGGTGATGATGGATCTCAAGCATATGGATTCGGACAAGCACAAGAGAGCGGTGGGGGCACCCAACGAGCTGTTGAAGGCCAATGCCCGCCGGATTTCCGAGACCGATAAACCCATCATCTTCCGCACGCCGGTGGTACCCACCGTGAATGCGACGACCGAGGAGATTGGCGCGATCGCGGTCTTCGTGCGCGAGCTCCAAGACCATCGTGCGGCTATCTATGGGGAGGCTGCTGCCCCGATCAGCCTGGAGCTGTTGCCCTTCCATCGCATGGCCGGGGACAAGTACAACAGCCTGGGCCTGACCTACAGGGCCAAGGACATCGAACCGCCCACGAAGGAAACTATGGTCGCTCTAGCGGAGTCGGCTGCGGCATGCGGAATCACTGTAAAGAATCGCTGATCTCTGAGTTCACCCGAAGGAGTTTCCCCAATGGATGAGAACCTTTGGCGACTGTGGTACGAACAACCTGCCGACGCATGGGTGGAGGCGCTTCCCATCGGCAATGGCCGATTGGGCGCCATGGTATTCGGCGGCACAGAACAAGAGCGCCTGCAGCTCAACGAAGATACCCTGTGGGCCGGAGCGCCGAGGGTTTGGAACAACCCAGGTGCTCGCGCAACCCTGCTCAAGGTGCGTCAGGCGCTCTTTGAGGATGATTTCGAGCGCGCTAACGAGCTCTGTAAGGATATGCAGGGCCCGTTTACCCAACCGTATCTGACGTTGGGGGATCTGAGCCTGGATTTCCACATCGATGGTGAGGTCACCGGTTACGAACGTGCGTTGGATCTGACCTGCGCAGTAGCTACCGTTACCTACGGCGCGAGTGGGGTGACGTATACACGCGAGGTCTTCAGCAGCACCCCCGATCAGGTGTTGGTGATGCGGCTAGCCGGCGATCGCCCCGGCAGCTTGTCTTTCTCCGCACGGATCTCCTGTCCGCTCAACGCCGGCTCGGCCGTGCGGGAGGATGGCACGTTGGTGCTGAAGGGCAAAGCCCCGAAGCACGTCGACCCGCGGGGGCACGAAGCTGACGATCCGATCCAGTATGATCCACCTGGCGGCGAGGGACTCAACTTTGAGGCGTGGCTGCGGATTCTGCCGATCGGTGGTGAGCTGGTGGCAGAGCAGGATGTGGTCCATGTCAACGGCGCCGATGAGGTCTTGCTGCTGCTCAGTGCGGCGACCAGCTATGATGGGTTCCAGCGCTCTCCAGGATCTGATGGGCTTGATCCGGCAGTGGCCTGCGCGAGCGTCCTGGCTGCCGTCGCCGGGCAATCATACGCCGATCTGCTCGCTGCGCACACTGCGGACTATCAATCCCTCTTTGGTCGTGTGGCGATTGACCTGGGCGAAAGCGAGAGCACCGATCATCCGACAGATTGGCGTCTGGCGCACTTCCGTGAGGATAATGACCCGCAGTTGGCAGCGCTCTTTTACCAATATGGGCGCTATCTGATGATCGCGAGTTCCCGGTCGGGGACGCAGCCGGCGAATCTGCAGGGCATTTGGAACAATATGATCACGCCGCCGTGGAACAGCAACTACACGCTCAATATCAACGCAGAGATGAACTACTGGCCGGTCGAGGTCTGCAATCTCAGTGAATGCCACGAGCCGCTGCTCCGGATGATCGACGAGCTGGCGGTCAACGGGCGTGAGACCGCCCGGGTCAACTATGGTTGTAACGGATGGTGTGCGCACCATAACAGTGATCTGTGGCGGCAGAGTGCTCCGGTGGGGCGCTACGGCGAGGGGAATCCCGTGTGGGCCAACTGGCCTATGGGCGGTGCCTGGCTGAGCCAACACCTTTGGGAGCACTATGTGTTCACGGGTGACGTTGCTTTCCTGAAGGATCGCGGATACCCGTTGATGAAGGACGCCGCGCGGTTCTGTCTGGATTGGCTTGTGGAGGACGGACAGGGCCATCTAGTGACGGCGCCGGCGACCTCGCCTGAGAATCTCTACACGCTGCCGGATGGCCGCCGGTTGGCGGTGAGCATTGCCTCGACGATGGATTTGGCCATCATCTGGGATCTGTTCACCCACTGTATCGAGGCGTCCGATCTGCTTGACGTCGATGCAGACTTCCGGGCCGAGCTTGCTGTGGCGCGGGATCGGCTGCTGCCTTACCAGATCGGCAAACACGGGCAGTTGCAGGAGTGGTTCCGCGATTGGGATGATCCCGAAGACCATCACCGGCACGTCTCCCATCTGTTCGGCGTCTATCCGGGACATCAGTTGACACCTGAGACGACGCCTGAGCTGCTCGCGGCGTCTCGGCGATCTCTGGAGCTGCGGGGCGACGGCGGCACCGGATGGTCGATGGGCTGGAAGATCAACCTGTGGGCCCGCTACCGCGATGGCGACCACGCCTACAAGATGCTGCGTAACGTGTTGCAGCCGGCCGGTGGTAACGAGACCAACTACGTTCGCGGTGGCACCTATCCGAATCTCTTCGATGCGCATCCGCCGTTTCAGATCGATGGCAACTTTGGCGCGACGGCCGGCATCGCCGAGATGTTGCTGCAGAGTCACCGCACAACGTCTGATGGGGCACGTGTGCTGCACATGCTGCCGGCGTTGCCGTCAGTATGGCCGACGGGCAGCGTTTCCGGGCTTCGTGCCCGTGGAGGTTTCGAGGTGTCCATTACCTGGGCAAAGGGTGAACTCCTGGGTGCCCGCATCACGTCCGACCTGGGTGGCCGGTGTGTGGTGCAGATCGGTGAGCGGGCTGTCGACTTGGACACGGTGGCTGGTACGAGCTACGAGGTCTAGAGCTGCGACTGCGATAAGCCGTGTTGCGATAGCGGTGTTTGGCGAGGGCCCTCTGCTTCAACGGCAGGGGGCCTTTTGATGAGCTTCTTGCAGTGGGGAGGGAAACTTGCTGCGACTTTTGCTGGTGCGTCACGGTGAGACGGCATGGAATGCGACAGGACGCTTTCAGGGCCAGATGGACATCGATCTGAACGATGCAGGACAACGGCAGGCCTTTGCCGTGGCGGAGCGTCTGGCCTCGGAAGAGATCCACGCGATCTATGCCAGCGATCTGCGTCGGGCCTGTGACACGGCGGCGGCGATCGCTGCGCGCCATCCAATGGCTGTGCAGGTTGATCCCCGTCTGCGTGAGATAGACTTCGGCGCGTGGCAGGGGCTGACGTATGCACAAATGCAGGAGCAGGACCCTGAGGGATTGGCTGCCTGGAATGCCGATCGGGAGAACCGATGTCCGCCCGATGGCGAGAGTCTCTCTCAGGTGGCGAACCGTCTGAGCTTGCTGCTCGACGAGATTCGTCTGCAGTACGCTGATCACACGGTAGTTCTGGTGTCACACGGCGGCACGGTGCGCCTGGTGCTCTGTCTACTGCTGGGACATCCGCTCTCTGCCTACTGGCAGTTCGAGGTCGACAACACGGCGATTGCAGAGATCGAACTGCAGGATCGCGGCCCGGTGTTGATTCGCTGGAACGATACTCACCACTTGACGGACGGGCACCGGCAGAGCGTCTTCTGAACCTTGACTCACTGTAAGAACTTACGCAAGGGCGCGAAGCTGCAAAGGTTAAGAGAATGAAGAATGAAGAATCAGCGGATAGTGCTTCCCCGGACGCGATTCTGAGTCCCTAAGTCCCCAGCCCTTTTTCTTGTTGTTCTTGGAGGCTCTGCGTCTTGGCGTGAGATGATTCCTTTTGTAGGTAGGAACCTGGAGTCGATGTGCTTCTTGCCGCTACCTGACGATCTCGGGAATGAGGATACTGTCTGCTGAGTCCCCGTCTTCACTGGAAGTCATCCAACGTTCCATCGCATCCGGCCCATGGAGCTGTCGCCTCCCCAATCTGCCATCTGAGTCACATCTACGCTGTCCGGCCTC
>CAZEXX010000215.1:3884-6862 GCA_964516885.1 uncultured Anaerolineales bacterium | reverse complement strand
CGCCGGGGCAGAAGGTTAGGCGACCAGTATACCCCCAAGCCATAGGGGGAGCAAGCGAGCGCTTGACCCCTTCGCGATCGCCAGTAGAATAGCTCCGGACACTGATAGTTGAGCCAGTACTGCCTGTCCCAAGAGCCGCCGGACAGCCTGTCCGCGGGCCATCTCAAAAGGAGTCCTATATGCTGACACACAGAATCCTTCGCTGCGCAGCTGGTCTGTCTTTGGCCGGTCTCCTTCTTCTGCTCGCACTCCTCACCAGCAGCCCTGGATCTGCTGATCGCACTCCGCTAGCCGCGCTCTTGACGCCGACGGTCCCGCCCTCATCAATCACACACACCGTCTACCTTCCCCTCGTCGAGCGACACATCTGGGTGCCGGCACCGCTGCAGAACGGCAGCTTCGAAGGGGGCTATTCGTACTGGAGGGATCCCGCCACTGGAATAGTCCACAATCCAATATTCGTTCCGGACAACTGGGTTTTCTTCTGGGACCCCAGCTACAATGACCCTGAGGTTGAGAAACCCCCCGAGATGCGCATCATCCAGCGAGTGGCCCCCTACGTCAATCCCCCCCGGATCTACTCGGGTACCCAGGCCCTGATGTGGTTCACCTTCTTCCACGATAGCGACGTTGGCGTCTACCAGCAGGTGCCCGCCGAGATCGGCCACCTCTACCGGGCGGAGGGCTATGCCCACGTCTGGTACAGCCAACGCCACAACCCCTATTTGTCGGAATGGAAGGATAAGGCCACCGGCATCTGGTACGCTATTCCCGATGGTGACCCCGGGATGGAGGTCATGATCGGCATCGACCCAGCCGGCGGGCAGGATCCCTGGTCCGAGGACGTCGTCTGGACCAGCGAGAACATATACGATCAATACGGCAAGGTATCGGTCGAGACTGTGGCCGAGGCTCCCACCGTGACGGTATTCATACGTGCGCGCACGCTCTATCCCTTCAAGCACGCCGACGCCTACTGGGATGAGGTCAGCCTCGAGGTTCTGCACTAGCGAGACACAGCCCGATTTGCGAGCCAGACGCGCGCCTTGCTCCTGGCGAACCACCATGTATAATCTGATCAGCAAGTGGCCACTGCGATCCTGTAATCAGCCCGCAGAACCAAGTGGAGACGAACGAACACCTACATGGCAGACAACGACCTGGCTGAACTCCGAGACGAGAACGCCACGCTCAGGGAAGAGCTGGACCGCCTGAGGTCACTGTTCGACAGCCTCCCGTTGGGGCTCTATCGGGTGACGCCCGATGGCGAAGTGATCATGGCCAACACCCTGGCACAGCAGATCCTTGACCGGGGCTCGGGGGAGATATCCACCCTGTCGTCACAGCTCAGCCGGGACATGGTCACCCGCGCGCCCCCCACTCCCCAGGCCGAACTCGAGCCTCGAGAGGAAGTGCACGACCGCGAGACCGAGTGGCACGATGACAACGGCAGGGCCTTCCATATTCGAGAGAATGCTCGCGTCGTTCGGGACACCGATGGTGCCATTCGCTACTATGAATGCACGCTGGAGGACATCACCGAGAGACGGCAGGCTGAAGCGGCGCTGCGCGCCAGCGAAGAGCGCTACCGGTTAGTGGTGGAGCACTCGCCCGCCGGCATACTCCTCGTGGATGACGATTGCCACATCATCTACGCCAACCCCAAGGTCTGCCAGATCCTGGGACGCCATCCCGATGAAGTCATTGGAGCTCCTTTTGCCGATTTTCTGCATCCGGACAGCGCCGAAATCGTAGTAGAACGCTATTCGCGCCGCCAAGAAGGCGAACAGGTCCCGTCACACTGCGAGATATGGACCCTCCACGCTGACAATTCTCCACGCCTCTTGGTCCTCAGCGCTGCGTGGTTCCAGACCTCCGGCGGCGCAGCGCGCACCGTCGCCCAGCTCTTGGATATCACGGACCGCACTCGGGCGGAGCAAGCACTCAGGGACTACACCGAGACCCTGGAGATCCGCAATGCCGAGCTGGACGCCTTTGCCGACTCCGTGGCCCACGATCTGAAGAACCCGCTGAGCACAATTATCGGCTTTGCCGAGGCCTTGCCGGAGGCATTGAACGACCTCCAGGAGGACGACGTCCGTCTAATCCTCGCCCGCATCTCGACCATGGGACGCAAGATGGATAGCATCATTGACGAACTGCTGCTCTTTGCCCGCATACGCCAGACGGCTGTTCGGCCGCTTCCCATCAATATGCGCATCACGATCCAAAACACGCTGGACAGGCTTGAACGCATGCGAGCAGAGCGAGACGCGCAGATTGAGGTACCCTCCCATTGGCCGGTCGCGCTGGGCCACGGACCGTGGATCGAGGAGGTCTGGGCGAACTACATCAGCAATGCCCTCACCTATGGCGGCAATCCCCCCAGAGTGACGCTGGGGTCAGAGCTCACGGAGACCGGCCGGATTCGCTTCTGGGTGCGTGACAATGGCGATGGCGTGGCCCCGTGTCGGCAGGAGCGGCTCTTCGACGGTGCGTCGGGCGGGGATCAGGCCGCGACCAAGGGACACGGCTTGGGGCTGTCCATTGTGAAGCGCATCGTCAGTAAGCTCGGTGGCGAGGTCGCAGTCGAGAGCTCCGGCAAACCCGGCGAAGGCAGCACCTTCAGCTTCACCCTCCCCGCTGCAACGCAGGCCACGGCACCCTAGCACCCAGGCGAGGGAAGCCGGCCAATCGCAGACCGCCTGTATGGATCAACCCGCAACAGTCGTCTATCTGCTTCGGCACGCGCAGGCACGTTGGTCCCCCGACGAGATGCGTCCGCTCTCTCCGGAAGGCACCAGAGCAGCTGAGGAACTCGCAGATCACCTTGCCGCCCTCCCGATCACCCACATCGTGAGCAGCGACAGGCTGAGGGCACAGCAGACCGTGGCCCCGCTCGCCAAACGGCTGGCCCTCCCCGTCGTCCTGGAGCCCGAGCTGCGCGAGCGGCGTCTGACCACGCCGGCTCTCCCTGC
>CAZEXX010000215.1:0-3784 GCA_964516885.1 uncultured Anaerolineales bacterium | reverse complement strand
GTTCCGCGACGCGGTGCGCGCCACATGGAAGACCCCCCGTTTTGCGCGCCCTGGGGGCGAGAGCAACGCTGCGGCACAAGCGCGCGGAGTTGCCGTTCTACAGAGGCTCAGACGCGCCCACAACGACGGCCGTATCGTTGTGAGTACCCACGGCAATCTGTTAACGCTGATCCTACAGCACTTTGATCCGTCGATCGGCTTCGAGTTCTGGGCCAGTTTGCGGATGCCCGACATCGTTATCCTCACGATCGACGATCAGAACCGACCTCAGATATGTCGCCCTGAATGGCGCTGACGAGCGGGATCGTACACAAGGAGACACTACGCCATGCCAAAGAGCCGGTGGGTTGACTTCGGGAATAGCACCTTCGCATTGATCGGGGGATCCAACATCGGCTTCATTGTGCAGGGCGACAGGGCCCTCATGGTGGATGCCGGGCTGGACGCGGCCGCCGCCCGCGGAGCAGTGCGCCAATTCGCCGGCCTGGATGCAGAGCTCAGCGGGGTGGTTCTCACGCACGGCCACGCGGATCATTTCGGCGGGGCTCCGTGGATCGCCAGGCGCGACAGCATCCCCATTTTCGCCCCACCCCTAGAAGGCGCTTTTGCCGCGCAGCCCATACTGGAGCCGCTCTTTCTCCACGGAGGCGCGGTGCCCTTCTCCGAGCTGCGAGGTAGATTCACGCTGGCCAAGGAAGCGGTAGACGCTCCCCAGCCACTGCAGCCCGGGCCCCTCACCCTTCAGCAGATACCCGTGGAGATCGTGGCCCTGCACGGCCACTCACCGCAACAGGTGGGCGTAGGATATCCGGCCAGCGAGCACGCCGCCCCCGACGGTCGCACGCTCTACTGCGGCGACGTGGTCTTCCCTATGGAGACCATCAAACGCCACCCCATCCTCTTCTGCGCCGATATGGATGCCTGGCTCGCCACCCTGGCTTCTATGCCGGATCTACCGTACGACTGGTTCGTGGCGGGCCACGGAGAGCCCGTGACCGATATTGCACCGCTGGTGGACGCCACCGCCGCTCGGCTACGCGAAATCCGCAGCGTCACGCACGCAGCTCTTGCTGAACCCCAAGAGCCCCATGCCCTCCTGAGAACCGTGGCAGCGCACTTTGGGGTCACCTTCACGGCGCCCCAGTTTTTCCTGCTCTCATTGACAACCATCAACGCAGCGCTCACCTCGCTGCAGCTCGCCGGCGAGGCGGAGATCACCATGATCGACAACCGCCTCCTGTGGCGCGCCTGCAGCTGATCTGCCACCAACCACGTAGGTACGAAAAGCGGCTGCCGGGATCATCCGGCAGCCGCTTGAAGTCTTGTCACCCACATGCCGTCTCTGCTACGACAGGGCTAGAACGGGACGACGTGCAGCGGTCTCTGAATCACGGATATGCAAGGTCACACAGATTACACGGAAGCAATACACGCACCATACTGTAGGGGTAGGCCTTGTGCCTACCCTCTGCTCCGGGAGCCGACGAGCCCCGCTACAGCGCAACGTGCTCCCACGCTCTGACCGTGCCGCGCCATGTGCTACTGACCAGTGCCTGTCGGCGCCTCCGCTGCCGGCTCAGCCGGGGCCTGCTTCTTACTCCGCCGTCGCCCGCGCCCAAAGATCGCCCGCAGAATACGGATCAAGACGAAGATAACGAACGCCACGAACGCCAGGACCGGCACAACCAGCAACACGATCCAGATCAGAGCCTCGACCAGGAATTGAGCCGTCTCGACCAGCGCCTCGACGGCGCGCTTGACCGTGCCCTGGGGCCGCCAGCCCACGATCTCTATTGGCTGCGAGAGCTCATCAGGCGTGAGGTACACCGTGATCGTCGCCATCGCCGACCGCCGCTCGAGATACTGCATCCGGCCCTTGGTCTCCTCTATCTGCATCTGTGTCTGGCTCAACTCCTCATAGACAGCCAGTACAGCTTCAGTGTCCTCGGCCTCATCCATCAACTCCTCAAGCCGCTCGGCCTTGACCTCCAGCGCCTTCAAGCGGGACTCCAGGTCCACGTACTCCTGCGTGACATCCTCGCTGCCAACAGAGTCTTGAGTGACCTCCAGCGCCAGGTCGCGCAAGGCCGCCATCGTGTCGTTGAAGGCCTCAGCGGGGATCCGCAAGGTCACGTTGATGCGCCGCAGCCCTTGGTCGTAGGCATAACTGTTGGCGCTTGACACATAGCCGCCGGCGTCTTCAGCCAGGGCAATAGCCTCGGTTTGTGCAGCGTCGGTGTCCTTCACCACCAGCGAAAGCTCACCGGTATAGATGATCATGCGATCCACAACGTCCGCCATCGCCGCATTGGCACTGATGGCGCCGGGCTCCGGCGCTGCAGCCTCAGGCATAGCGCTTCTAGAGTCTTCGAGCGCCATTCCCTCCGACACCGGGGCCATCGCCTCGTCAAATGACCGAGACGCACCACACCCGGTGGCGATGACCGCCAACAATAATACGACCATCCAGATTGACTGCACGCGTTTCATCGGTAGCCTCCTAGTTTTCTGGCACCTGTGTCGCCTAGCGCCCGATCTCAAGACGATCGATCAAGCGTCTAGGGAGTCCATGGGCCCGCATCCTCTCCTGCGTGATCTCCACCGGGTAGAGAGTCCGGTGAAGTGTCCACGTCGACGCCTCGGCGTCCAACATAGCATAACTTGCGCGTGGATTGCCGTCTCGGGGTTGCCCAACGCTGCCGGGATTCAGAATCAACCGCCGACCTTCGAGATACACCGGCACGCCAGGCTCCGGGCGCAGTGACTGCACCCGCTGTTGGTCATACAACCACTCGAAGATCAGGGGCAGGTGCGAATGCCCAACCAACAGCAGCTGGAACCCGAACTGCCTGAAGTTCTGGGTCGCGGCAGACGGATCCACGATGTACTCCCACACGGGGTCCCGCGGACTGCCATGCGCCAAAACAACACGCCCATCATCGTCCAGTGCCCCGGCGGGAGACAGGCTGCGCAGGAAACTCAGATTCGCCGGCGTCAGCTCACGCTGCGTCCAGCTGAGCGCTTCGCGCGCATCGCGATTGAAGATCAGCACATCCGCCTGACCGACGGCACCCTGGTCGTGATTGCCACAAATACACCTCAAATCGAAATCCTGCACGCGCTCCACGCAGGCATTAGGGTCGGGACCATATCCAACAATGTCACCAAGACAGATCAAGGCATCAAACGCCGGCGCATCCCTGAGAACGGCCTCAAGTGCAGGAGCGTTGCTGTGGATGTCGGAAACGACGATGTAGCGCATGGTCTTGGGCACCTCGGATCTTCACGGGAAGCTGCTTAGGCTGTCAATCATAGTACGGTTTTGGAAGAGATCAATGGCCTCCGGGCCGTAGACTGACATCGCCCGCCAAGAAGCGCCGGGTCCCACCATCCGGCAATCGCAGCACAAGCGCCCCCTCCGCATCGATCTCCTCCGCAATGCCCTGCATAATGCCATCTGCCCCGTGCACGACGACCGGGCGACCCAGCCACGCGAGCTGTTCACGCCACGCCGGCGCGGGGTCAGCACCGCACAACAGGTCTCCGTAGCGCGACTCGATCTCGCCAAGGAACGTGTCGAGCAGATCAACGCGGCTGACCTCAGTGCCGGTAAGGGCCGACAGGCTCCCCGCATTCGGCGCCAGAATCGGCAGATCGCCTTCAGCCACGTTGACGTTCACGCCGAGACCCACAACCAGTGCCACAGGCTGCCCAGCGTCCGAGAGCACCACTTCGCTGAGCATTCCCGCCAGCTTCAGCCAATCCCCCGACCCATCCGCCGCCT
>CAZEXX010000214.1:0-6928 GCA_964516885.1 uncultured Anaerolineales bacterium | reverse complement strand
TGCGCTGCGTCAGCTGTACCCTCCAGCAGATGGCACAGTTCGCGTTCTCTGGTGGTGCGATGTGCGTTTAGGTAGTAGTAGGGGCACTGGCGCCCGTCAGGTGTCTGCATAACTCCGGCTAGGCTTGTAGGTAGCTCTGCACCAGAGATCGGTTGATGTAGAGCAGGTCTGCCTGTGCCGGCGTGGCCACAGTACTGCCCGCCAGGTAGTGTATGCGCGCATCTGTCACCGGCATAAACCTGCCCTTCCAGAAGTCCAGGAAGTTGTGGAGCTTGGCCTCACTCAGGAACGGGACGTTGCCGCGGATCACGGCCAGGGGGAGATTGAATATCAAGGTTTCGGTGTGGATCGCCTTTCGAAAGGTCTCCCGAGATGCCTCCTCCTGGAAAATCAGCACGTACACGTTGTCCTTGACGGCGATGATTCTCGGAGGTCGGCTGTCCGGTAGACCTGTGAACGACCACGGGGCGACGTGGGCGTCACTAATGGTGAAGACGGATTGGTCTTCCTGGTTGATGTAGTTGTGCGGATCGCCCAGCGTCTCCAGGGTGCCCTCGACCCACTGTACGTCGTTGGCCACAGAGACTCGGTGTTTCTGGATAGGCGAGCCCATTGAAGTCGGTCCGAATAAGCTCATACTGCCTCCTCCGCTTGAGTGGCTGATGTCTCATGATAGACGGTTCTGCATCTTGTCAAAGCGTGTCACACAGGGCATGTGGCTCTGGGACGACGGTCGCGGGAGCTCGATGGCGTCGGTCTCGGCGCCGGGCACCACCAGCCGTACACTGTCCCGGCATCGCGCATGTCCAGGCCGAACTCGTGCGTTCCGAATGCTGCGTCTGTGCGGATCAAGAGCGTGTGGCGGTCACACCTGCGTATTCTCCCTGCGATGCTACCGGCATTGGTCGCGCTTCCTCCTGGAGGCGGATGTGACGAGGAGGGTCCTTCGCTTCACGATAGGACCGGACTGCGTTACACGCGTTCTGCTCCACAGAGGGTATGTGGCTAACCCGAGGTCTCCGCCAGTTGCAGTAGGTCGTCCTCGCTCAGGATGGGGGTTCCCAACTCCTGGGCGCGCGTGAGCTTGCTGCCTGCGTTCTCGCCGGCAACGAGATAGCTTGTCTTGGTGCTGACGGAGCTCGTCACTCTGCCGCCCCGCGACGTGATCCATTGCTTCAACTCATTGCGGGGACGCGACAGCGTGCCCGTGATGACAAAAGTGAGTTCTGCGAAGGGTTCCGCCCCTTGTACCGACGCGGGTTCCTGTGCGGACGCAAGGTTGAGTTCGGCAGCGCGTAGTTTGTCGACGATGGCCTTATGGCGTGGACGCGCGAACCAGTCGACGATGTTCCGGGCGGTGATGGGGCCGAGTCCTTCGACGGCTGCGATGGCTTCCGGCGACGCGGATTCCAGAGCCTCCAGGGTGGAGAATGCGGCGGTCAAGGTAGCGGCCACGGTACCCCCTACGCCGCGAATGCCCAGGGACGCCAGAACTCTGTCGAAGGGTTGTGCCTTGGAACCGGCGATGGCCGCCAGTAGGTTATCGGCTTTCCTGTCTGCAAAGCCCTCAAGTTCCAATAGATTGTCTTTGGTCAGTGTATAGAGATCTACCGGTGCGTGGATCAGGCCTTGATCCACCAGCTGAATGGCCGTGCGTTCACCGATACCTTCGATCTCCATCACGCCGGCAAAGTAAGTCAGCTTCTGGACCAATTGGGCCGGACACACGGTGTTGATGCAATAGACAGCAATCTCGCCCTCCGGATGCACCACGGGCTCGCCGCACGAGGGACAGTGTGTGGGGGCGACAATCTCCACTTCGTCGCCCTCTCGGGCGTCGAGGATCGGTCCGCAAACGTAGGGGATCACATCACCCGCGCGTTTGACCACCACACGGTCGCCGATGCGAATATCACGTTCGGTGACGGCGTCAAAGTTATGGAGCGAGGCCCGACTGACGGTGACTCCGGCTATGGGCACCGGCTCCAGGAGTGCTGTAGGTGTGATGACCCCCGTCCTGCCTACGGAGAACTCGACATCCAAGAGTGTGGTAATGGCCTCTTGGGCCGGGAACTTGAAGGCCACGGCGCCTCTGGGACGGCCACCCACGGCCCCCAGCGCTGCGCTGGTCTCCAGGTCATCCAGCTTCACGACAATCCCGTCGGCTTCATAGGGTAGCGTGTTACGGCCCTCCACCATCGATTCACAGTAGTCGGCGACCTGCTCCAAGTCGTTGAGTACGGCGATTTCCCCGGCCACTGGGAAACCCAGGGTGGTAAGGTAGTCGAGTGTTTCGTGCTGGGTGGTGGGGATCGGACCATCGGTTGTTACGATGCTGTAGACGTACAGTCGCAGCGGTCGCTGTGCGGTGATACGTGCGTCAAGTTGCCGCAGAGAGCCCGCGGCGGCATTACGTGGATTCGCGAAGGCCGGCTCTTCGTTGGACAGCAGGCGCTTGTTGAGTGCGGCGAAGTCGTCGAGCAGGATGAGCACTTCGCCTCGCACCACAAGATACGCGGGCGCCGGAGGTCCGTCTGGATCGACCGGGATGCGCAGTGGCAGAGTGGGGATCGTGCGCAGGTTGGTCGTGATATCCTCCCCGACCCGCCCGTCGCCGCGTGTGGCGCCCACCTCAAATAGGCCATCCCGATAGTGCAGCACCACGGTGAGCCCATCGAATTTCGGCTCCACCGTATACGAGAGAGCAGGCATTTCCTCGGGCAGCAGTCTGCTGATGCGAGCTAACCACGCTACCAGATCTTCTCGGCTGGTGGCTTTGTCCAGGCTGAGAATCGGGGCCGGGTGTTCGATCTTCTGGAATCTTTCAGCCGGTTCGCCGCTGACGCGCTGCGTCGGTGAATCTGACGTCACTAGCTCGGGGAAGCGCTGCTCGATGCTGTGGAGTTCGTCTACCAACACGTCGAACTGCCCATCGCTGATCAGGGGGCTGTTCAAGACGTAGTAGCGGTGTTCGTGAAAGACGATGGCCTCGCGCAGCTCCTTAGCGCGCAGCCGGGCTGTGGCTCCAGCCATAGGGGTCTCCGGGTCTAATCAATGGGTGATAGGTAATCGCTGACGGCCCAGCCTTCGCGTGCTGCGTTCGACTCGTCGCGCAAGAACCACCATGTGTACCCGTCGGCTTCTTCCGGCCCACCCACGATCAGAAGCGTATCGCCTTCATTGGCAACGTCCAAGCGTTCGCCGTTAGTGTGAGCTTCCGCACGGATGCTCACACCGACGCCACCGGTGCCGATGACCTCAACGCGAGTGCCAATTCCGAACGTGCCTGGCAGAATTGAGGCGGGAGTTGGCGTGGGCGCAGCTGCTGGAACCGGCGTGGGTGTTGTAGTCCAGACCACGGCAGTGGGCTGTAGCCCTTCTGGCGCTGAGGGATTTCTGGCGAAGAGCCACACGCCCCCGAGGATAGTCAGGATGATGGCCCCCAGGAGCATCACCAGGCATCCCCACTGAGCGATATTCGGCCGTTCGATCTTGGTCGTTGTCATAACTATATTATACGGAAGTTCTATTGCTGATCAAGTCAGGTGCGGTATACTTAGCTGTTGAGTTCACTTGGTCCGGGAGTTGATGATGCGTATCGTACTTACCGAAGAGGGTCACAACCACGTGGATTGGGAAACCCGCTCGCCCGTGGTGTGGATTGAGGTGGGGTTGCTGGTGGTACTACTGGTCTTCTCCCTGCTGGTGACACCGAGTGCCAGCACACTTCGCCGGCAGGCTGTGAGTGTCGTGGCGGTGATTGTGTTGGCGCTGGGAGCGCTACTGGCGGCCACAACGCCCGTGGCAGATCGTGGTCATCTCGAGCGCCTGCCTGAAGGTGGCGATCTCAAGCGATCCAAGGTGTGGTTGGTGGTCGGCGAACGCGCGGCGGTCGATGTGGCGCTGGAGGACATTGATGGGTTTGAGGTCGAAGTGGAGACCTTTGAGGACGTGCCACCGGCCGTCTACCGCCAGGCCCGGCTTTGGGCTGTGGCCAATGACGGCAGCCGTTACTGTTTGACCGACTGGGCTGAGGTTGACTCGGTCAGCGATCTTGGGGACACCTTGGCCAAGGCCGGCCGGAGGGCGAAGGGCTAAGGCACACGGAGACGCTGGCTGAGAAGTTCTGGCCCTGACGATGGCCAGTCCAGTGGGTGCTCTTGGGCCACAGCTGCTTATGGCCTTCAGGTTGTGCAGATCTCCATGTGGGTCTTGCCTCGAAGATCAAACGAACCCCGCTGTGGTATAATCCAGCTGATATCGCATTGCCGGAGAGCCATCGGGACCGGGCCTTGTGAGGACATAGGGGCGCCTGAGCGAGGGAAGCATGGCGAAGCAAGCAAAGCTCTACCGGCTGGAGGGGATTGTCCTGGGGCGACGCGACTATGGTGAGGCCGATCGCGTCATCATCTGCCTGACCTCTGAAGGCCGCACCGACCTCCTCGCCAAGGGAGCGCGAAAACCACAATCACGCAAGGCCGGTCATCTGGAGCTATTCGCTCGAACGAAGATGCTGGTCTCCCGAGTCACAGGATCCTGGGATATCATCAGTCAGGCTGAGGCCGTGGCGTTGCGCCCGGTTCTGCAGGAAGATTTCCAGCGTGGTACGTACGCTCGGTATGTCACGGAGTTGGTCGTCCGCTTTTTCGAGCGAGAGGCAGATAAGCAGCTGTACGAGCTGTTGGATCTGACGCTGGGCAAGCTCGAAGTGGACGAGTCGCCCGAGTTGGTGGTGCGGTGGTATGAGCAGCGGTTGCTTGTGCTGGCCGGGTTCCGGCCGCAGTGGCATAGTTGTGTTGGGGATCGCGTGGGCGATCTCTGCGATGCTGAACTAAGCCCCCGATCATCGGATCGTCGCAGCTACGGGCTGGACCCTGAGCGAGGTGGGGCTTTGTGTATGGACTGCTATGCGGCGCTGCGCCAGGAGCCGGGGGTGCGCTTGCTCTCGCCCAGTGCGCTTTCGTGGCTTCAGGCGCTGCAGCGACGGGAGTATGAGGAGCTGAAGGAGTTCACGCTTCCGGACAGGACTGCTCAGGAGCTGCTTCACGCGATGCAGCATTACATCGCGCATCACTTGGAGTATCGTCCTGCCAGTCTCAGAATCGCATCCCGCGGCGATCTGACCGGCAATCGTGACAATTGAAGGACGCCTCCGCGGTAGATTTTTCCCCGGGGCGGGCGGTGATCTTGATCTGTGCGTGTGCCACACGCGTTGGCGCGACGCAACGAAAACGTACAAAGGATGGGGATATGTTGACATTTCAGGATGCCATAGCTCGATTGCAGGACTACTGGGCCAGTCAGGGGGCGCTCATCTGGCAGCCCTACAGCGAGAAGGTTGGTGCCGGCACAATGAATCCGGCGACGCTTCTGCGTGTGTTGGGCCCGGAGCCGTGGAACGTGGCCTATGTCGAGCCTTCATATCGCGCTGATGACGGGCGCTATGCTGAGAATCCCAACCGTATGCAGATGCATACGCAGATGCAGGTCATTCTGAAACCAGATCCTGGCGATCCTCAGGAGCGCTACCTGAAAAGCCTGGAGGCGTTGGGTATTCGGCGTGAGGAGCACGACATCCGCTTTGTTGAGGACAACTGGGAGAGTCCGCTGATCGGTGCCTGGGGATTGGGTTGGGAGGTCTGGCTGGACGGCCAGGAGATCACGCAGTTCACCTACTTTCAGCAGGCCGGTGGTCTGACACTGGACGTTCCCGCCGTCGAGATCACGTACGGGCTTGAGCGCATCATTATGTACCTTCAGGGGAAGCGCTCGGTCTGGGATATCCAGTGGGATGCCACCCACACCTATGGCGAGATTCTGAGGGATCAGGAGATCGATTACTGCCGTTATAACTTCGATATCGCGGATGTCGACCGCTTGCTGGCGATGTACGAGCTCTTCGAGGCTGAGGCTCTGCTGGCTCTGGAGCACGGGCTGGTCGTGCCTGCTCTGGACTACATTCTCCGCTGTTCGCATACTTTCAATCTGCTGGATGCGCGGGGGACTGTGGGCGTGACTGAGCGTGCCGCGCTCTTCAAGCGGATGCGTGACCTTACACGTCAGATCGCCACGGTCTATCTTGAGCAGCGCGAAAGGGCCGGGATGCCGTGGGCGGGACGTGAAGGGCTGACGTCGGTTCAGGCCGAACAAGGGACGCTGCTTCATCTGCCGATGGGCGCAACTGAGGTGCACGATGGTGCTGCAGCCGCTGTGCCTCTGGTCGGCTGCGTACCGTTCCTGTTTGAGGTCGGCACGGAGGAGCTGCCGGCGTCGCATCTGAGTGATGCCCTGGCGCAGCTTCGTCAGTGGGTGCCTCAGGAATTGGATGACCTTCGCCTGGCGCACGGCGAGGTGAACTTCTGGGGGACGCCGCGGCGTTTGACCGTCTTCGTCGAGCAGTTGGCCGTTCGCCAGCCTGATGAGGAGCGTCTGGTCAAAGGGCCGCCGGCGCGCGCTGCTTTCGACAAAGAGGGAGCACCAACGCGGGCCGCACAGGGATTCGCACGCTCCCGCGGAGTGGACGTCGCCGATCTGGAGGTCCAGGAGATCGATGGCGGGCAGTATGTGGTCGCACATCAGAGCATCGTGGGACGCAGCGCTCTGGAGGTCCTGGCGGAAGCGCTGCCTCAGTGGATGGCGAAGCTGCACTTCCCGCGGTCGATGCGGTGGAATGAGACCGGCGTAGCGTTCAGCCGCCCGATCCGTTGGTTGACCGCGCTGCTGGACGAGCAGGTTGTCAAGTTTTGCTATGCAGGGATGGAGAGCAGCCGTGTCACCATCGGGCCACGTCCGGCGGGATCGCCCCGCGTTGCGCTGCCTTCGGCCGGCGACTACGAGCCCACGCTCGCTTCCTACGGCGTGATCGTGGATCCGCTGGCGCGCCAGGCTGACGTGCTGCGCCGGGCGAAGGCAGCTGCTGCCGAGGTCG
>CAZEXX010000213.1:3061-6985 GCA_964516885.1 uncultured Anaerolineales bacterium | reverse complement strand
GCGCCGCCAAACGAAGTTTCTTTGGTGCACTGTGGCATGGGGCGTTTCTGGCGATGGGGATGGCCCTCACCCAGCCGGCGACGGTGGTGGCGGCGTTTGTCGCGGAGCTGACCGGCTCCACGGTCTGGGTAGGGGGGCTGTCAACGGTGCTCGCGGTAGCCGGTGCGCTGCCGCAGCTGTTTCTCGCTCGGTGGATCGAGCCGCGTCCGCGCAAGAAACCGTTCCTTCTGTTGGCGGTCTACTTCCGGGCGCTCAGTTGGGGCGCGTTGGCCCTGTTGATCGTGGCCATTGGCGCCTCTCGCCCTCAACTGCTGGCTTGGGCTCTGGTGGGGTTGTTGGCCGTCTTCTCCATCGGTGGAGGTCTGGGGGGTGTTCCCTACACCGATATCATTGGCAAAGTGATCCCCCCGGATCGACGGGGAGCTTTCTTTGGGGGGCGGCAGATACTCGCCGGACCGCTGGCCATCGGTGCAGCGATGTTGGGGCGCTACATCTTGGCTGAAACAGCGTATCCCGATAACTACGCCACTCTCTTTGGGTTGGCAGCGGCTGCACTCTTCATCGCCTCGCTGGGTGTTTGGCTAATTCGAGAGCCGCCGAGCGTCAATGCTAACTCGCACGTATTGGGATGGCGAGCCTATGGGCGGCGGCTCTGGATAGCCGCCGGACGTATAAAGCTGCTTGTCGTCGTGCAGGTGCTCACCGGTTTCAGCCTGATGGCCTTGCCGTTCTATGTCGTCTATGCACGGCAGGTGCTGGATGCACCCGCAGCAGCGGTTGGCTGGTTCGTATTCCTTCAGGTGTTGGGTGGGGCGCCTGCGAATCTGCTTTGGGCCTACCTGGTCGATAGGTACGGCAGTTGGCGTATGTTGGCGATCTGTGCCACCCTCTCGGCTCTGACGCCGCTGTTGGCAATCGGATTGGGCGGCTTAGGCTGGGTGGGCATACTGCCTATACTTTTCTTGGTGGGTGCCACTTCCAACGGACGCAGCGTCGGCTTTTCCAGCGTGCTATTGGAGCTCGCGCCGCCGGATGAGCGGCCTACATATTCGGCATTGAATACCTGGCTCATGCTGCCTGCGGCCTTCCTGCCTTTGGCTGCCGGCGCCCTCCTGCAGCATTGGGCCTATCCCGTCATCTTTGCGCTGACCTCGGCGTTTGTTGGCGTGGGGGCTGTGCTGGCGTGGAGCACTAGCCGGGGAAGGCAACAGGAGTAGCGTGTCCGGGGTGTGGAGACGCGGGTGTATCAGGAGAAGACGATGAAGAGTATGAGAGTGGTCATAGGCTCGGATGATGGCGAAGTGATTATTCAGGACCATATGGGGGAGGCGAAAGATTTCTACATATTCGATCTCACAGAGGATGGTCGATCGACTCTTGTGGAGAAGAGGGAGAATACCTCGCCGGAGGAGACAGAAGAGACTGAGCACGGCAGCCCGAAGAAGCTGAGGTCTGCCTCGGCGATTTTCGGTGACTGCGATATCGTCCTGGGCAGGTACGGAAGCCCGAACTTCATCAGGATGAGGGATAACACCAAGTTCCAGCCTGTGGTGACGCGGATTGACTCGATCTCCGACACCATACGGGAGCTGGGGCACTCTTTCTCCGATATTTATGCCCTGGTTGAGCGTCGCAGGCATGGTGAAAGGCCCAAAGAGATACCGATTGTTCGACCCGGAGAAGAGATGGCCTGATCGCATAGAATCACCGCAGAGTCAGGTGTGATGGATGTGCGTTAATTAGCTAGGAAGCCTGTTTGCTGCATGCCATAGCGTATAGAATAGTTTGCCAAGGAGTGTGGATATGAACTCACGAGAGAGGATTCTGACCGCGCTGCAACACAAAGAGGCCGATCGCGTGCCTCTGGATCTAGGTGCGATGCTGTCAACAGGCATCACCGGTATGGCCTACAACAAGCTGAAGTCGTACCTGAGAGTCAGCGACGGTAGGACACGGATGTATGATCTGGGGCAGCAGCTTGCCGAACCAGAGACCGAGATCCTGGAGCGGATCGGCGCGGATGTGTTGCCCTTGTTTGTATCGAATCCAAAACGGTGGAAACCCAGCACACTGCCTGACGGGTCCCCTTGCGAGGTGCCGGAAGGATTCAACCCCGAGACTCTGCCTGATGGCTCTCAGGTGCTGCGCGATGGCCAGGGACACATCGTGTCACAGATGCCCAAGGATGGGTACTATTACGATAGTGTGTACTTCCCTTTGGCAGGGGTCAGCACGGTCGAGGAGCTGGATCAGTATCCTTCCTACTCGCCCATCGACGAGACCACGCTGGCTGATCTGCGCGAGCGGGCAAAGCATTTGTACGAGAACACCGAATACGCTTTGATGCTCAATGGGGGGGGAGGCATCTATGAGCCTGCGCAGGGGCTGAGAGGGTGGGGCGCCTTCATGATGGATCTGGCAGGCGATCCGGCGTTTGCCGGCGCATTGTTGGACAGACTTGTTGATGCGAACATTCAGCGACTTGAGCAGATCCTGCCGGCGGTGGAGGGATACGTTCAGGTGATCCAGGTGGGCGATGACCTGGGCATGCAGGATGGCCCTCAGCTATCGCCCCGACTGTACCGCAAAGTGATCAAGCCCCGGCATCAGCGACTCTACCGGTACATCAAAGAGCACAGCAGCGCCTACCTATTCCTGCATACTTGTGGCTCAGTCTACCCGTTCATCCCCGATTTCATCGAGATGGGGGTGGATATCTTGAATCCGGTGCAGGTGAGCGCCAAAAACATGGACTCCAAGAGGCTGAAACAGGAGTTCGGCAAAGACATCGTTTTCTGGGGCGGGGGATGCGATACGCAGCAGGTATTACCGTTTGGTACGCCTGCCGAAGTTAGAGAAGAGGTCAAGAGGCGGATCGGAGATCTTGCGCCAGGCGGTGGATTCGTCTTCAACCAGGTGCACAATATCCAGGTTGGTGTGCCCCCGGAGAATATCGTGGCTATGTACGACGCGGTGCGCGAGTTTGGAGCATACTGAGCGATAGC
The DNA here is from genome assembly GCA_964516885.1 of uncultured Anaerolineales bacterium. Lineage (GTDB taxonomy): Bacteria > Chloroflexota > Anaerolineae > B4-G1 > SLSP01 > PWVB01. Next base: position 3,980 of record CAZEXX010000213.1, on the reverse strand, counting down.
TTCTGGAAGGTTCTGTAAGCTTACGCATTAACAGGAGGTCAGTGACATGGGTCAAGGTCGTGGTATGGGTGGTGGGTCGGGACGTGGCGGCGGTCGTGGTCGTGGTGGTGGTCCCTATGCTGCGGGGCCAAACGGAGAGTGTGTATGCCCGAAGTGCGGGCATCGAAGGGCGCACGTGGTGGGTGTGCCGTGTTACCGGGAGAAGTGCCCCAAGTGCGGGACTCAGATGACTCGCGAGCAGTAGCGCGATCGGGAAGATGACACACCAACCGTCGAACAGGATGCCGGGCACAGCACAGACTCCGCTGTGCTCGGCAGGGACGCCATTCAATCTGGAGATGACTTGATGATTATCACCGTTGCCAGCGGCAAGGGTGGCACGGGCAAGACTACGGTTGCCACTAACTTAGCTTTGAGCCTCGCTGGCGTTGCTGAGGATGAGGCTTCTCAGCCGCTGTATCTGGACTGTGACGTGGAGGAGCCGAACGCGGCTTTGTTCCTCAAACCTACGATTTCCGAACAACGCGAGGTCGGGCAGCTGATTCCCGAGATTGATCTGGATCGCTGTACCTACTGCGGGCGTTGCGCCGAGGTGTGCCAATACCACGCGATCGCCGTGATGGGACAACGCGTGCTGGTTTTTCCCGAGCTGTGTCACGGCTGCGGAAGTTGTACGCTCAACTGCCCTACCCAGGCGATCCACGAGGTGCTGGATGTGATGGGTACGCTGGAGCGCGGGCGGGCGGGGAAGATCAATTTCGCTCAGGGAACGTTGAATGTGGGCGAGGCGATGTCAGTGTCGGTGATCCGTCAACCTAAACAGTGGGCCATCCCCGCTGCTCCGGGAGATCGCCCGATCATCCTCGATGCGTCCCCTGGGGCCTCGTGTCCCGTTGTGGAGACCATGCGTCGTGCGGAT
>CAZEXX010000213.1:0-2961 GCA_964516885.1 uncultured Anaerolineales bacterium | reverse complement strand
GTCGTGCGGATGGATAGACACATTCTGTGGATTGATCCCGCGATGGGTATGGCCGGAGACATGTTCTCTGCTGCGCTGATCGGACTGGGCGCGCCCCCAGAAGAGCTAATCGCGGCGATGCAAACAGCCGGGGAAGCATTGGGCGGCGTCGATGTTGAGGCCCGTTCAGTGGTGCTGCCGGACGGCAGGATTGCACAGAAAATCCATGTTGATGTCGATGCGCGACCACCTTTGCCGATAGCTGACGCGCCGAAACACCTGACGCAGGCTCTGGGAATGACAGGGGTTCGAGGGATGTATGCCGATTTTGCCCAACGGGCATTGGCCATTCTGAGTCAGGCAGAGCGGGTTGCCCATGGGATCGAGCTGCAGGATTCCCCCAGCCTCTCGCAGGTTTCGCTCTCAATCATTGGTTACGCCCATACACCCTATCTTGACCAGGCTCCTTATCAACCTGCCCAAGGACAAGACAGGGCGAGCGACGCGTTCTACATTGAGATGGCTCCTGCGTACGCGGCTGGGCTAACCCAACTGGACACGTTTACGCACATATTTGTTGTCTCATATCTTGATCGCGCGCCCGGATACGGGATGCTGGTCCGCCCTCCATGGCGTGAGGGCGACGAGCAGTATGGCCTCTTTGCCACGCGCTCGCCGAACCGACCCAGCCCGATCGGTTTGACGCGGACCCAGATGCGACGCGTCGAGGGAAATCGCATCTACACCGGTCCATTGGACCTGTACGATGGAACGCCGATCCTGGATATCAAGCCGTTCATTCGTTCCATCGACGGTATCGAATCAAGCCGGCAGGATGCGCCCAGCTCCGGAAATGACGGCTGGCTGGCTGGCAGTGATCATCTGGAGGTACACCGCCGTGGCATCCCGCACGATCACCCTGGGGGAGGACAGCTGCACGAGGCGCAGGACATTCTCCTGGACCTGACCGGTGCCGCGTGGGGATTGCAGGCTCTGAAGATTGACCTCGGATCCGTGATGTGCCTGTCGCCGGTGCGCGTAGGGGGGGGAACTACGGGATTGACCTCGCACGGTCGGCTGCCGGTGCCCGCTCCGGCGACACGAGCGATCCTGGAAGAACATCACATATCCTATCAGTCGGGACCGGTAGAGGCTGAGCTCTTGACGCCCACCGGCGCAGCAATTCTGGCTGCGTTGTCGCCGACGTTTGTCGATCGTGAACAGGCAGAAATATCCCACGTACATGTCGGTGTAGGGCTGGGACATCATGTTTTCGATAATCACATCAACGTGCTGCAACTCGCGCTTCACCACTGAGGAAAGGGACGCTGCTTGATGAGCCCAGAACCAGCCGGATCCCTCTCGAGAAGCACAGGTTGAGTACGATAAGGAGAATGCACTTTGAAGCAGATTGTCGTGTTGAGTGGTAAAGGTGGGACGGGAAAAACCACCGTCACAGCGTCACTGGCGCATCTGGTATCTTAGGAATTGTCAGTCGTCCTGGCTGACGCGGACGTAGATGCGGCCAACCTTGGATTGGTGCTGGCTCCCGTCAAACAGGAAACGCACGAATTTGTGGGTGGTAAGTTAGCTCTTATCGATGAACAAGCGTGCATAGCGTGCGGTATCTGTGCGGAGGTGTGTCGCTATGACGCTATCATCCCTGGGGACACTTACAGTGTAGACCCGCTGGCTTGTGAGGGGTGTGCCTCGTGCATGTATCAATGCCCGGTAGACGCCATCCGAATGGAGGAGCAGCAGGCAGGGCTATGGTTTCGCTCCGATACGCGCTTCGGTCCGCTCTTTCATGCCCATCTATTTGCCGGCCAGGAGAACTCGGGCAAGTTGGTGACAATGGTCAAGCAACAGGGGCGTCTGCTCGCTCTCGATTCCAATGCCGCGATGTTACTGGTTGATGGGCCACCGGGGATCGGTTGCCCGGTGATCTCGGCCAGCGCAGGTGCAGACATGGCCTTGCTGGTGGTCGAGCCCACGGTCTCAGGCGTGCACGACCTGGAGCGGGTGCTGGCCACAACTGAGCACTTCGGGGTGCCGGCAATGGTCGTGGTCAACAAAGCTGACCTGAACCCCGCAAATACGGAACAGATCGCGGCCTTCTGTGAGGCGAAGGGTGTCCCTTTGGTAGGACGCTTGCCCTATGACGAAGTGGTCACCGAGGCGATGGTTGCCGGACAACCGGTGACCGCAGTCGGTGACAATCCGGTAGCGCAAGCACTGCATCAGATGTGGGCGCAGATCAAGGAGACACTGTGAACGACGCAGAGCTTGCCCTTCAAGTGACCCGGCGCTTGCGCACGGTCATAGATCCGGAAACTGGTGTGGACGTCGTGCGCATGCGTTTGGTTGAGGACCTTCTCGTGGATGACGAAGACCTGGCGACCTACACCTTTCGCCCGTCCTCGCCACTGTGCCCCATCGCCGTTACGTTAGCTTTGAAGGTGAAAGAAGCTGTTGCTATGGTACCAGGCATTGTCCGTCAGGAGATTGCGGTTGAGGGATATATCGATGCCGAGGGCCTGAGCAAACTCCTGATGGAGGCCTAGGTTGCCGCCTGAAGGAAAATCTACAGCAGTCTAAGGGCGGGATCTTCGCAGGTGCCTTCGTGAGACGGTTTCCCTATACGCCGGTGGGGGGGAGGGGCGTCTGCACAATCTCCCGCTGCGCGAGAACTTCATCGAGCGCATGTGAGGACAGTCACTATACACCGGTAATGGTGGTGCTGCGGATGTCCGCAGCACCACCATTTGGCATAACTGTGATATTTGCTTGCGCGACTATCTACGGTGCGTAGGGCATGCATCCATTGGGAATGAACTCGTAGTCGACGCCGGGTGTAACTTGATGGGCAAGTTCGGGATGCCCCCCCCCAGAAACTGGTGTGCGGCTCCTGCCCGCGGTGAGTGAGACGACATTCCCGAGCGCGTTGTACCGGCATCGTCTTGCCGATAGCGCCCCGATCCA
>CAZEXX010000212.1:0-7013 GCA_964516885.1 uncultured Anaerolineales bacterium | reverse complement strand
CCCGGGGATCGGCCCGGTCCGGCAGATGACCGTCTATGTCATTAGGAGGCTGTTGAACTATGTTGAGCGCGCCCATCGTCGTCGCCGGCTTGGCTGTTCTCGCCATCCTGCTGATCTTCATGGCACTCTGGATTGTCTTCCAACAGCGCGATCCCGTGGACGAGCGACTGGACGAGTACGGACTGTCGGCCCACCGGTTGTCGGGGCCATCAAGGCCTGATGCCGCGCGACGGTATCGCGTCAGGGGCGTCAGGAAACTCCTCTTCCCCTTCGGACTGGGCCCGCGTCTAGCCCTCGCGCTCACCCGGGCTGACCTGCCCTTGACAGCAACCGAGTTCAGCTTTATCGTCATCGCACTCGTCGCCGGCGGCTTCGTCCTGGGCACCTGGCGATACAGCTTACTTCTGGGCTTGGCCCTGGCTGTGCCGCTTGGCGTTGGCCCCTTCATCTTCTTGAGCATCAAGCAACGCAGACGGCTGCGCCTCTTCACCCAACAACTACCGGATACACTCACACTGCTCGTCGGTGCACTCCGCGCGGGTCACGGGCTTAACCAAGCTTTCGACCTCGTGGTGACACACCTCCCCCCGCCTATGTCCACCGAGATCGCCAAGGTGATTCGCGCGGTCAACCTGGGGATTCCGATCACGCGAGCGTTGGAGGATGCGGTCGCGCGGATCGGGTCGGAAGACTTCAACCTGTTGGTGGTTGCCATCAGTGTTCACGCCGAGACGGGTGGCAATCTTGCGGAGACAATAGACATCATCAGCGAGACCGTTCGCGACCGGCTTTACATGCTGAATGAGATCCGTGTGCTGACCTCTCAACAACGGTTCACCGGCTTTGTGCTCGCAATGCTCCCGGCAATTACGGGGCTCGCTATCTTCTTCATCAACCCTGAATATATCAGCGATCTCTTTAAGCCGGGCTGGGTCAGGATCTTGCCGATCTCAGCCGTCGTGATGCAGATACTCGGTTTCCTGGTCATCCGTAAGATTGTCGACATCGAGGTGTAGGTCATGAGCCTTCAGGCCGTTGAATCGCTGTTCGAATCGCTGTTCGAGTCCCTGATCCAGTCCCTGATCCAGGCCGACACGATTGGATCTCCATTCACCTTTGCCGCTCTTATCGCCCTGGCCGTGGCCCTGGCCTGGTTGGCATTCTCGCCGTCGAAGGCCCGGACAGATGAGGAAGGACGGCTATCCGGCTACCTGCAGGGGCGCGATATTATTGAAGATGCTGAGATGGAGAAGTCATTCCTGCGCCGCGCGCTCTTCCCCCTGATCAGGAAGACTATTAGCTCGATCGGCGCACTGACGCCGGTGAAGGACGTGGAGCGCATCGAGCGCCGGCTGCTGGAAGCCGGATCGCCCGGGCGCTTGACTGCGCCGGACATTCTGGGGATTCAGATATTGGTCTGCCTCCTCTTTGGCGGCGCGTACCTGGTCGTTATGCACTTTCTCGGCACCCTGGCGCTGGGGGAGACGGTCACCCTCATCCGCAACACACTTGGCATCGCAGCTCTCGGATACGTGGTGCCGCGGCTGTGGCTCCGAAGTCGCGCCGATCGGCGCAAACACGAGATCGAGCGCGCCTTTCCGGACGCGCTGGATCTACTCAGTGTCAGCGTCGACGCCGGGCTGGCTTTGGATACCGCAATGGTGCGTGTCGCCGAGCACTGGGACAACGCACTGACCGAGGAATTCGAGCGCGCTATCCTGGAGATCCGCGTTGGAACGCCGCGCAACAGGGCGCTTCAGCGTATGGCGGATCGGTCTGGTGTGCGTGACCTCGCCACCTTTGTAGCGGTGCTGATTCAGTCAACCGAATTGGGTGTCAGCATCGCCCACACGCTGCACGTGCAAGCTGCCCAGGTTCGGGTGCGGCGCCGGCAGCACGCAGAGGAGCTGGCGCGTCAGGCGAGTGTGAAAATGGTCTTCGCGCTGGTCTTCCTGATCTTCCCAGCGCTCCTTGTGGTCTTGTTGGGGCCTGGTGTGCCCAGAATCTTCGACGCTCTGAGTGGACTCTAGCCTGCCGTCGGAGAACAGCTTTGTGCAACTGAGAGTTCCGTTTCTTGGTCATTGATGGCCAGAGGTTTTCGCGCAGCACGGCCGTTGTCCTATGCACAACCACCGGATTTCTAGGCTTTTCCGACAGGCTGCTGGGCAGCCCTCGGCACAACAGTTAAGGAGATGTAGGTACCGTGACATTCTTGGCAGACTCAATTCCAACCGGGCGTGATGATCCCCTCTACGCCACAGGACAGGGCCAGCTCCAAAAAGGTGAGTGGGAAGAGGCGATCAGCACCTTTGAGGAGCTGCAGCGCAGATATCCCGATAGCTCTCTAGCCCAGCAGGCACTTCAGCAAGCTCAGCTGCATGCCAGCATCGATGCCGGCCGGCGCGTCCGTGCGCGCTGGACGACCTTGCGTTTCTGGCCCGTGGTACTGAGGCTGGCCATCATCGCCGCGATTGGGTATCTTGTATTCACCGGTGGGACGCTGCTTATGGAGCGTGTGCAGCCGATCATCCTCCAAGCCCAGGAAACACAGCGCATGCAGCAGCTCTTGGTCGAGGCACGTGCGTTTCTGGAGGCCGGCGACTTGAGCGCAGCCGAGCTACGCTACACCGAGATCCTGGAAAGCGAACCTGCCAACGAGGAAGCGCTTCAGGCTATGGCCATCATCGAGGAAGAGCAGCTGGTCGAGACATTGTATGCCGAAGCCGTTGCACTCGATGACGCCGGCGATGTCGATGCAGCTATGGAGAGTTACCTGGAGCTTTCCGAGTTACGCGCCGGCTTCCGCGACATCGACAGGCGCATGGCGGCGATTGCCGGTGCAAAGGAGTTTGAGCAGCTCTTCGCGGAGACAAACGCGGCCTATGATATTGGCGACGTTGTGGCTGCTATCGCCGGGTACGAAGCTGTCCGAGAGCGCAATGTGACCTTCGAACAGGAGCTTGTCGAGGGTCGGCTCGTCGAGCTCTACTTCGGCCTCGGGGATGAGATCGTCAAACGCGAACCGCCGAAGCTGGAGGAGCTCTCCGTCGCTATGGGCTATTTCTCCCAGGCACTGTCACTGGACCCCAGAAACCAAACTGTGGGCCGCGAGCGCCAGCTTCTCAAGCTTTACCTGGAGGGCCAGACGGCCTACTACGAGGAGCGATGGACCGACGCCGCAGCAGCGTTGCGCATCGTCTACGATACACGACCCGACTATCTGGGCGACACGGTGCTGAAGCTGTTGTATGAATCCTACGTCCGCAGTGGCGACCTCTATCGAGAGGCGCGGGACAATTACCTGGCCTATGAGCATTACCTGAAGGCTGAGGCTCTTCCCGTCATCGACAAATCGTTCGTGGAAGGACGCCTCTTCTACGTGCGACCGCTACTCACGCCGACGCCCACACCGGTACCCACGGCGACGCCCAGGCCGGCCTATGCGGGCCCGCCGGCAACGCCGCGCCCGCTCTCGGTCTACAAGAACAAGATTGCCTTTATCGCAGACTACCCCAACCTCGGCGAGGTCTGGGTTATGGACCCCGATGGGACCAACCGGCAGAGGCTGGGGCGCAGTGCCAGTCTCAGGGATCAGTTTGAGGACCTTGAGGACCAGGAGCGCTACGCCCCCGAGGGTGATCGCTTCGCCTTCGTGCAGAGCCCCGGCGGCGAGGATCCGAACCACCAGATCTTCATCACCATCCCGGTGGACCAACGCGACGGCAGCGGGACCTGGTTCACACAGCTCACCTGGCTGGATGCGTTGACATCTGACCCCGTCTGGTCACCTGACGGGTCGACTATCGCCTTCGTCAGCGGCGCGATCGACAGCGATGATATCTGGGTCGTCAACGTGGAGAGCAGCGCCGGACCACAGCCTCTGACGCCCAATCCCTGGGAGTGGGAGCGTCACCCGACCTGGTCGCCGGAAAGCGACAGGATCGTCTTCTGGTCCAACCGCAATGGTCTGAAACAGCTCTACACCATGAATGCCGACGGCAGTGAGGTCATCAACATCAGCAACACCGCATGGGACGAATACGATCCCATCTGGATCAAGTAGGAGCTAACGATGCGCAGACGCAAGACCCAGCACAGTGAACCGGAACCGCGCCCCCAGCCATTGAGCCAGACGGCAGGTGCCAAACGGAGCCCGGTCCCTCAGAACCAATCCTACAGCCGGGTGCGCGAGCGCGTTCAGCGTCGACTGCTCGCCGACCTGACCCCGGGCATCGACACAAACGATGCCGCCAGCGTGCGCCGCGCCCTTGAGCAGATATTCGTCGAAACGCTCCAGGAAGAGCGTCTACCGATGAGCAGGGGCGACCGCAGCGCGTTGTTCGAGCTGATCGTGGCGGATGTGCTGGGCTATGGTCCCATTGAGCCCTTCCTCAGGGATGAGAGCATCACGGAAATCCTCGTGAATGGGGCCGATATGATCTTCGTCGAACGTAGCGGCATCCTGGAGGAGACCGACGTGCGATTCAGGGATACCGACGAGGTCATGCACGTCATCGACCGGATCGTCACGCCGCTCGGGCGCCGGATCGATGAGAGCAGCCCCATGGTCGATGCGCGCCTGCCCGATGGCTCACGCGTCAATATCATCATCCCGCCGCTTGCTCTGGATGGCCCCAGCATCAGCATCCGCAAGTTTGCCAAGGCCATCTTCGATCCGGAGGACCTCATCCGGCTCAACACGATGACCCGCGATATGTCCGACTTCCTGCTGGCATGTGTACGGGCCCGGATGAACATCGTCGTCTCGGGCGGTACGTCCACCGGAAAGACCACCGTACTCAACGCGCTCTCCAGATTCCTGCCGGCAAAAGAGCGTATCGTCACCATCGAGGACTCGGCCGAGTTGCAGCTGAGTCAGCGACACGTCGTACGCCTGGAGTCCCGCCCACCGAATATCGAGGGCAAGGGCCAGGTCACTATCCGGCAGCTGGTGATCAACTCGCTCCGCATGCGCCCGGACCGCATCATCGTGGGTGAGGTGCGCGGTGGCGAGGCTCTGGACATGCTCCAGGCGATGAACACAGGCCACGACGGCTCGATAACGACGGCCCACTCCAACACCCCGCGAGATACGCTCAGTCGTATCGCCACGATGACATTGATGGCGGGGATGGAGCTCCCGCTGCGCGCGATTCTGGAGCAGATCGCCTCGGCCTTTGACCTGGTCGTGCATCTGAATCGTTTGGCGGATGGAACGCGCAAGATCGTGAAGATCACCGAAGTCCAGGGCATGGAGGGCGATGTGATCGTGATGCAAGACATATTCAGCTTCATCCAAACCGATATCCGCAAGGGAAAGGTCGAAGGCTACTTCACGGCCCACGGCATCCGCCCTAAGTTCATGGACAAGATTGAAGCTGCAGGCATCAGACTGCCTCCGACGATGTTCAATCCGGATCGCGCATACGCTCGCCACGGGCGGTAGACGCCACGCTGACAGCAGTCGGCGCGCTGACGGCAGTCGGCGCGCTGTCAGAGAACTGCTTTGTGGGTCTGAGAGACCCGGTTTCTGGTCATTGGTTGCGCTAGCCTGGCGCAAAACGGTCGTTATTCTATTCTTAGAAACCGGGTTTCTTGATTCTATCCACGAGCTGCTGGACCAGAAGGATCGTCGGTCGGTCTGCAGGGGGAGAGCAGAATGAGCACACAACAGAAATGGCTTCGAGAGCAACCCGGGCCGGCCTCGGTGACTCAAGTGATGGACGAGTTCGAGGCAATGGCCAAGTCCGGCAGTCTATCGCAGTTCCGGCCGCTGGCCACGGGGTTCCGCCCCCTTGATGAGATCCTGAACGGCGGGTTGCGACCCGGTGAGCTCATGGTCATCGGGGGGCCCTACGGCGTGGGCAAGACCATCCTGGCCTTGCAGATGGCACGCAATGCGGTGCTCGCAGATGCCCGCACCAAGGCCATCTACATCTGCTATGAACACGATAGGACCCACCTGCTGTCGCGCCTGATCTGTCTGGAGAGCGCCGAGAGGGACGCGGACGGTAACGACTCCCTCACACTCCGCAAACTGAGGCAGCTCACATTCAGCCCCGTGGAGGCAAGCGGCCTGATCTCGCTGCTGCGACGGGATCGGCGCTACGCCGACATGCTGCGTACCATCGACTCCTACGCCGATCGCCTGATCCTGGCCCGGGCCAGCGGCTCAAACACCACGCTGCGGGACATCCAACGCTGGGTGGAGGAACTGCAGACCTCGGAGACAAACCGGATTCTCGTGGTGGTCGATTACCTGCAGAAAATCGCCTTCAGTCGCGACCTATACCTGAGCGAGGACGAACTCACCACCCAGCTCTCCCACGGTCTCAAGGAGTTGGCTCTGACCCTGGGTGTCCCGGTCGTCGCTATCGCAGCCGCCGATCGACCCAGCCTGCAAGGTCAGCGGATGCGGCTCGCCGACCTGCGCGGCAGTTCGGCGCTGCAGTACGAAGCGGATATCGGCATTGTCCTCAACAACAAGTACGATATCGTCAGCCGTGAGCACCTCATTTACAATCTCTCCGACGCGGAGGCCATGCGCAACTGGCTGGTGATGACCGTGGAGAAGAATCGCGCCGGGCGCACTACGGTGGATATGGAATACGCCCTGGATGGCGCTCACTTCCGGCTAGTGCCCGAGGGAGCCTTCGTCCGCGAACGTCTGATCGATGGCAAAGCTGTCCTTGAATAACGAGGTGCGTATGAACAGACTGAAGCGACATCAGCGTAGGGCTCGGCAGCCTGACCGCGCACAACGAGGTGCCAACCTTGTCGAGTTCGCACTCGTGCTCTTCATCTTGGCGCTCTTTCTGATGGGCGTCATCGACTTCGGTCGCGCCTTTCAGACCTACATCACCATCACCAACGCCTCCCGCGAGGGCGCGCGGCGCGCATCGCGTCTTCCTGACCAGGATGATTCCATCGAGCAAGCCGTACACCAGGAAGCTGCCAACAACAACATTGACCTCAGTGGAGACGCTGCTACTATCACCATAGGCAGAGCGTCA
>CAZEXX010000211.1:2871-7059 GCA_964516885.1 uncultured Anaerolineales bacterium | reverse complement strand
GCACGCGGTGTGGGATCTGTGAGGAGCGATGCCCCTATGGTCTGCCGGTGATGGACATGTTGGCAAGTATGCTTCCGGGGATGCGGGATATCGTCCGCATCTACCAGGAATTGGTGGACGCGTGAAAGTGGGGCATATTTGGGAATAGATGCTACGTTCCCTGGCGCACGCCGCGCAGAACGGGAATGCGTGCGCGCGCCGGGGGCCTAAGGGCTTTCGTCCCGAGTCCGCTCGGGCGAGGCCTTAGGGCCTTCTCGGAGCACGACGGCGCTTGTGCTTTGTAGGTGGGTTATCCCTGGAAGGGAGGAGCTGTTGAAGGCAGCCGAAATGTCACCATCAGAGGATGCGTATCAGGCGCGGGTGGCGACCGCCTATGACGCTGTCTACCAGCGGGCGCTGCGACGGCGGGCTGAGGGGCTGCGCGTGACCCTGGATGCGGTCACGGATCGCTACGTCTTCCTGTCCGATCTGCACCGCGGCGCGCGTAACCGCGCCGACGATTTTCGCTGCACCGAGCGGGCTCTTGACGCGGCCCTGGCGTACTACAACCGGTTGGGTCATACGCTGGTCCTGATCGGCGACGTTGAGGAGCTGTGGGAGGAGCGACCTGCGGCGGTGCTGAAGGCGTATCCACGCAGCTATGCGCTGGAGGCACCGTTCCACAGGACGGGACGCTACATTCGCATCTGGGGAAACCACGATGACGAGTGGCAGTACCCGGCCCGCGTCCACACGTTCCTCGACCCGGTCTATGGCCCCCCGGCGCTTCGGATTCACGAGAGCCTGCTGATCGATGTCTTGGACGGGGACACGCCGCTGGGATCGCTCTTCGTCGTCCACGGGCATCAGGGTGATGCACCCAGTGACCGGTGGTCGTGGCTCTCACGGCTCGTGATCCGCTATCTGTGGCGCCCCTTCCAGCGCTTGACGGGTGCGTCAACCAACACGCCGGCCACGAGCTGGGATCTGAGCCACGAGTTGAACCGTGCGATCTATGCGTGGGCCGCACGGCAGTCCGGCGTGGTCTTGATCGCCGGACATACCCACCGGCCGGTCTTCCGGTCCCTGTCCCACGCTGAGCAGACTGCCGAGGAATTGGCCCGGCTGGAGCTGGTCGCTGACGTTCCTCCGACTCCTGCGCAGCTTGAGGCCCAGGCGCTGCTGCTGGCCAAGTTGGAGTGGCTCAGGACGGATGAGCCTAGCGCGGCCACGCGCACGGGCTCGGCGGATGAGTACGGTCACCGGCTGGCGAAGCCCTGCTACTTCAACACCGGGTGTTGCTGCTATGAGGATGGCGATATCACCGGCCTGGAAATCTCCGGCGGCGAGATCCGGCTGATCCGCTGGCCCAACGAGGCCGGCGACGCCGAGCCCCACGTCCTGGCGCGGGATTCGCTCCGGGATGTCTTGGCGGCGTGTTAGAGGGAGCAGAGCTTTGGGCCTGACGGAAAGCCCCAAAGCTCGCAGATGGCAGTGATCTCTATGCCCGTGCCAGTACGGTTGCGACGCGCTCGCGCTCGGAGAGCGGGCGATTCTCCCCATCCACAGCTACGACGGCACCGTCAAACGCGCGCACGCGGATCTTGCCCTGGGCGAAGCGGTTGCGCTGGAGTTGCGGGCTATCCAGCAACCCGGTCTTGACGGCCCGCGCCAGAGTCGTCGGGTCGCTGAGCGGGTCCTCGGCGTCTGTCTCCCCCAGGCTGCGAATGGCATCGATGAGCACAAGACCCTCGCTCACGAGTTCCTCGGTACGCTCTTGGATGATGGGATCCGCCAGCATATCCGGCTGCCCGCTGAGCGCCGTCTCGATGACCTGTTGTGCCATCGTGGCGGATTCGATGACCTCGTCGGCCGTAGCCGCATGGTCCGCTTCACAGTATCCCACGACGTGCAGAATGGCGGGGTTCAGCGCCATCTGTAGATACACCGACTCGGCGAGATGGGCCCGCGCACGGGCCGGATCAACAGGATAGCTCAGCAGACCGGTCCGCGTCTGACGCCAGATGCGGAAGCTGTCGCCGGCGAAGCCCTCGGCCATCCGGATCTGGGCCAGTGCTTTGGCCAGGTCCATGCGGTTGGAGAGCAATGGCGGACTCTCGAACATGTAGGTCGTGATGTAGTCTTGGACGCCGGCCTTGCGGGCGTTGTGCGCATAGAGATAAGATACCGCCACGGAGATCACGTCTGGTGCATCGCGCATGCCCCAGTGGTAGGGTTCGTTGCCCTCCACCGGGATGTCGCGCCGGCCGTGCCAGGCCATCAAGGCCTGATGCGCGCGGATCGAGGTCTCGAGGTCCTGCGGGCCGCGGCCGTCCATTGCGTTGAACCAGAAGAGCGACGTGGCGCACCAGGCGTTGTGGATTGTCCGGTGGAGCACCTCGGCGTAGCGGAGCAGGTCCGCGGTGCCGGAGTAGGAGCGCATCAAGGGGAAGTTGCCGCGCTGCGCTGCGGCATACAGCCGCGCCAAGTCGGCTTCACTCCGCAGTGGCACGCCGCCGGCACCCTTGCGCTTGGGATCTTGAAGATCTGGCCGGAAGAAGTGCTCCTGTGCGTCCTGATCCGCCCCCAGCGAGATCACGTCTAGCATGCCGGCGTCTGCGATGTGGGCGATCCCGGCGATGGTCGGCTCGATGGTCTCGGCCGGCAGGCCGAAGTGGTGGCGGAGGAGCGGGTAGGGTGCCTTCCAGTGGATGCGTTCGAGGGTGGTCTGTGGGGGCGGCGTTAGTACGGACCCTTCTTCTCGGGTGCCTTGCAGGTAGTGGATGACGGCCGACGTGGGTTCGCTGCCGTCGAAGACGGCTTCGAAGATCCCCATACCGCGTGCCACCGCGGCGACCGGTGGGGTACCGCCAAAGACGAAGGAGCGATCGGCGAGGCCGGCAGCCTGCATGATCGACCAGAAGTCTCGCAGTGCGCGCCGGCCATTCTCCGGCGTCAGACGATAGCTCACACCGATGACGTCGGGCTGGTACTCCCGCGCTATCTCTGCCCAGCTCTCGGCATCGGTTGCCGGGCCGGTGAAGAGGGTTTCATGCCCGAGGCGCTGTGCCAGTGCCAGGAAATGGTGCACGCCGGCTACGTGGACGCAGTCTGCCAGAGCGCCTGCTAGAATCCGCATTGATGCTCCCTTCTGGTGTCCTAGCGTTCCCCGGTGTCGACGTAACGGTGCAGTTCCTGGACCGATAGCCCCTTGATGCCCAGCCGATCCAAGGTGCGGCCTTCCCGCCAGAAATCCCGACCGTGGATGATGGTGGCGAGGTGGATGAGGGAGTGTATGGTGGGGGTATCGACACCGTACTGGCGACCGAGCTCGCTCATAGGAATCAGACTGCAGGGGATTTCCTCGAATATGTAGCGATGCTGCAGGCGGTTAGGGGCCTTGATCCCGCGATAGCCCTGATTGGCGCGCATAGCCTCGTAGAGGCTGTCGCCGTCGGCCGTATAAGCACGATGCAGCCACTCTCGGGCGGTCTGCGCGCGGATGCCGCACGCGGCGGCGACGGTGACCCGCTCGCGATCGAGCGCTTCCAGGACCTTTGCGGTACCCGGGGTGACGCCGTCCATGTAGAATTCGAAGTCACCGTGTGTGCTCTCGATCCACCCGGCATTCAACAGGGTCAGGGCGGGATGGAAGACGGCGCCCATGTTGTTCAGACTGGTGTGCAACACGCTCAGTGCCGGGATGAACTGCGGATAGACCTGCCTGATGACGCCGAGGGCCTTCTCGGTGTGAGTAGCGGGGAGCGCGGCCACCGGCACCGAGTACTTGGTGCGGAAGATACGGGCTTGTGCGGGGCCCATGCTGCGAGCTGCAAAGAGAAATGTCTCGGCCTCGCAGATGACGGGATGGCTTGTGCAGCCACCTTCACGCAGGCCCTGGGCGAACTCCAGTGCGCCGCCCGTCCGGCCCGGGTTGAGTACCACGATCTGGCCATCCGTGAGATGCGGCGCGGCGCCCAGAGCGACAGCACGATGTCCACTGGCCGGAATGACCACCATAATGAGGTCTGCACCAGTCAAGGCTTCGCCCAGATCCGCGGTCACGCGCTCTAGATCTCCTGTGAGCCGGCGACCATCTTCCGTGGTGAGCTCTATGCTGCCGGTGAGGCGGATGGCTTCGATGTTCTCCGCCGTCCGATTGTACAGTGTGACCTCAAAGCCGCGCGTGGCCATCTCGGCAGCCATGGA
>CAZEXX010000211.1:0-2771 GCA_964516885.1 uncultured Anaerolineales bacterium | reverse complement strand
ACCATCGCCAATTGCGGGGCAGTTGCCAGTACGACTAGCTTAGCACAGGTCGCGACTTCGGCAAGTGCGGGCAGGGCGCACGTGGGGGTGGGTAGACCGGGCGACTGGTTGCGGCGTGTCTGCGCGCAAATCGACGGCTGTGGTACACTACATCCATACGCCCGATCATCGCAGGCTTGAGCAGATGCTGGCACAGGTAATCAACACGTGCGTTGATCACCGCGTTCACAACGTCATTGCCGACCCTATCACTGAGTATCGACAGTATGAGCTGGTCTATCAGAGGCTGGGCTTCAGGCGGGTCGCTGCGTGGGCCCGCTGGGTAAAGAACTGACGCGAGGTGATTATGCTGGAGACACGCGACATTCACATCCGCGATCCCTTCGTTCTGGCCCTGCCGGACGAAGGCCGCTACCTGCTCTTCGGCACCACCGGGAAGAACGCCACTTCTGGGTCGGGGCCGGGATTTGACTGCTACGTCAGCCGAGATCTGGCGAATTGGGAGGGTCCCATCGCGGCGTTCCGACCGCCGGCGGAGTTCTGGTCCAACGGCCAGTTCTGGGCACCGGAGTGCCATGTCTGGCAGGGGCGATATTACTTGTTTGCCAGTTTTGCCCTTGACGGGCGCCAAAGGGGCACCCAGATTCTGGTGGCCGACCAGCCGGAAGGCCCTTACCGCCCGCACAGCGATGGGCCTGTCACGCCGCGCGACTGGGAGTGTCTTGACGGCACCCTTTACATCGACGCCGCCGGGAAGCCGTGGATGGTCTTCTGTCACGAGTGGCTACAGGTGGAGGATGGCGGGATGGTCGCTATGCCGTTGACTGAGGATCTCCGAAGCGCAGCGGGTGGGCCGACGCTACTCTTCTGCGCTTCTGCTGCTGTCTGGTCGAAGCCGTTCTCCG
Source organism: uncultured Anaerolineales bacterium (assembly GCA_964516885.1). Classification (GTDB taxonomy): domain Bacteria; phylum Chloroflexota; class Anaerolineae; order B4-G1; family SLSP01; genus PWVB01. The sequence continues at coordinate 1,866 of CAZEXX010000211.1, read as the reverse complement.
GCCATGGCCGCCGGAACAACCGCGTGACCGATGGGCCGTTTCTCTACCGTGTCAGCGGCGGGCAATTGCTGATGCTCTGGTCCAGCTTCGGTTCCCAGGGCTATGCTATGGGGTATGCCACCTCCGAGACCGGTGACATCCGAGGCCCCTGGCGTCAATCTCCGGCCCCGTTGTTTGCCAAGGATGGGGGGCACGGTATGCTCTTCCGCGCCTTCGACGGACGCTTGCTGATGACCCTTCACACGCCTAACGTCACGCCAGAGGAACGCCCTACGTGGATCGAGGTCGCCGAGCATGGCGATGGACTGGTCGTGGTGCCGGCTTCGTAGAAACACTGAGCCATCGCTCTCGTTGTCCAGAACTTCGGGCTCCTCGCCCTCCGGGGAGAATCACCCGCAGGGGTGAGAGGGGGGCTCTGTACCCCGAGGTTCGCGCTCACGGCCTGCTGGCGACGTCCAGCGTATATTCTTCGAGGAAGACACGCCGATCTCCCTACTTGGTGCTTGCGCTCTAGCCAGTAAGTGGTATACTTTCCTTGGAGACGAAGTAGGTTTTGGCTGTACATAAGGGACTGCCCAGGCTTGCGGAGACTGGGGGGTCCTTTTTTCATGCCCTTGCTGCTTCGCCTATGTCAAAGATTTTTCTTTTCCTAAGGAGTACAGAAGTGAGCGAACGAGAAAATGGTACCGTCAAATGGTTTAACGATGCTAAGGGCTTTGGCTTCATCAGCCGCGATTCGGGGGATGATGTCTTCGTCCACTTTTCAGCCATTACAGGCGGGGGATTCCGCTCGCTGCAGGAGAACCAGCGCGTTGAGTTCTCGGTGGAGCAGGGACCCAAGGGTTTGAAGGCCGTCGACGTACAGCCTCTCTAGAGAGAGGTAGCGGCCGGCCTTTTCGGGCTTTGGGTCGCACATAGGCAAGGGCGCAGCGTCGGAGTAATCCGTTAGCTGCGTACACAGTGTAAACTGAACGACCGCACAGCCGCTCCGCAGGCTGTGCGGTTTCACATGGTGCGGGTAGGGCGTCAGCCTGGCCCAGCGCGACGCGCCAGGGCCGGTAGAAGTGGGCGCTCCTCGTGATGCCGTTGCCTGTCTCACGCCCTCGTGATGGCAGCCGAAACCGATCTTCGAGACCGTCGAACCGTCGATGCCGTAGGTTCTGTAGCGTCTGGTGATGTCCGCCCTCGTTAGTCCTCGGCTGATGCGGAGTGTAGAGCTTCCTCGTCGAGGTGCTGAAGCCACTCACCTGTTGTGGGCCCGGATTGGCGCCTGAAGATCGGCCGGTCGCCGCCCTTCAAGGCCTCTCTGATGCGCTCGACGTGCTTCGGCGTGACATTTCGTGGGATCTGAGTCAACGTGCAGTAGCGATGTTCGCTGGACTCTTCAGTGAGCTGGAGTGCCCCGCCGGTGACGTGGCAGACGAAGGTGAAGACGATGTCGTCGCGCCGGGCGTTGGTGTAGACACCGACCAGGCGATCGACGGCGACCTCAAGCCCGGTCTCCTCCGTGACCTCGCGCATAACAGCCTCGACCGGCGTCTCTCCGGACTCCATCCACCCCGCCGCCCGGCAGGTTCCACGCGTCCATATCACGCCGGTGCGAGAGCAGCACACGCTGGTGCACGTCGAAGATGACAGCGAACGCACCTAGAGTGAATAGTGTCTGTGGCACTGGTCTAGCTCCAATTGTGATGTTTCGGGGATACCTCTACAGCCGGGCGATGATCTCGCTGCGGCGGAAGGTCTTGACAGCGAACCACAGGATAGTCGCGTCCACAATCCACAGCAACAGCCCGGCGGCCAGCACAAATGTCACGTTGAGGTAGATCACACCACCGACTTGGCCCAGGACGAGGAGGATGACCG
>CAZEXX010000210.1:0-7106 GCA_964516885.1 uncultured Anaerolineales bacterium | reverse complement strand
GATTTCCAGGCCGGACGGATCTCGCCGTGGATTGGTCGCGGATTGAGCCTGGCCCTTGGGCTGCTTGCAGCGTTCATCCTCCTCGTCATCATCAACCAGGTCCGCAAGAACCGCGAAGCTGCACCGGCCGGACTGGATGATCTGGCGCTGCACGCCCGGACAGCGCTCACAGAACTCGAGGGCGGCGGGGACCTGCAGAACACCATTCTGCGCTGCTATGCCGAAATGAGCCGCGTCGTGAGGGATGCCCGTGGTCTGCGGCGCAACCGCACCGTGACGGCCCGCGAATTCACCGATGCACTGGTGCGGGCCAGACTGCCCCGGCGCCCGGTCCAGACCCTCACCCGGCTCTTCGAGACGGCCCGCTACGGCAGCAGCGCTACGACGCCCCAGGATGAGCAGGACGCCATCGCCAGTCTGCGCGCCATTGTCCGCGCCTGCGAGGACCGCTCGCTTTCATGACCGACCCCTACGCGAAGCTCAAGCGCATCCTCTTCATGGCAGGCTTCATTGCAGCCTTGGGACTGCCCTTAATGTTCTTGATGGAGAACTTCATCCGGGATGCCGTCATCACCCCAGTGGCGTACCTGGCCTGGGTCTTCGGCGCAGTGTTGGATGCTCTCCCCCAGTCCTACCTTCTGGCCACCGTCATCGCCGTTGCCATCTACGCAGCGGCCCGCAGCCTGAGCCGTGAGCCGCCGCCTATCAAGAGGCATCAGCTCACATCAGCGCCTCCGGAAGGCACAGCGGCAGCCTGGTATAGGAGACTGGAGCTGACCAGCAAAGGGGATTACTCACAGCGGCGTATCCAGCAACAGATCGGTCAGCTCATCCTGCAGGTGATCGCCCACGAACAGCGGCTGACCGCCCGGGAAATCGCACATCGCATCGAGGCCGGCGAGATCGAGATCCCCGCTGACCTGAACGTCTACATCAAGGCCGCAACCTATCACGGGCTCCCCCGCGCGCCGAGCCTATTAAGCCGGCTGAAGTCGTTTGTCTTAGGCACAAGTTTTCCCAAAAAAGCTAGCCACACCGTCGCGCTCGATCTGGAACCCGCGCTGCGATACGTGGAAGCACAGCTCAGAATGAAGCAGGCGGAGGAAGCCAATGAACCGATCCCCTACCCCGAATACTAATGATTTGACCATCAACGACATTCCCGTGATCGCACAGCGGGTCATTGACGAGGTCGAGCGTGCCATCGTCGGCAAGACCGACGTCTTGCGCCAGATCCTGGCGGCCTGTCTCTCGACCGGCGGGCATGTTTTGCTGGAGGACTATCCCGGCCTTGCCAAGACGCTGATCGCCAACAGCTTTGCCACCGCGTTGGGGCTCTCGTTCAAGCGCATCCAGTTCACGCCGGACTTGCTGCCCGGTGACATCACGGGCGGCTACATCTACGACCGCACGCACAACACCTTCGAGCTGCGCAAGGGCCCACTCTTTGCCAATATCATCCTGGCCGACGAGATCAACCGTGCATCGCCCAAGACACAGTCGGCGTTGCTCGAGGCTATGCAGGAATACCAGGTGACCTTGGAGGGTGAGACACTCAAACTCCCCGATCCCTTCATCGTCATCGCCACCCAGAACCCCATCGAGTACGAAGGCACCTTCCCGCTACCTGAGGCGCAGCTGGACCGCTTTATGGTCAAGCTGTCGATCGGCTATCCCAACGCCGATGAGGAGCAGGAGATCCTGCGCCGCCGCCGCGAGCGTCGGAGCGACACAGTTTCGCTCCGATCCGTGACCAGTGCAGAAGGCCTGCTGGCGATGCGGCGCGTCATCGAGGGAGTCCACGTGGATGCCGACGTCGAGCGCTATATGGTCGAGCTGGTGCGTGCCACCCGGCGCCACCGCCACGTCGCCGTGGGCGCAAGCCCGCGCGGCGGGCTCGCGCTACTGAAACTGTCCCGCACCTGGGCCGCGATGGAGAGCCGCGATTACGTCATCCCCGATGACGTGCGGCGCTTTATCTACCCGTCCTTGACCCACCGCCTGATCCTTGAGCCGGATCTCTGGACCGATCAACGCGCCGCCGGCGACGTAATCAGAGAGATTGACCGTGCCGTGCCGGTACCGGTGCTCCAAGGAACCGAGCTACCCGGCGGCGCGCATTGAGCTTTCGGCGAAGCCTGCTCCTGGGCCTTTTGCTCTACGGCCTCATCATCGCCGGCCTCGGGCTGCTTGACGGCACCGTGATCGCGATTGCCTTCCCTTTGGTGGGCTATCTGATGGCCGTCCTGCTCTACCACCCTACGCCGCCCTCGCTGGAGGTGCGGCGCACAGTGAGTGACGCCTACGTCAAGCTCGAGGACGAGGTCAAGATCACGCTCGCCGTGACCAATACAGGGTCACAGGATCTCGACGAGCTGTCGATTGCCGACACCGTGCCGCCGGGCCTTACCATCGCGGACGGCGAAACAAGCACAGTCCGCACCCTGCGTGCCGGTGAGACGTGCACCCAGACTTACACCGTGACCGGGAAGCGCGGCACCTACCGCTTCCCCGGCACTCAGATACAGATCCACGAGCACATGGGGCTTTTCAGCCGCCGGCGGTACTACACACACGTCAGCCGGCTCGCGATCCTCCCCGGTGTCCCCTCAATGCGGCGGATTCCGATCCGCCCGTTGCGGACCCGCGGCTTCGCCGGGCCCATCGCCTCACGGAAAGCCGGCAGCGGCACCGACTTCTTCGGCGTACGTACATACCAACTGGGAGACCCACAGCGCTGGATTAACTGGCGTTTGAGCGCGAGACACCCCCGCGAGATCTTCGTGAATGAGTACGAGCAGGAGCGCATCGCCGACGTCGGCCTGATCCTGGACGCCCGGGAACGCAACAACGTGATGGCCAACGGGGATTCGCTCTTCGAGTGCGCGGTAGAGGCCACCGCAGCCCTGGCGGATATGTTCCTGGCCGACGGCAACCGCGTCGGGCTGCTTATCTATGGCCGGGGACTGGAACGCACCTTCCCGGGCTACGGCAAACGCCAGCGCCAGCGCATCCTGCAGGCCCTGGCCGGCGCCCGCGTGGGCGGCAGCATGGTCTTCGACAACCTTGACTACCTTCCGACGCGCTTCTACCCCGCGAAATCACAGATCGTGCTGGTCAGCCCGCTGTGCGAGGCTGATCCGCCGGTGCTATCCCGGCTCCGCGCCCGTGGTTATGAGGTGCTTGTTGTCAGTCCCGATCCCATCAATTTCGAGAAACGGGGGATCCCGCAGACCGAGATCGGGAAGATGGCGATCAGAATCGCGCGTGCGCAACGCAACCTGTGGACCTATGAGCTCAAGCGCCTGGGCATCCCGGTCATCGATTGGCAAGTTGACCAGCCGCTGGACGCCGCGGTGCGCACCGGACTGCGGCGCTCCTACCACCCCATAACGAAGCAGATATGAAAACCGAGCCGCTCCGCCTCATCAGGGCCACCACCTACGCAACACTCGTCGTCACCTGTCTGGCACTGTGCCTGCCCTACGTCCGCCACCGAGAGTGGCTCTGGGCACTGACAGCTCTATGGCTCTTCGCGATCGCCATCCCGGTCCCCGACCTGCCACCTTGGGGCCGCGTGGTGAGCAACGTCACCTTCGCCGGCACCGTCATTCTGGCCGGCAACGCAGCCGCGCGACTGGGCCGTCCCTTCTTGGCCCTGATCGCCGTCGCTGCCGCAACCGCCACGTGGGACCTCCAACACCTAATCCACCGCCTTCGTCCCTTTGAGCCTGCGACTCAGAAGTCGCCGGCTTCTGAGTCAGCACCAATTTCCGAGTCGGCCCCGACTTCTGAACCAGCACCAATATCTGATTCGGCCGATTCCGCAGTCTTGGACCGAAGGCATTCCGATGCCCGGCGTCCCGCCCGCTCTGCTCCGCCCCAAGAGCGGACTATCGAGGAACCGGATGCCCGCTCCACCCTGATTCGCGCTCACCTCCAACGCCTGGCCACCACCCTCGGAATCAGCCTTGCCCTGGGCAGCTTGGCCCTCGTCATCCGCGTGGACTACAACATCCGCACGCTCGCCGCCCTCACCCTTGTCCTCCTGGTGGGTCTCGGCGGTGCCGTCGCCTACCTCCGCCGCGCCAGCGACTAGCCCGCGCCCAAGCCGCCATACCTCGACCTTTCCCCCACTCCGGGGGAGAGAGGAACTCCCTTCTGCATCACGCCCCCCCTCTTCCGGTGGCCCAACATCCGGACAGCTGCGCCATTAACCAGAGGCACGCCCCGTTGACGATCAGCACCATATGGGATAGGGTATAGTTACGTATCACGGTGCAGCTATCGATGAGGAGTGCACATGGAGACAGTCACAGTATCACCGAAGTATCAAGTAGTGATACCTAGCCGCTTCCGGAAGCAGCTGGATATGAAGCCAGGACAGAAGGTGAGAATGATCCTCTATGACAACCGCATCGAGATGATCCCTGTCAAGTCGATGGAAGAGGCGCGTGGCTTTCTAAAGGGCATTGACACTACTATCGAGCGGGAGTCGGATCCGCTATAGACCTGGTCAGTCCGGGCGGATGACGGGAGTACTTCGCACCTGCAATTGCCAACACATCGGAGCTGCTGGTTCCGTCACTGAGTCTCTACGAAGTCTTCAAGCGCGTCTGGCAGCAGCGGGGCGCGATCGATGCGCTGCAGGCAGTCGCCGTGATGCTGCAGGGCACCGTCATCGATCTGGACACAACGCTATCCCTGGACGCCGCCCGGCTGTCACTGGCTCACAAGCTACCGATGGCCGACAGCGTCATACTGGCGACAGCACAGTCAAACGATGCCATCCTCTGGACGCAGGACACGGACTTCGAAGGCATAGAAGGCGTGCGCTATATCAGGAAGCAGATCCCGTGATATGCCGCACACCACGCAAGACGAAAGTACGTGGGCGCGTCGTGGGCCTAAGGGCTTTCATGCTGCCGTAGTGTGGCAGCCCAGGCCTTAGGGCCTTCCCCGAACCGCGTCGGGTCTTGTGCGTCGTAGGTAGCTATTCTCGAAGTAGACGCCACGCGCAATCGAGCATGAGGCGGTTGGAGATAGCGACCTTCCCGAAAACACGCTTGAGCGCTACTATCTGGGTCGCCCGCCCACCCGCTGCTCGCTGATGATCTCCTCGGCGATGTCGGTGTCCACCGGCTCGTAATGCGCGAACTGCATCGTGTACGACCCATGTCCACTGGTCAGGGAACGTAGTCCCGTCACATAGCCAAACATCATGCGCAGCGGTACTTCAGCCTTGACCAGGTAACGGCCCTCCGTCTGAAACTCCACACCGGTGACCGTGCCGCGGCGCGTTGAGATATCCTTGATAACCGGTCCGATATGCTCGTCTCCCACTTGTGTGGCCACCTGCATCACCGGTTCCAGCAATATCGCAGACGCACGACGAACCGCGGCCTTGAAGGCCATACTACCCGCGATCTCGAAGTCACGGCGGTGAGAGTCGACCTCGTGGAACCTGCCACCGGTCACGACGACCCTGACATCCGTGACCGGGAATCCCGCAAGCTCGCCGGCCTCCATCGCGCCCAGGATGCCGCGCTCAATCGCCGAAACGTACAGCAAGGGAAGCTGAGACACTGGGGCCCGATTTTCAAAGCTGAACCCCTCGCCGGGTGAACCCGGCGATATCGCCAGCCGCACCACGCCATAGCTGCCGCTGCCCCCTGACTGATGAATGTAGCGTCCCTCGGCGCGGGCCCGCCGCGTGATGGTTTCACGATAGGCCGGCTGCGGCGGACCCACCGAGCACTCAACACCAAACTCCCGCAGCAGGCGGTCGACGATAATCTCCAGATGCAGCTCACCCATCCCGTTGATAAGGGTCTGACCGGTGTCCGTATCATAGCGAGTTTGAAATGTGGGATCCTCATCGGCCAAACGGCGCAAAGCGCGAAAGAGCTTGTCTTGCTCAACCGTAGAGACCGGCGCAACCGCAACCCTGATCACCGGTTCCGGAAAGCTGATCCGCTCCAGCAGAATCGGTCCATCCGGATCGCACAAAGTATCGCCGGTGTACGTATGCTTCAGGCCAACCACGGCGACAATGTCGCCGGCACAGCAGGTCCCGATGTCCTCCCGTTTCTGCGCAGACATCCGCAAAACGCGGCTGACCCGTTCCTGCTCTTGCCGTGTGGTGTTGAGCATGCGCGTGCCGGCATCCAGCGTGCCGGAATAGACGCGCAGATATGACAGCCGTCCCACCCACGGATCGCTGACCACCTTAAACGCCATCGCGCACAACGGGGCCTGGGGATCAGCAGCACGCGCCAACGACTCCCCGGAAACAGGATCCACCCCCTCAGCGCTGGGCACATCCAGGGGGCTGGGAAGATAGCGCACGATGGCATCAAGCACCGGCTGGATTCCCCGGTTATGCAACGCGCTACCCATAAACACCGGTACCAGCTTGTTCTCCAGCACAGCCTTGCGCAGTGCGCGAATCAAGGCTTGCTCCGCGATCGTCTCACCCTCCAGATACCTTTCTGTCAATGCCTCATCGGTCGCAGCCACAGCTTCCACCAGTTGCTCCCGGGCCGCACGGACTTGCGCGGACAGAGCTTCCGGGATCTGCACATGCTGCGGCTCAGCCCCTGCCTCTCCGGAATAAGTCCGAGCTGCTTCCCGGATCAGATCCACGACGCCGACAAAGACCTCATCCTCATAGATGGGAAGCTGCAGGGCAACCGGCTCCGCGTTCAGCCTCTCGCGGATCATGCGCAGCGTACGTTCAAGGTCGGCGCCGGGGCGATCCATCTTATTGACAAAGCAGATGCGCGGTACCGCGTACTGGTCGGCCTGATGCCAAACGGTCTCAGACTGAGGCTCCACCCCCGCCACCGCGTCAAAGACCACCACGCCGCCATCCAGCACACGTAGACTGCGCTGCACCTCCGCCGTGAAGTCAATGTGTCCCGGCGTATCAACGATGTTGATCTGCGCGCTCTGGCGCGTAAGAGCGTCCCGCCAGGGAATCGTGATCACAGCAGCGGTGATCGTGATTCCGCGCTCGCGCTCCTGCGCCATCCAATCCGTAACGGTGGTTCCATCATCCACATCGCCCACGCGGTGCGTGCGCCCGGAATAGAACAACAACCGCT
>CAZEXX010000209.1:6031-7159 GCA_964516885.1 uncultured Anaerolineales bacterium | reverse complement strand
GCCAGGTCGATGAACTCCCGCAGGATTTGCGGCGTCCATAGCTGCAGCCCGATGCCGCTGAACAACATCACGGCCAGTGCCGCAACTTCAGCCTTGATCGGGCGCAGATAGGTACTCAGTAACGTGCTGTATTGCTTCAGTGTCGTCATAGATGATGTCGTCATACGTGATACAGGCTCCTAGCAATGTCTCCTCGTCCAGAGACAGACATGGTATACTGGAGGTGACAAAAGCCAAGCTGGGCATCTCAAGACTTGGGGAGGGATGACGCGATGAAGTACGGCTTTGTAATACCACCGTGGCCTGTGAACCAGGTCGTCGACTTCGCAGTCGAGGCCGAGGACGTCGGCTGGGATGGCTTCTTCCTCTCCAACGTGCCCTGGGCCGACGACGCCTGGATCTGCCTGGCGGGGGCAGCGATGCGGACGTCGCGCATCCGCCTCGGCACGCTGCTCACGCCGGTCTCCTGCTTCAAGCCGTGGCGACTGGCAGCAGAGACAGCGACTCTGGATCACCTCTCCGGAGGGCGCGTGATCCTGAGCCTTGGTCTCGGCGCACCGGACACCGGCTTCGCAGCGTTCGGTGAAGCCACCGACCGCCGAGAGCGGGCCGAGCTCGTTGACGAGGGTCTTGAGATTGTGACGCGACTCTGGGCCGGCGAGCGTTTCCTACACCAAGGCAAGCACTACACCATCGACACACGCGAAGTCCCCTTCCTGCTAACGCCCCCCATCCAGAAGCCACGGATTCCCATCTGGGTGGTTGGTGCCTGGCCGCGTCCAAGTTCAATGCAGCGGGTAGCCCGCTATGACGGGCTGCTACCCTACGTAAAGCCCAGCGGCAAGCCGGGCCGCAGCGCCACCCCCGATGACGTCCGCGAGATGCGCTCGTGGATCGAGGCCCGCAGAGAGCTCTCGACCCCGCTGGATGTTGTCATCGAGGGCAAGACGCCAGGTGACGACGCAGGAGCAGCACTGGAGCAGGTGACGGCCTGGTCCGAGGCCGGCGCCACCTGGTGGATCGAGTCCCTCTGGGGTGAGGAAGCCGAAGAGACCTGGTGGGATCGGATGCGCCAGGGACCGCCGCCCAACCCTGATCCGGCGTGACAGCCGGCGTCTGTCTGACAGT
>CAZEXX010000209.1:0-5931 GCA_964516885.1 uncultured Anaerolineales bacterium | reverse complement strand
GTACGGGCAGGTCTGAGACCTGCCCTCTGCCCCACTCCATCTACGCGACGTCTCCCCAAGCCTGGTACTTGCGATGCGTGCTCCCTGGTAATTGCAGTTGACATCCCCGTAACATATGGTATACTGCGATCTGAGTAATTTAAGAATTTTGCAGGCAGCAGTTTCCCCTAGCTGGTACTGGTTAGATGTAACTGTAACCTGCTAAGGACTGGCACGAGAACGGCCCCGGCCGAACGCAGTTACGCCCACTTGGCGACTGTGGTGAGTGACAGCCTTAGCTACCAGCGTTTTGATGACCCCAGAAGGCCCTCAACGCAATCCAAGGACCATTGCGCCTGCCACGCTACTGATGCGTTAGAACAAGGATATTTGAAGCTAGATGGCTAAGAATTTGCAGATCATTCCCCTCGGCGGCCTGGGTGGAATCGGTAAGAACATGACAGTGTTCGAGTACGGCCGTAATTTACTGGTTGTTGACTGCGGGATAATGTTCCCGGCAAACGACATGTATGGAATCGATCTGGTGTTGCCGGATTTTGATTACGTTGTTGAGCACCAAGAGAAGCTACGCGGGATCGTGATTACACACGGTCACATGGATCACATTGGTGGGCTGCCCTATCTCCTGCGACAGATGGAGGCACCCGTAGCGATCTACGGCACCCCGCTGACATTAGGGTTAATCAAGCGTCAGTTGACCGAAAAGAACCTGATGCACAAGGCTGACCTGCGTGAGATGCCCAGGAGCAGCGCGCTGCATCTGGGTCCATTCCAGGTCAATGCCTTTGCTGTAGCACACTCGATCCCGGATGCCGTAGGCTTCGTGATCGGGACACCGGTCGGCAAAGTCGTGCATACAGGCGACTACAAGCTGGACGAGACGCCGGCCGGCGGCCGTACCACCGATCTGGCAGCCCTGCGCCGGCTGACAAAGGGCGGCGTGTTGGCGATGCTGGGTGACAGCACCAACGCGGATCAGCCGGGACGCACTCAGACCGAGCGCGTGGTCCGGGAGAGCCTGGATCGTCTGTTCACTCAGGCCAAGGGACGCCGGATCATCATCGCGACCTTCTCCTCCCTGCTGGCTCGCCTGCAGGAGATTATGGATCTAGCCGAGAAGCATGGCCGCAAGGTGGCCCTCACCGGGCGCAGTCTGATGGAGAATGTCGAACTCGCCCGTGAACTAGGCTACCTCCGAGTAGCCAAGAACCTGATCGTGGACAATCACAAAGGTGTCCGGCCGGGGAATCTGGTGATTCTCGCCACCGGCTCGCAGGGCGAACCGCGGTCAGCGCTTAACCGGATGGCTGAGGGCAGCCACCGGCAGGTTAGGATCCGGAAGGGTGACACGGTCATCATCTCGGGCGGCACGATTCCCGGCAACGAGGAAGATGTCGGCCGGATGATCAATAACCTCTTCGAACGCGGGGCCAACGTGATCTACGGAGCTATGGCTACCGTGCACGTTTCCGGTCACGGCGGCCAGGGCGACATGCGGGCCATGCTCGAAGCCGTCAATCCAAAATACTTGATCCCGGTTCACGGGGAATCCCGGCACCTCTACTTGCACAAGCAACTGGCGCAGAGGGCAGGGATGGCGCCGGATCGGGTCTTCATCCTCAAAGAAGGGGAGCCCTTTGTCAGCGACGGACAGAAAGCCTGGACCGAGAAGGCGCTGAAGCTGGATGACGTCCTGGTAGATGGACGCTTGGTTGGCGAGATCGGCGAGATCGTTATGCGCGACCGACATCGACTGTCACAGGATGGGTTCATCGTAGCGTTGATCCCGATCAACAAGAAGAAGCAACTTGTCGGAGAGCCCCAGATCGTCAGCCGTGGCTTTGTCCACCTGGACGAGGCAAGTGACCTTATGAAGGCTAGCCGCGCCGAGATAAAGCGCCAGGTAAAACGCGGGAATCACGACCTACGTCGCCCGCTGGAAGATCTCTTCTACCGAATGACACGGTCGCGCCCGGTCGTCCTGCCCCAGTTCATCCAGGTGTAGCCACAAAGCGATTGAGCGATTGCTCGATTGAGCGAAGCATAGCAACACCGCACCTACGGTCAACCCGAAGGTGCGGTGTTGCTGTATACTATCCGCGTGGACCCTGTCGCCCACATCGCCGGATCCAAGACGTCCGGTGATCTGTGGATCGCCGGCATTCTGATGCACCAAGGGAGCAAGCGATGTTCTATCGCAGGCTGATGATGATCGTGTGGAGCAGTGCCCTCGCGGGAACGCTGCTCTTCTATGTCGCGCAGTGCCCCGCACCAGCGGACAGTCATGCAGCTCCGGTGCGCCTAACAGCAGGCGACTTCTGTCCTCCCCTCGCCGCGCCCACCGGCCCATCGGTCACCGTCGACACTGAAAGTGGGATTCGCTCACAGGCCTACAACGCGGCGCCCGGCACCACTATCCTCATCGCGCCGGGCACCTACGCTTTGCAGGACTTCGTTCACATCGTCAATGCCGGCATCGCGCTGCGCGGGGCCACCGGCAACCGAGACGACGTCATCCTGAACTTCGGGGGCATGACCGCCGGTCACTTCGGCATCCTGGTCTCGGCGGATGACGTGACGGTGGCCGACCTGACCATCCGCAGCACCACGGATCACGGCGTGTCGATCCAGGGCGCGGATCGGCCCGTGCTCTACAACCTGCACGTCCTGGACGCTAATGACCAACTGGTCAAGGTGAACCCACTGGGAGATGGCAGTGACGATGGTCTACTAGCGTGCTCGCGTCTGGGATACACAACCACGGGCCCTGACGGCTACACCAACGGGATCAGCGCCCACGATGCGCACGGCTGGATCGTGCGCGACAACACGTGGGTGCGCGTGCGCACAAGTACGGGAACCCCAGTCCCCACGATCCTCTTCTGGTCAGGATCATCGGACACCCTCGTCGAACGAAACGTCCTGATCGACTGCAGTCAGGGCATTTCCTTCGGCAACGCCGGCCAGACCGGCGTCAACCACACCGGCGGTGTCGTGCGCAACAACATGATCTATGCAGGACAGCAGCATGACGTGATGATCGAGATGGTGCGCGCGACTGGGTGGCTCGTCGCACACAATACGGTCCTCGGGCACGATCCGGTCCCCGGGCTGACCTGGTCCATCGAAGCACGCTTTGCCGAGAGCCAAGGCACCTTCGCCAACAACCTGACGAATATGAACATCTGGGCCGACCGCGATGGCGCCGGTGCCGCGAGCTCGGGCCACTTCTGATGTAATAACCCTACCCAAGCCCAAGCCCAGGAAAACGGAGCCTGTGGCGAAGCTCCGGACCAGGGTCCTCCGGGAGATCCCCCGTAGCTCTCAACTCCCTATTCTGCCAGAAAGATGTCCAAGATGTCATGGATCCGCCAGTGCAAAGTCGTCGCCGGTCTCATCGATCCACCGGGCGAGCCGCGCCTGCAGTTCAGCCCGCTTGTCGTTGAAGGAATCGAGGAAGGCCAGATTGGCCAGTTCGTAGGGATCCTCGTTCAGGTTGAACATCATCAGTGGCTGCCCCTCCAGGCAGACGTATTTCCAACCATCACGCATGCGCACCCCGCGCCAGACTCGATTCAGGCAGTCAAAACGCTTGCGATAGCTGTGCTGGAGGAAAGCGGAGTCCGGTTCCTCTTCCGGGGCGGGTCGCCACGGGAGAATGAGGTGCGATAGGTCAGTGCCCTGCATCCAGTCGGGCGCGTCGATCCCGCACAGCCCCAGCGTGGTTGGCGCAATGTCCACGTGGTTCAGCGGCACATCTGTCTCGGCAGCGGTGCGTTGCCCGCCGGCGGGCTTGACGATGAACGGGATACGCACCGCCTCTTCCCACGGGCTGCTCTTGCGAACATAGCCATGTGAGCCGTGCATATCCCCGTGGTCGGAGAAGAAGATCACGTGGGTATGCTCGTCGAGGCCCTCCTCCTGCAGCGCCGCCAAGACGCGCCCCACGTTCCAATCGAGATTCTCGATCTGAGCATAGTAGCCTGCCAGATCCAGACGCGATCGTTCTGTGATGCGCGGGATGTCCGGCACATTCGGGCGCAGGACGATATCTTCGGGAGCGTGGCGCGCCGCATACTCCGGCGGTGCTACGTGGGGATCGTGCGGCGGCCGGACTGAGAGCACAGCGAAGAAAGGCTGCTCATCGCTATATCTGTGGATGAAATCAATCAACCGATCCGTCAGCGCGTCGGTCTCATATCCCTCCAGCTTCTCGGTCAGGGGCTCAGCATCATCTCGTCCATCCAGATCGTGACCGTGGATCCAGCAATCATATTGGGCGTTGTTATTCTCATACCCCAGCCAGATGTCGAATCGTCCCCGCTCCTCGCGCGGCACGTGGATCATCCGGTTGGCACCACCCAGATGCCACTTACCGAAGTACGCGGTGAGATAACCGTGGTCGTTGAGCACATCGGTGACGACCGGCAGCTCAGGATCCATACGTTGCGGCGTCCGCTGGACGCAACGATGGATGTAGCGGCTTGTCAGCAGAGAACCGCGGAAGGGCGTGCACCATGGGCATCCGCTCACCGCGTTGGTGAAGCGCACGCCTGACGCAGCCATCCCATCCAGCACCGGCGTCTGCAGATTGGGATCACCCTCACAGCCCAACGCCTGCGCACGGTGTTGATCGCCGAAGATCCAGATGACATTCGGTTGAGCGGTCATACTTCCTCCGTCAGAAGACAGAATCAGAGAATCCAGAATGCAAGAATCCAGATTAGCCACCTTCCGGCTCTGTACCTAGCCATTCTCCATTCTCTCATTCGCTGATTCTTCCATTCTTCCCCAACATGTACAAGAACGGCGTGGTAGATACTGGGGACAATTCGTTTCCTGAACTATAGCTTTGGCTCCCCACTGTGGCGCGCTGGGTGCGGTTGGGGCAGCAACGGGGTGAAAGTTCTCGACACGCCTGTAAAGACCGAAGTCACCGCCTCTACGTCGGGTCACCACGCTCTTCAGGAAGCCACCGATTCTCATTCATCCACTCAACGGCAAAGTCAACAATCGCTCGCTGAGAGAAGAATCGGCACTCAGCCTTGCCTATTGTATGCTTGCAGACTTGGTCGCTCTGCTCAAACGCCGCGCCGATCTCCAGGAAGTCAACGTCGTACCAGTAGATGTCATCATAGGTCACCCACTGCGAACCACCGCCCTCAGCGGGCATCGGTGAACCCCGTCGGCAACGTTTGCGTGCCGCGAACCTATTCCGATACTCCGCCAGGTGGAAACTCGTGTTGCAGTCATAACTGACGCCAATAAGAAGGACGCAGGCACCAACATCATACAATCTGGCTACAGGCGACTGTTCACCGCTGCTCATACTGAGACTGTGGTTAGCGGTGACGAGGACTGCATTCAGACCACGAGCCGCCCACGACACAAATGGATGGCTTGAGCGCAAAGTCCCATTCTGCTTCCTGAAAGACTCGGGGATGATGCCCATGCCACGTGTAGGCGTAAGGTCCGGGTGAAAATGCGGCATCGTGTCCCGGATCGTCTGGTGCCACGCCTCGGGCACAGGCGGGTCCGACCACTTGTCAGGATCGGTGAGATCTGCAGTGTGGGTCGGTACCGCCAAGGTGCCCTCGGGCCCCAGCACCGACTCCAAGGCGAGGATAACCGCGGGGGCACCGCCCACCACATAGCCCAGCGAACTCAGCGAGCTGTGAACGATCAACGTCATACCCGGCTCAACACCTATCGCCGCAAAGTGGTCGGAAAGTGAACTAACGGTCAGCGGCTGGTCCATCTAGTCACTCCTGACGACTATGCTATTCATCTTGGACATACCAGAAAACAGCTTACGCGCAGAAACAGAGCTGTCAACCAACCTGCAACGCACAGTGTTGCCCAACACCATGTGTTGGCAAACGCTGTGCGTTCGCCATCACGCAACACGGCCCGGGGATACCGGGCCGTAGG
>CAZEXX010000208.1:0-7198 GCA_964516885.1 uncultured Anaerolineales bacterium | reverse complement strand
AACCCCACAGCACGGGGATCAGGCCGATGCCCGACGCCACCGCGCAGATGGCCAGCCCGGGCCAGCCCGTGATGCCGGCGACGACGATGACCAATACCCCCAATGTCACCCAGCTGATCAGCCGGGTGCTGAAATGCGCCGTGAGGCTGACCATCGCCCGTGCCAGAACGAGCGAGAGCAAGAACGCCACCCCACCACCCAACAACGCCGCCCCCACCGCCAGGACGTAATCCGAGGGCGTGTAGGAAGTATACCGTGTGCTGATCATCCAGGCCATACCGCCGCGCGTCATGTGGAGCCCCGGAACAAAGAAGAACAGGAACCCGCCGACGTAGTAGACGAGCTTGGCAGCGCCCTGCGCCACGATGAAGCTCCGCGGGTCCCTTTGAGATGTCGCGTGACCCGCCAGCATACCCCCCATCCCCCCTGTGACCACGGGGAAGAAAGCCGCGAAGAGCCCGCCGATTGCCCCGGCCGCCGTACCCCGCAGGATTACCGAGAGCGGTGCATCAACGTCACGGGAGATATGCTGCGGCGGCAGCTCCACCTGGCCGAGTAGGTTGATCACCACCCAGGGCACGGCAAAGAGACCGACAAAGGCCGGTAGGAAGCTCTGGTAGGCCACATCCACAGCTACCGGCGAGCGGTACATCAAGATCATGCCCAAGATCCCTGACAGGAGGAACGTGACCAAGCCCGCGGTCAGGGAGCGCCAACCATCCCACCAGCGCCGCCACCCCGCCAGCGCGCGGGCACTCCCTTTAGGCCACTCGGAGAGCAGCATGTACGCGATCACAGTCCACAGGATCCAACCCAGGTGCGGCTGCAAGATCTCGCGAAGTACCGGCAGCCACCGGGAGGCCACCGGCGTTAGGGCAGCCAGGACCACCAGCCCACCCAGGCCCCCCAGGCCCGCAAGCACCACCGCTTCATAGCCCCGCTGCCTCCGCATATAAGCCTGTCCCGGCAGGACAACGAAAACCATGCTCTCATCCGGCGCCGAGAGGAAGATGCTGGGGAGCGTGTTGACCATCGCATAGCCCACAACCATGCCGAGGAAGAGGAAAGCCATAGGCTGCGGGGCCAGGGACAGAGCGCCGGCGTCGACCAAGAGCAGCACGACCCCGGCGACGTTGTAGATGTGCAGCGCCGGGATCAGCGCCAACACCGATGCGACCGCCACACCCACGAGCGTCCACAGAAGCAGCGAGACCGGCACTTCAGTCCTCCATACGCCGCACGTGCCAGTCGTAGTTGGAGCGTGGGACAAGCTCCAACTCATCGTTGAACACATCGATCACCCCCACCACCTCGACCTGTTGCCCGGTCTGAGGTGCGGGGGCCAGCGTCTGGTAGAGCTGGGACCAGAAGAGCACGATGATATCCCCGGTGCTGTCCTTGAGCACGACCTTGACGCCGGCTGAGAAGCCCTGCGGCTCGCGGAGCACGCCGCGGGCCCGCACTACGCGCCCGGCATCCGCTGCGGACAGATCACCCAACTCCACCCACGGGGGCAGCTCTGCCGGCTTGAGGATCTCCACGTCCGTCGCAGATGCAGGCACCACCTCCAGCTCCTCGCGATAGACCTGGACCTCACCGGTGACCGCCACCTCAGCACCGACATCCAGTGTCGCCGGCGCCTCCAGATCTTGGTGGACATCGTCCCATAACAACAGCAGGATCTGTGCCGTCCCATCGTCCAGGGTCGCCTTCACCCCGCCGGAAAGCCCTTCCAGCATCACCACACGCCCCTGCACGCGGACCGTGCGGCCGAGATCGGCCTCTGAGATCTCATTCAGCGGCACCGGCGGCTGGACCGACGGCTGGGCCTGTGGCTGCACCGGCAGCACATTCTCTTCCGGTGGATTATCCGCCGCTGGTGACGAAGCCTGAGTCAACACCGGCACTGCGGAGAGTTGGATGTCCGCCACATTCGCGGGCACAATCTGGGGTGTCATCCTGTAGAGGCTCACGACACCCTCCACGGTGATGGCTTGCCCGGCCACCATCTCCGGCAACTCACCGGTCAATGTCTCCACGACTTCGTCCACGGCGATGGTGATCTCACCGCTGTCGTCGCGGAGATCAACCAATATCAGCCCGTCGTAGGGTTCCGTGATCTGCTGCACGTGGCCCCGCACACGAACGCGCAGCCCTTCATCCAGCAGCGTGATCTCACCCGCCCCGAGAAGTATCGCAGCAGGGCGCTGCAGGTCCAGATGCTCCGGAATGTTGAGGGTCAACGCAACGTAATCCTCACGGATGCGCAGGGTGCCGGCAACAGAGACCTCATCGCCAATGGCCGGCAGGATACCCTGCGCGAGCAGCACCCGTGTCACATCCTCATAAGCGTTGACGTGGACTTCGCCGGTCTCATCGGCAAGCCAAAACCCCAGATAGCCGCTCTCGGGATCATAGGTGAGACCACGCGTAAGGCGGCCCCGGAGGCGAACATAGGCCAGGTTCATCGTACCGCCGGCCTCGCCGATAGAGATCTCGGGGATCGGAACGCCACGGGCCGCCCACCAGACCAACGCCAGCCCCAGCGTCGCCAGCAGCGCAGCCACCAGCTTCACGGTGCGCACCGCCAGACGCCCCGTCATCTGCGCGCCGCAGTAGGGACAGCGCTCATAGGGGCCGACGAAGCGCCCGCAGCTACCGCAGTGCATGCGATCGCGTCTGATGGGATCAGACACGATCTCATCGGGCGCGGTCGCCGGGGTTGTCACAGTGGTAGAAGCAGATTCCAACCCTTCGCCTATCTCACGCCCGTCCTCGGGGGGGTCCACCTCGTGTGACCGGGAGGGGGCAGCCATCGTTACGTCCCTTCAGGCCCCATCATCGGGCAGCGGCGTGATCGACCATACCATCTCGTGTTGGCACTGCCAGACACGATAACCGAGGCCCGTGAACGCGCTCAGCAGCGGATCCTCCGCCGGCACGTTGATGATATAGCCACCCAGAGCGGGCGACTCAGCATGGAGAGAGAACAGAAGCCGCCGCGCCGTTCCCACTCGATCAGGCACCTCGGGGTCTACAGCCAGATCGAGCACGAGGATGACCTCCGTCTGCGTTTGAAAGAGAACGTACCCGGCGAGACGGCCGTCCTGAAACAGCGCCTGCCCTTGGATCCGCGAGGCCCGTTTCTGCAGCGAACGCAGCCTTCGCTGCCACGAGGGATCGACATCGTGGAATTCGGCGTACGACTTGAGCAGCTTCTGCGGTCTGACAAGCCGCAGGTCAAGACGGCGCAATGGTTCCGGGTGATCAAAACCGGGGGGCCTCTTGAGCACCAGCAGATCTCGCGTGATGGAGAAACCCAACGACCTATACAACCCGACACCGGCCTGGTTCTGCTCCAGTACCTCCAGGCGCAACACATCGAGGCCGGCTTCGCGGGCATCCCGCTGAATCCGCTGAAGGATCGTGCGGCCAACGCCGCGGCGACGCCAGGCCGGGCACACGCCCACCGCGCTCACCCACCCCTCGGAACCGCGCACCGACAGAAGTGCCATGCCGACAGGCACACCGACGGCCGTACCCACGGACGTGCCCGCAGGAACACTATCCACCACAGCCACGAGCGAGCGCGCCAGATCAACATCCATGTCATCGCACATCATCGCAAGCTGAATTGCATCAAACTGCACAGGGATGAAATAGCCGGCGTAGGCTTGATTGAGGAGTTCGGTCAGACGCCGATGAGAGAATCTAGCTGCAGGCTGCAACGTCAGTGGATCCGTGGTCAGTTTCACTTGTATAGGATAACATCGACAGCAGCTTTGTGCAATCAGCCTTGTCTAGCCCAATGATACCACTATACTCACGGCTGATACAGCAACCCGAAGCCAGGCGGAACCACCCATACACTGTCATTCCGACCGGTGCGCGCGCACTCGCTAAGGAGAGAGCCATGACACTCCCAGACATACCCCTCGCCCAGACCGTCGACTTCCTGGTCGGCCTGCTCAACACGCCCAGCCCGACCGGTGATGCCGACAGAGCCATGGCCTACGTGGAACATGCGCTCGCCGACCTCCCCCTTGCTGCCACCCGCACGCGCAAAGGCGGTCTGGTCCTGACGTGGCCCGGTGATGAAACGCACCCCCGTGCGCTCACCGCGCATATAGATACGTTGGGCGCGATGGTGCGCAAGATCAAGTCCAACGGGCGGTTGATGCTGACCCCCATCGGCGGCTACTACTGGCCCTCCATCGAGACCGAGGGGTGCACAGTGATGACCCGCAGCGGAGAGACCGTGCGCGGCAGCATTCTCCCGATCAAGGCCTCCACCCACATCTACGGGGCGGCGGCACGCGAATTGAAACGTGACCCAGAGAACTACGAGGTCCGGCTGGACGCGCGAACCTGCAGCGAGAACACGACCCAAGCCCTGGGCATCGACGTCGGCGACTACGTCTATATCGATCCTCGCGTCGAGGTCACCAACGGCTTCATCCGGTCGCGCTACCTGGACGACAAGGCCGGTGTTGCCACCATCTTCGGTGCCCTGATGGCCCTGCACCAGGCCGAGATGACACCCCGTTACCGGCTGGACGTGCTCATCTCGAACTACGAAGAAGTGGGCCACGGCGGCGCCACCGGCATCCCGGCCGACACCGTAGAGCTGGTCACAGTGGATATGGCGGCAGCAGGCGAGGACCAGAACTCCGACGAGTTCACTGTGGGCATCTGCGCCAAAGACTCCGGTGGCCCCTACCACCTGGGTCTGCGGCGGAGGCTGGAGCAGTTGGCCGAGGACTATGAGATTCCCTATCGCACCGATATCTACCCCTACTACAGCTCCGATGGTGAGGCGGCGTGGCGCGCCGGCGCTGATCTGGCCGTCGCACTGATCGGCCCCGGCATCGATGCGTCGCATACCTACGAGCGCACCCACGAGGACTCCCTGAGCGCCACGACCCAGCTACTGCTGGCCTATCTGCTCAGTGAGTGAGGCTTCCATGGACGACCTGGCAGAGAGACTGACGTGGGACGTTCCCTATCTGACGACGGAGACGCCCGGCACCGGCGGCGTCATCCGGACGGAGATCGATGACTTCATCGTCGACGAAGTGCCGGCCTATGAGCCGTGCGGCGACGGCGAGCACACCTACTTCGGCATCGAGAAACGCGGCATCGCCACGACAAACGTGGCAAAACAGCTTGCGCAGAAGCTGGGCTTGCGGCCGCGCGACGTCAGCTTCGCCGGACGGAAGGATACCCACGCCATCACGCGCCAGACTTTCTGCGTCCACAACGTGCCACTGGAGACGATCGAGGCCCTTGAACTGGACAATGCCCGCGTTCTGTGGGTCTCACGCCACCGCAACAAGCTGCGCATGGGCCACCTTCGCGGTAACCGGTTCACGATCCGCATCCGCGACGTCACACAAAACGCTGCAGCCCGGGCCGAAGCCATTCTGCAGACGCTGGCGCGCCGCGGCGTGCCCAATGCCTACGGGCCGCAGCGGTTCGGTAGCCACGGCGATAACCAGATCGTGGGCTACCACCTGCTGCGCCACGACACCGAAGCCCTGAAAGCCTCGGGAATCCGCCATCCCCGGCGCCGCATGTTCGACTTCTACATCAGCGCGCTGCAATCCTCGCTCTTCAACCAGGTTGTGGCGACCCGCATCAGCGCAGGGACGCTGGACACGGTGATCACGGGCGACATCGCCAAGAAAGAGGACACCGGCGGCATCTTCACCGTCGAGGACACTGAGGCCGAGCGCCCTCGTGCCGCCACCTGGGAGATTTCGGCCACCGGCCCGATGTACGGCTACAAAATGATGCAGGCGCAGGCTGACGCGGGGGAGATCGAGACGCGCATCCTGGCCGCGACCGGCATCGCGCTGGCGGACTTCCGCGCGGTCAAGGCCCGGGGCGTCCGCCGCCCGATGCGCTACAACCCGAAGGACCTTGCCTGGAAGATGGACGGCGACGATCAACTCATCGTCAGCTTTTTCGCGCCAAAAGGCTGCTTCGCCACGATGCTCCTTCGCGAGCTGATGAAAACCGAGGACGTGCCGTAGGAACTCCCAGCCCCTGTTCCCCTATCCCATTTCCCTCCCCAATCTCTAATCCTCTGCTAACTTATCTCTAATGCCATGCTAACACTCCCCGGCTATACTGTGATCTAGCGGCGCACCTCGCGCCGCATTTGGCATATATCGGCGATCACTGCCGGAGGACGTATGGATAAACGACAGAAGAAACAGATGCGGTTTTCATCCGCTTACCTACTCATCGCATTGCTGGTAGCGTGGCTGTTCCAATCGCTGATCTTTCAACCCTTGGCCACCCGCTGGAGTGAGGTCTCGTACAGCCAATTCGTTGAAGAGCTGGGTACTGGGGTAATAGGAACTGTTCAGCTGACCGAGGACCGGATCGTCTACGAACTGGAGACGGAGGAGGATAGCAGCAAGGTCTACAACGTGGTGCGGGTCGACGATCAGGACCTGATCGACCGGCTGGTTGCATCCGGCGTTGAGTTCTCGGGTGAAGCCCCCTCCAACGCGCTGCTTCCCGCGCTCCTGGGCTGGATCATCCCAATGCTGCCGCTGCTGGCGATTTGGTACTTCGGTATGCGACGACTGGGCCAGAGCGGATCCGGCGTGATGTCGATCGGCAAGAGCAAAGCCAAAGAAATCCAGGGCGAGATGACCGGTGTCAAGTTCGAGGATGTCGGCGGCGCCGATGAGGCCACTCTCGAGCTCAAAGAGATCATCGAATTCCTCAAGACCCCCGAAAAGTTCACCCGGTTGGGGGCCAAGCTACCCAAGGGCGTGCTGCTGGTCGGGCCTCCCGGTACGGGCAAGACCCTGCTGGCAAGAGCCACTGCAGGCGAGGCCGACGTGCCCTTCTTCTCCATCAGTGGTTCGGACTTCGTGGAGATGTTCGTCGGCGTGGGTGCTTCTCGCGTGCGCGACCTCTTCGTGCAAGCCAAAGCCAAGGCCCCCTGTATCGTCTTCATCGACGAGATCGATGCGCTGGGACAGTCGCGCTCCACGGTGGGTTCGCTGGGGAGCAATGACGAACGCGAGCAGACGCTGAACCAACTCCTCTCGGAGATGGACGGCTTCGAGGCGAACCAGGGCGTGGTCATCATGGCCGCGACGAACCGCCCCGAGGTGCTGGACAAGGCACTGCTGCGCCCCGGGCGCTTCGACCGCCAGGTCCAGGTGGGACTCCCCAC
>CAZEXX010000207.1:0-7233 GCA_964516885.1 uncultured Anaerolineales bacterium | reverse complement strand
CATACGCATACCACGCAAGCATGAAAACGCCTCGAGCAGAAGGGACCAAAGTCTGGGCTGCCACACTACGGCAGCGGGAAAGGCTTTGGTCCCGCAGAGCGCATCGCAGACGGGTGTTCTCGAAATAGTGGGACGCGCCCCTTTGCTGCTTTGGGTTGTGCGAACCGGCACGGTGATGGTACAATGCGCCCTGTGAGATCACCCTCGCACCGCCTTTCGGCCCGGTGCGGGACAGAAAAGTTATATTGGAGGTCCTGCCTGTGCTTGAGATTCCCAAGATGCTGACCGACGAATATCGTGAGTTACTGGATAAGTGTGTGCACTGTGGCCTCTGTCTTCAAGCCTGTCCCACGTATGCGGTCTTTGGCACGGAGATGGATGGGCCGCGCGGTCGCATTGCACTGATGCGGGCGGCTGTCGATGGCCAAGTCAGCCAGGAGGAGTTCCTGACGACTTTCTCTGAACACATCACCCTCTGTCTCGAATGCCGCGCCTGTGAGTCTGCCTGTCCCTCCGGCGTGCAATACGGCAAGCTCATCGAGGGCGCACGGATCGCGGTCGAGGAGCTGCGCGATCCTGGTGTGGTCGAGCGGTTTATACGCTGGGTGGGCATGTACCAGCTGATGCCTCACATCGGCCAGATGAAGATGCTCGCGCGGCTGATGTGGCTGTATGAGGTATTGGGGGTGCAGTGGGTGGTGAGAACGCTGAACATCCTGCCCAGACCCCTCAACGCTATGGAGGGTATCCTGCCACCGATTTCGGGGCGGCATCTTGACACCAGTAAGCCCGCGCCGGCGATCGGAGAGAAGCGTGGCACCGTGGCCTTCTTCTATGGCTGTATTCAGGAGGCGTTCCTGGCCGGGATCAACTCTGCGACGATACGCGTCCTGCAGCGCAACGGCTACGAGGTCCACTTCCCGCAGTCCCAGACATGTTGCGGTGCGGCCCAGTGGCACACCGGTGGCGAGAAGCTGGCACAGGAGCTCGCGCGTCAGAACATCGAGGCCTTTGAGCCCTACGATGTCGTGGTCAACAACGCCGGGGGTTGTGGTCTGACGCTTCGGGAGTACCCGGATCTGTTGGGCGATGACCCTGCCTATGCGGAGCGGGCAGAGGACTTTGCTGCCAAGGTGCAGGATTTTAGCGAGTTTGTGCACGAGCATCTCCACGTCCCACCCACGGGGGTGCTCAACGTCCGGGCGACCTACTCCGATTCGTGTCATTTGCGCCACGGTCAGGGTGTGATCGATCAGCCGCGGGACCTGCTGAACATGATCCCAGGGATGCAGCTTATCGAGCTCAAACACCCGGAATACTGCTGTGGTAGCGCCGGCATCTACAATATCGTGCAGAGCGAGACCGCCAACGCCGTATTGGATGTCAAGATGGCAGACATCGCGGCTACGGGGGCTGACGTGCTGGTCACCAGCAACACCGGATGTCATATGCAGTTGGTCGCGGGTGTGCGTCGTGCACGCCTCAACACCAAGGTGCTGCACGTTGCCGAGATGCTCGACCTCTCCTATATGGTCGCCGAGCACGCCGGGGGCAAGGCGCTGGAGCGCCTCAGCGCACCGGTCAAGCACCCCAAGCAGCTCTTTGCCTCGGCCAAGCTGCCGAGCCGGTGGCTGGCCTGGCAGGCCCGGCGTCTGAACCGCCACGACGACACGCCCCTCAATCCGCTCAAAGCACTGCTGGCACCGGGGCAGGTGGTGGACAATGCGGTGGAATTGTTGACCTACAACGTTGACGGCGGGATGGACCGTGGCACACCTGCAGGCGTGGTCTTCCCCTACAGCACCGCCGACGTGCAGTCGACTGTGCTATGGGCGGCGGCGAAAGGGGTTCCCGTCATCGCCCGTGGCGCGGGCACCGGCCTCGCCGGCAGTGCGGTGGCCCTCCGCGAGGGTCTGCTGCTGCAGTTCTCACATATGAAGGAACTGGTGGAGCTGGATATTGAGGGCCGCAGCGCGGTGGTGCAGCCGGGCATCGTCAATCTGACGCTGGATGAGATCGTCAAGGGCGAGGGGCTCTACTTCCCGCCCGATCCCGCCAGCGGGCGCTCTGCGACGGTTGGTGGGAACATCGCCGCCAATGCCGGTGGTCCGCACTGCTTCAAATACGGTGTGACCACGAACTATGTGACGGGTCTAGAGGTCGTGCTGGCCGACGGTCGTGCCGTCAGGCTGGGCGGCCGGGCTTTTGACTATCCCGAGGTCGACCTGGTCGGTCTGATGACGGGGGCAGAGGGCACGCTGGGCTTGATGACGGAGGCCAGTGTACGTCTGCTGCGCAATCCGCCGGCTGTGCAGACGCTGTTGGCCGCGTTTGACTCCGTGGCACAGGCCGGTGAGGCTGTCTCCGCTGTGATCGCGGCTGGCCTCGTGCCTGCGACGATGGAGATGATGGGCCAGAGGATGATGCGTATGGTCGAGGAGTACAATCACCCTGGACTGCCCATCGATGCGGGCGCCGTCCTTATCATCGATCTGGACGGGTATCCGGAGAGCCTCGCGCCGCAGATGGAGGAGATCGTCGCAGTATTGAGCGCGAACGGCGCAACGGAGTTGAGAGTGGCCCAGACCGAGGCGGAGCGCGAGGAGATCTGGTATGCCCGCAAGAGCGCGGCAGGCTCACTGGCTCGGGTGGCGCTGGATCACTATACGGTGGACGGCTCTGTCCCGCGCAGTAAGCTGGCGGAGACATTGCGCGAGGTGATTCAGATCTGTGAGGAGCTTGATCTGGATGTCGTTTTCCTGCTCCACGCCGGGGATGGTAATCTGCATCCGATGGTGCTGGTCTACGATCCCGAGGACGCGGAGTTCTTGGCGCGGCTCCACGAGGGAGGGCGCCGTATGTCGGAGGTCTTCGTCAGCAAGGGCGGTAGCATCAGCGGTGAGCACGGCATTGGTATCGAGAAGCAGGAGTTCATGCCCTTGATGTACAGCGAGGAAGAGCTGTCGGCGATGCACGAACTCAAAGAGATCTTTGATCCCAGTCAGCTTATGAACCCGGGCAAAGTCTTCCCCAAGGCTGAGTCGCTTCTCGTCTGCACCCCGCCATTGGAAGGCGCCAAGCCTCTGGACCTGGATGCCGACACCGTTGAGCCTGACACGGTCGAGGCCGCCTCCCACGTCCTGTGTGGTCTCTCCGCCGGCGGTAAGTCTATCCGGATCCGCGGCGGTGGCACAAAGTCGACGCTCTTCGCGCCGTCCGATGTGGTCCTGAGTTCGGCGGGCCTCGCCGGTGTGCAGACCTACGCCCGCGACGATCTCTACGTGAAGGTCGGGGCGGGAACACGTCTCTCTGACCTGCAGGCGGTGCTGGCTGAGGATGGACTATGGGTGCCGATGCTCTCCCCGTGGCACGAGGCCACGGTCGGAGGCATTGTGGCCAGCGGCTTCAACGCGCCGTTGCGCATGCGCTACGGCGGCGTGCGGGATTTGGTGCTGGCGCTGACAACAATACTACCTGACGGACGGATCATCCGCGCCGGGCGCCCGGTGATGAAGAACGTGGCGGGCTATGACCTGACCAAGCTCTTCATCGGTTCCCACGGCACTCTGGGCTTCATCACCGACGTTACGTTCAAGCTTAGTCTCCGCCCACGTTTGGCGAAGACCCTGGCGGTGCCGGTGCCCACGATGGTCGATGGGTTGGCGTGGGGCCCTCGGTTCCTGCGGGAGGCGCTGGTGGCATCGGCGGTCACGCTCTGTGATGGGCGGTCGATCCCCGGTGTGGATTCGGACTACGTGCTGCTCTACACGGCCGAAGGACTCCCAGAGGATGTCACGGCCGAGCTCCGCAACGTGCGCGCTCTGGCCGGCGAGTTTGGCATCACTGCGCCAGTCTCATCAGATCTGTCGGGCAGTCAGGCGTGGGCCACCTGGATGGCTGCGCCGGTGGTGGACACGGAGCGGCTGGTGCGCGTCGGCGTGGCGCCGAAGGAGCTGGCGGAGTTTGCACAGGCGACGGCCGCGTTGACCGATGGGTGTGCGGCTGTCGTGGACTTCGCCCACGGGCAGCTTTTCCTCCGCGGTGACCTGGATCTTGACGGCCTGCGCCGCCAGGCCCTGTCCCGCGGTGGGTATGCTGTCCTGCTCAGGGCGGGCGCAGACGTCGGTGCACCGGCACGCGTGCCGCAGGCAGGCGCGCCGCAGATGGGCGTTGACAATATCTGGGGATACACACCCCAGGGGCTTGACCTTGTGCAAGCGATCAAGCGCCAGTGGGATCCCGACGGCCGTTTGAATCCCGGTATCTTCATCATCTAGAACAATCCTGTTAGTTACGAGGGGTGAGAGCTATGGCAGAGGAAGTTGAGCGCATTCCGGTTGACGTTATCGAGAGGTTTATGGTGGATGTGTTCAAAGCGCAGGGTGTCTCCGATGAGGATGCCCGGATCTGCGCCGATGTCTTGATCGCGTCGGATCTGCGCGGCATTGAGTCGCACGGGGTAGGGCGCCTCAAGTACTACTACGACCACATCCAAGCCGGGATCCAGTTCCCGGACGCGCAGATGGAGATCATCAAAGAGAGCGAGACCACCGCACTGGTCGATGCACACAATGGGATGGGTCATCCTACGGCCTACCGTTCCATGGAGTTGGCGATCAGCAAGGCGCGGCAGTACGGTATGGGCAGTGTGGCGGTCCGCAACGCCACCCACTTCGGTATCGCCGGCTACTACCCGCTGATGGCAGCCAAGGTCGGCATGGTGGGGTTGGCCTTCACCAACGCCCGTCCCTCCATCGCGCCCACCTTCAGCACCGAGGCCATGCTGGGCACCAATCCTATTGCGTTTTCCGCTCCCTCTGATCTGGGGTACGCGTTCTGTTATGACGGAGCCACGTCCATCGCCCAGCGTGGCAAGATTGAGGTCGCCGACCGGGCAGAGAAGCCCGTGCCCGAGGGTTGGGTCATTGACGCCGACAGCCGGACGATGACGGATTCGGCGGCGATCCTGGAGGAGCTGCCGAAGTTCCAGGCTGCACTGCTGCCGTTGGGGGGGCAGACCGAGACGCTGGCCGGGTACAAGGGCTACGGTCTGGCCACAATGGTGGAGATTTTCTCCGCGGCCATGTCCGGCGGCCCTTTCATGAAGGACCTGCTGGGCTTCAACGAGGATGGCTCCAGGCGCCCATATATGCTGGGCCAGTTCTTCATAGCTATCGACGTGGAGCACTTCATCCCACTCGACCAGTTCAAACAGATCGTGGGCAACATCGCACGGTCCTTACAGGCGGCTCGCAAGGCGCCCGGCCAGGATCGCATCTACGTTGCCGGCGAGAAGGAGTTCGACAAGGAGCGTGTGGTGCGCGAGAAGGGTGTCCCTGTCAACGCGAACCTTCGCAGCACCCTTCAGTTTGTGCGGGACCAGTTAGGTGTGGAAGGTTATCAGGCTTACTTCTAGGCGGTAGGAGGGTAAGGACGGAGTAAGCAGTAGGAAGGAAGCAGTATGCGAAACCGACAGTCTCGTACTCCTTACTTCTTACTCCCTACTGCTGTCTTCACCCTTGGGAGGATACCATGACAATTGACAAGAACGTCGTATTCCTGGCTGTGGACCTGGGTGCTGAGAGTGGGCGCGTCGTCGCCGGCAACTTCGACGGCGCGCGCATCACCCTGGAGGAAGTTCACCGTTTCCCAAACGGTCCGGTGAACGTGCGTGGTTCACTATTCTGGGATTTCCTGGGCCTCTGGAAGAATGTCAAGGCGGGCCTGACCAAGGCAGCGGCGCTCTACGGCGACCGCGTCGCCGGCATCGGACTGGATACCTGGGGCGTAGACTTCGGCCTACTGGCCGCTGATGATACGCTGCTGGGTATCCCGTATCACTACCGCGATAGCCGCACCGACACTGCGATGGAAGATGCGTTTGCCATCGTGCCGCGTGCCGAGATCTACGAGCGCACAGGTATCCAGTTTATGCAGTTCAACAGCATTTTCCAGCTGATGGCGATGGTCAAGTCTGGATCGCCGGTGCTGGGTATTGCCGAGACATTTCTCAACCTTCCTGATCTGCTCAACTTCTGGCTGACCGGACGCAAGGTCAGCGAGTTCTCGATCGCCACCACCTCGCAGTGTTACGACCCACGGTCCGGCGATTGGGCCTACGATATGCTGGAGAAGCTGGGCATTCCGAGGAGCATCTTTGGCGAGATCGTCCCATCCGGGACGATCCTTGGGCCACTGCTGGCATCCGTTGCCAGGGAGACGGGCCTGGGCCAGGTGCCGGTGATCGCGCCGGCCACCCATGACACCGGATCGGCTGTCGCCGCGGTGCCGATGGACCCGGACAACGCGATCTATCTCAGCTCCGGCACCTGGTCGCTGATGGGCATCGAGTCGAAGCAGCCGGTGATCAACGAGCAGATGCTCGCCTACAACCTGACCAACGAGGGCGGCGTAGACGGCACCTTCCGCCTCCTGAAGAACATCATGGGGCTGTGGCTGGTGCAGGAGCTACGACGCGAGTGGCAGCGCGCCGGTGAGGACCACGACTATGGCGAGATGGTGGAGATGGCGGCGGCCGCGCCGGCATTTGGTCCCCTCATCGACCCCAGTGATGCCCGCTTTATGGCCCCCGGCGATATGAGCGTGCGCATTCAGGCGTTCTGCGAGGAGACCGGCCAGGCCGTGCCGGAGACCAAGGCGGCATTGTTGCGCACCGCGCTGGAGAGCCTGGCGCTGGAGTACCGCTGCGTTGCCGAGAGCTTGGATGAGATTGCCGGCAAGCACCTGGCCACCATCCACATCATCGGCGGCGGTTCCAAGAATGAGCTGCTGGACCAGTTCGCCGCGGATGCGACGGGACGGACCGTGGTGACCGGGCCAGTTGAAGCCACGGCGCTGGGCAATGTGATGGTCCAGGCGATTGCGACAGGGCATCTGGGCTCGATGGTCGAGGGGCGCCAGGTCATCAGGCAGTCCTTTGACGTCAAGACCTTCGAGCCCCGTGACAGCGCCGCATGGGAGGCGGCCTTTGAGCGCTATCTGCGCATCCGCAAGGGGTAGCGCGTGTTCGAACATGACTTCGAGTTTGACCCCACCTATGGATACACGCAGGTCGACTTGCTCCAAGTCGGCCTGCCGCCTGAGCCGGATGGGTTTGCCGATTTCTGGGAAGCGACGTACGCGGAAACCCTGGCCCTGCCGCTGAATCTGACCAAGACGCAGTTGCAGAGCCCTGATGCGCGCTATGAGCTCTTCCGGGTCGACTTCGATACG
>CAZEXX010000206.1:0-7257 GCA_964516885.1 uncultured Anaerolineales bacterium | reverse complement strand
ATCACGATGATGAGCACCGTGTTGTTCTTCTTCTTGGGTGGCTCGGCGACTACTGTGCCGACAGCACTCACGGGCGCCGGCGTGACCGGAGCCGGTGTCACCGCTGTGGGCGTCACAACCCCGGGCTCCTCAGCAGCATCGAAGGGGCTGGGGATCACTTCCATCGGTTCGCCGACAGGCTCAACAGGTGCGGACGGGGTGATGACCACCGTCGCCGGCTCGACTTCAACCGGTGCTGCGGGCACGGGCGGGACCGCGGGCACCGGCGGGGCCACGGGCTCTACCAGGTCCGCGGGCACCGGCGGAGGTGCAACATCGGGCAGCGGCGGAGGCGTAACCTCGACCTCCGGCTCTTCCTCTGGGTCCAAGCGACGCGTGCTATCGATCGTGTCTTCGTTCATGGTACCTTCCTCCGTTTCATGGTGATCGACCTTTTCCAAGGCCGGTGGACACGGCTCTTACATCCCCCCTCGCTATGGGCGAGGCGTCATCACAGAAGATGCCTCACCAAAGGCGAGGCAGACTGAGACCCAGATCAACCCCCTGGTTGCTCAGGAGCTCCAATATTGGATCGCCTAGGAACCAACCGGCAACCAACGTCAGACAACAGCAGAGTACCAACACGACCAAAACAATAAGAACGATCTTAAGTGTGTTGTTCCTCTTAGGAGGTTCACCTGGAGATTGGGTTCCATATGCCGATTGCGAGTCGTAAAACGAATCTTGAGTCATCATGCCCCCTTTATCGATCCTGATCCGGAAAAACGTGTACCGCGAGCCTTCAGCCCACCCCTACGCAGCGACATCCGCCCGTTCTTGCCGCCGACGGCGGCGCCAGCGCACCACCATGAAGATCGTCAGTGCCAGCAAGATCACCCATACGATCACCAAATAAGGGAAGATCACCGAGACAAATGAAGTCACGGCCGAGACCACATCCTCCACCGTGCTCACGATGGGATTCGCAATCCCTGCCGTTGCCGCAGTCACCGCCGGCCGCGCCCCTGCCTTGACGACGTGGACAGTACCCGCCAGGATGACGCCGCATCCAAAGGCGAGGATCGGATGCATATTGATCGAAGATTGCGTCGTTGCCGCGAATAGGATCGCACCCGCCGTCGGACGAACCAGCGTCTGGACAACATCATTGACCGTATCCACCGCCGGGATCTTATCCGCGATCTCCTCAATCACCAGCAACACAGCCAGTAAGGCGATGATCCACCAGCTTGTCAGCGCACTCCAGGGCTCCTGAAGTTCGATGAGATGCGTGAACTTCGCCAACACAGCCACAGTAAGCATCGGGATATAGGCGTTCAATCCTGCCGCCGTGGACAGACCAAATGCAGACGCAAGATCCAGTAGTCCCTCCACCATCTCTTGCTCCTTTCCTCTCCCACATTATATGCAATCCGATCTATTTAGGCAAACGTGTGAAGTGGGTGATGGGAATGAGTCTAGTCGACGGTAGCCGCCGCGAAGGCGTCACATAGCACGCCGCCCATCACCCACTTCACCCAAACAGTTTTGGCCCAAAGGCTTCTGCCCTATGGTGTAGCTTTGGGGGGGCAGAACTGCAATCGTTCTACCCGTTGCGCAACTGTCGCTCTCCGTGGACCGAGAGCGTCTCACCCGCTCTGAGGCTCAGTGTCTGCGTGCGCAGGCGCACGTGTGTGCAGCCACATTTCTGGCATCTAGCAGCCTGCTTGTGCGAAGATGTGCCTGAGATGGCCGCGACCCACAGACATCATCCCTCACTCCATCGTCTGCTGTCACCGTCTATCCGGAAGCACACAGATGTCGCGTGCGGCGTACTTCTCCTACGCAATTACCCGGCAGGAGTTGCGTGAGCCGGCTTACCAGACGATGGGCGACCGTCCGTGCGCAACCAGATAGGCATTTGCACGCGAGAAATGGCGGCAGCCAAAGAAGCCCCGATAGGCGGAGAGTGGCGAGGGATGCGGCGCCACCAGGACCAGGTGATGAGATTCGTCGACGGCCTCCCGCTTGGACTGCGCGTACCGTCCCCACAGCAGGAAGACCAGGTGGGCACGCCTCGTACTGAGCTGCGCGATGATATCGTCCGTCAGCGCAAGCCACCCGAGGTCACGATGCGATCCGGCTGCCCCGGCCTCAACCGTCAATCCGGCGTTGAGCAGCAGCACCCCCTGGCGCGCCCAGTCGCTCAAATCCGTCGAGCGCTCTACAGGAGCCCCGCCGTAGATATCGGCCGCGATCTCCTTGAAGATATTGCGCAACGAAGGCGGTGCTTTGACCAACTCCGGTACAGAGAATGCCAGGCCGTTGGCTTGTCCGGGACCGTGGTAGGGATCCTGTCCCACGATGACCACCTTCACATCATCAAAAGCTACGGCCTCTAGAGCGAAGAGGACCCGCTCCGACGGAGGATAGATCACCCGCTCGGCACGCAGCGCCTCGGTCTTCTCCAGCAGCGACCGGTGGTACCCACCGCGCATCAGGGGCACGGAAGACTCCCACGTCATAAGGTTCGATGAAGCCATAGCGTTATCTCCTGTGCCTGCATCCGCTGCCGTGCGTATCATAGCATGGACCCCGGCATCCGCACCCACTGAGCCCACATATCAATTCAAGGCAGAGAACCAGATCAATGTCTGCGCGACCAGCGATACCGGCTGCAGTCGTGGGCCCACATGCGTACCTCACAGACCCGAGTGGAACGAAACCTCCAAGGCGCGTTCCGCATCCCCGCCCGTTGACCCGGAGACGACGTGAAGTACAATGGCTGGACCTGGTTTTCTCTCTACAGATAGAAGGAGTGTGGTGTGATTAAGCTTGCAGATAGGGGCAACAGAATCTCTCCATCCATGACTTTCGCCATCGCAAGCAAAGCCAAAGCTTTGAAAGCTCAAGGCGTTGACGTGTGCGACTTCAGCGTGGGTGAACCGGACTTCAACACGCCGGAGCTGATGCGCGAGGCCGCGAAGGCAGCCCTGGACGCAGGGAAAACCAAATATACCCCTACAGCCGGCCTCCCCGAGCTGCGGTCGGCGATTGCAGAGAAGCTAAGGCGTGACAACGGCTTGGCCTACGACCCCGGACAGGTCATGGTCACCGTAGGGGGAAAACAGGCCCTCTTCAACACGCTGATGGTCTTGCTCAATCCCGGCGATGAGGCGATCATCCCCACCCCTGCCTGGGTCACCTACCCGGAGATCGTCAAGCTGACCGGCGCGAAGTCTATCTTCGTGACCACCGACGAGACAACCGGCTTCAAGTTGAGCGCCCAGCAGTTGGCCGACGCCGTAACACCGAGGACGCGTGCGCTTATCTTGAACTCACCGTGCAATCCGACAGGCGCCGTCTACACAGCTCAGGAGATAAGAGCGCTGGCCGAGGTGATCGTTGAGCAGCAGATCATCGTCATCTCCGACGAGATCTACGAAAAGCTGATCTACGATGGCCTGGAACATCTGAGCATCGGCAGCCTCGACGACGAGATTCGCAAGCTGACGGTGACCTGCAGTGGGTTCAGCAAAGCCTTCGCGGCGACTGGGTGGCGGATTGGCTTCGCCGCCGGGCCCACCACCGTGATCAAGGCAGCTACAGCCCTGCAGTCTCACAGCACCTCGGGGGCCACTACGTTTGCGCAGTACGGTGCACTGGCAGCTCTGCAGGCCGCCTCCCTGGAAAAGACCGTCGAGGAGATGCGCACAATCTTCCAGGGACGGCGTGACCTCATCGTCTCGGAGCTACAGCAGATCTCCGGCCTGACCTGCGAGATGCCTCACGGCGCCTTCTATGCCTTCCCCAACATCAGCCAAACGGGATTGGATTCTATGACGTTCTGCGAGCGGCTTCTGGATACGGAACAGGTCGCCACAGTGCCCGGCGTGGCCTTCGGCGCGGACAACAACATCCGCATCTCCTATGCCGCCGATACCGCCACACTTCGCGAGGGATTGGCGCGATTGCGTCGCTTTGTGGCCTCATTGGGTTAGCTGACACGCCCGCATTGTGTATGCAGCAAAGCCGCGGCGCTCCAGATGGAGCGCCGCGGCGCCGTTATCTGTGAAACTGGGTACCGATTGCGACCGGCAGAAAAAACACGCCAGCAGCGAGAACACCACCTGCTGCAAGAGTCTCAAGACGAAAAACGCGATCACCGGCGAGATATCGACACCGGGCAGGGGCGGCAAA
The DNA here is from genome assembly GCA_964516885.1 of uncultured Anaerolineales bacterium. GTDB lineage: Bacteria > Chloroflexota > Anaerolineae > B4-G1 > SLSP01 > PWVB01. The sequence continues at coordinate 3,078 of CAZEXX010000206.1, read as the reverse complement.
ACCGAGCGAATCAGTCCCAGCACCGGCTCGGTGATCTTCCACAAGAACTGCGTCACAGGGCTCGAATAGGGGATCCGGATCCACGAGAAGACCACCCGCACAAAGAGCGCCAGCCCGTAGAGATCAAAAACTAAGCTGAGCACGAAGGTAAGGATGCTCCCGAGGCTGTTCAGGGGCTGAACAAACCAGACCGGGATCAGCATCACCAAACGCAGCACCCAGACGATGAGCGAGCGCCCAGTCCACAGCACCAGCAGCGCTGCCGCCGAACTCACCAAATCGGATCGCGATACGCCAAAGCTGCTGCGGGAGGATCCATAGGAGGGGATGCCGAGCCAGCGGTTGGTCATCTTCAGAATCGGATCCGTGATCGCCACGACGGTCCTCAACACAGGATGATCCCAACGCATCCTGAAGACCGGCAGCAGCATCCGGAGGATCAATGTCAGGCCTATTGTCCCCAGCAACACATCCACCACTTGCATCAACAAACCAATCACGACTGTCATAGCTCACCTACGATTATTTCGATCGAAGTATGGTGCGCGACCCAAAAATGGCACGACCTATCCGCACCAGAGTCGCCCCTTCCTCAACGGCTACCTCATAGTCAGCCGTCATCCCCATCGACAGATGAGAAAACGCCAGATGCGGAAACTGCTCCCGGAGCAGATCCCGAAGTCCCCGCAGTGAGACAAAAACCGGGCGCACATCCTCCGGATCCTCGGCGATCGGGGCCATCGTCATCAGGCCGGAGACCTTCAGCCCCGGCAGATCAATCACTTGGCCGATCTCATCGCGCAGCGCCGCGCGCAGGGCTGCATCGTGCTCCCACCCCACAGCCCGATAGCCGAACTTGCTCGCCTCTCCCGAGACATTGCATTCCAGCAAGACCGGAATCTCGCAGCCTGCGCCGAGAGCGCGGGCGCTCAGCTTCTGAGCGATCCTCAGTCGATCCAGGGAGTGCACCACGTCGAAGAGCGACGCCACCAGGCCGGCCTTGCGGCTCTGGATGTGGCCGATCATATGCCACACCGGTCGCTCGCCAATACCCCAGGTGTCCTGATGTGCAGCTTCACCACCCGGCACGGCTGCGTCTTCGACGCCCCCTGCGGCGCCGGGAGCCGCCGCAGGCCCACCGGTGATCAACTGCATAACCTGGGAAATCTTCTTCTGGCCCTCTTCAGGTCGATTCTCACCGAAGTGCCGTTGCCCAGCCTCCCAAGCCTCCAGAACCGCCTCCGCCGGGAATGTCTTGCTGACAGCCACCAGGCACACATCATCCGGTGATCGCCCCACGCCCAACGCGGCCTCGGCAATCCGACCACGGACCTCGTGCAGATTTGCAGCTATCTCTGTCGCTCGCGCCATCGTTCCACTACCACCCAACTCGTGCACCGTGCCCGCTGCTCGGCCAGCGCGACGGAGGCTGGATATCGCGCCGGCGGAAAACCGGCAACAGGGCCATCCCGACCACAAAACCGCCGATGTGCGCCCACCACGCCACGCCCCCGGTCTGCACAACGACATTCAGGGATGCGAGGCCATTGAACAACTGGATCACAAACCAGCTCCCCAGCACGACGATCGCCGGCAACCAGACGATACGTACAAAGAAAAAGAGCGGCACCAAGGTGCTGACGCGGGCGCGTGGGTAGAGCAGCAGATAGGCACCCAGCACACCGGCAATAGCCCCACTGGCGCCAATCATCGGGATCGTCGAACGCGGGGCAGCGACGATCTGAAGTAATCCCGCCACCAACCCACATAGCGTGTAGAAGATGAAGAAGCGCCCCCGTCCCATACGATCCTCGACGTTGTCCCCGAAGATCCACAGGTACCACATATTCCCGATCAGATGCGCCCAGCCTCCGTGGAGATACATCGAGGAGACGAGGGTCAGCAGAACCAACGGATTCTGCCACTGGGTGGTAATGCGGGCCGGCACGATACCAAAGAGCTCCGCGATCGAACTCGCAGCAGGCCCGGCAAGCACCTGGAAGAGGAAGACCGCTACATTGACAACGACAATGCTGACCGTCACCAGAGGAAACTGTCGAGAAGGTACATCATCACGTAGTGGAAACATTTGTCTTTCCTACACGCCGCTAGGTAACTGCAAACTGACATCAGTGTATCACAGTTGAGTTAGAAATGTATATGCAGAAGGCCGCCTGCGTATGCAGGCGACCCCATCGTTCAGTAAGAGGTTCAGCTTCAGCAGCGAGCGCTTACTCGGCCTTAAGGATAACCCGAGCGTCAACAATGCAGACGCCGTCGCCCTCGTCGTAGACGATCACCGGGTTAGCATCAGTCTCCAGGACCTCGTCGCCCAGGTCACCGATCATCTGGGAGTAACGGCTTAAGACCTCGGCCAAAGCCTCGCGGTCCTTGGGGGCCTCACCACGGGCACCCTCCAGAATCGGCCCACCGTTGATATCGGACAACATCTTGAAGCTCTGCTCAGGCGAGACCGGCGCCACACGGAAAGTGACGTCCTTGAGGATCTCCACGAAGATACCACCCAGACCGAACATAACCGTCGGCCCGAAGGTCGCGTCGTTGACCGATCCGAGGATGACCTCAGTACCCCACGGCGCCATTTCCTGAACGGCTATACCGTGAATATCGGCATCCGGCTTGTAGGCCTTGGCGTTGGCGATGATCTCGCGGAAGTGGTGCCGCACAGCTTCCTCACCCTCAACATTAACCTTCACGCCGCCGGCATCGGACTTGTGGAGAATATCGGGCGAGATGATCTTCAGGACAACGGGGCCACTGACAGCCATGGTCAAGGCCACGGCCTCGTCCTCAGTGGTAGCCAGCCGTGTGTGCGCTACCGGCAGCCCGTAGGCCTCGAAGATGGCCTTCGACTCGATCTCGGTCATCGCGCGGTCACCCTCGGAGCGCACCTTGGCGATCACAGCGCGGGCCGCGGCCTCATCCACATCCTCATAGCGCACGAATGGCTGTGCCGCGTTCTGGTTGCGGGCGTACTCACGGAGGGCAGCCATCGCATTGATGGCGGTGTCGGGCTCGTTGTAGGCGGGGATGCCGCTCTCGACCAGCCAGCGCATC
>CAZEXX010000205.1:0-7275 GCA_964516885.1 uncultured Anaerolineales bacterium | reverse complement strand
ACCGGGTCTTTGCCCACCCAACGCCCGGGCAGCACCGCCGGGATGGCAGCGCGCTCCTCGGGGGTGAGCGTGAAGTCCAGCTTTCCCAGCGTATCGTCGAGCTGCGTGAGATTGCGGGCGCCGATGATGGGGCTGGTGATCCGCGGGTCGGCCCGCACCCAGGCCAGTGCCAGCTGCGCCGGGGTGACACCGTGGGCGGCGGCGACCTCGACGAAGCTCTCGACGACGTCGAACATACGCTCGGTGTGGTAGCGGAGCCTGTAGCCGGCATTGTCGCCCAAGCGGGTCGACTCGGGCAGCGGTGCGTTGCGCTTGTACTTGCCCGTCAGCACGCCGCCGGCCAGCGGGTTGTAGGGGATCACGCCCATGCCGAGCCTGCTGCAGAACGGCAGAACCTCGTTCTCGATGCTGCGGTTCAGCGCGCTGAAGAGAGGCTGGATGCTGATGAAGCGCGAATAGCTATTTTCCTTGGCGATGTTGAGATAGGTGCTGAGCTGCCAGGCCCTCAGGTTGGAGCATCCGATGTAGCGCACCTTGCCCTGGCGCACGAGGTCGTTCAGGGCTTCCATGGTCTCCTCGGGCTCCGACTCGATGTCCCACCGGTGTATCTGGTAGAGGTCGATGACGTCGATCTGAAGACGTTTGAGGCTGGCTTCGACGGCGCGCTGGATATGGATGCGCGACAGCCCCCGTTCGTTGGGCCCTGGCCCTGTCCCCCCGTAGACCTTGGTGGCGAGCACGATCTCCTCGCGAACGCCCCGTGCCTTGATCCACCGGCCGACGGTCTCCTCGGACACGCCGCCGCTATAGACGTTGGCGGTGTCGAGGAATGTACCGCCCAGCTCGACGAAGCGGTCCATTATCTTGCAGGCCATAGTCTCGTCGGCGCCCGCGCCGAAGGTCATGGTGCCCAGACAGATGTTGGATACTTTGAGCCCTGACTTGCCTAGTCGTACAGTTTCCACGTTTTCCTCCCTTGATAAGTGCGGCACTTGGAAGTGCAACCGGTCACGAGATGCTGTGTGCTATTTCGCTGCAGGGCGAGGTGGATAGCTAGAACCGGGAGCGGGCAAGATGCCCGCGGTCCCAGATGGGCCCTACCAATCGACCTGCTGGAATTCGCCGTCGCTGACCTGGTAGATCCAAATCTGCGGATCGATCAGGTCGCCATTGGCGTCGAAGGTCAGTTCCTCGAGCAGTGTGGGGATGGGATTCTGCCGCAGGGCCTTGGCAATCTTGTCCGCCTCAATGGCGTTGGCCAGCCTAGCGCCCTGGGCCAATACCTGCATCGCAACGTAGCCATTGACGGAGTAGGTGTCAGGGTTACGGTACTCGATGGCCTGATAGGCCTCGAACCACGCGGTGTCGCCGACAGCCCGTGGGCTGGGGGCAAAGGCGCTGACGTACATACCCTCGGCGGTGCCGTCGGCCTCGTCGATGGTGGCTGCCAGGAAGGCGCCGTCACTGCAGAGCATCGGGACGGTGACGCCGGCGCTTGCGAGCTGCGCCCGCAGGTAGGGCGCCTCGATCTCATAGCCGGCGTAGAAGACAGCGTCTGGGGCGGCGCTCCGGATCTGGGCGATCTCGGTTTCGTAGTGGCTTTGGCCTTCCTCGACCTCAATCTGTAGAGCGGCCTCGGCCCCAAGCGCCTGCAGCTCCCGGATCAGCGACTGAGCTAACCCTTGGCCGTACTCCGTGTTGTTGAAGACCACGGCGACACGTTTCGCCTCCAGGCGTTCGACCAGGAACCGGGCATCCACGGCGGCCTGCACAGCGTCGTTGGCGTTCACACGGAAGAAGTTGGTGTAGCCTTTCTGCGAGAGACTCTGTTCGGAGGCCGTCGGCGTGATGACGATCAAGGGCATATTGGCGTAGGTCGTCATAGCCGCCAGGGTTTGGCCGCTGTTCAGGTGCCCGATGATGCCCAGAACCTCGTCGCCCCGTTGGAGCGCCGCCTGGATGGTGTCGATCTGGGCGACGGCAACGTCGCTGTCCGACTCATCGTCCAGCGGCTCGACCACTACCCGGTAGCCGTTCAGCCCGCCATTCCGGTTGATCTCTGCAGCCGCCAGCCGCACGCCGCCCAACACGGTTTGGCCGCCGTTGGCCTGAAAACCGCTCAGCGGAACGGCGACGAAGACCAGCACGTCGCCCTTGGTGGGGGCCTTCGCCCCGCTGCCGCTACCGCACCCTGCCAACCCAACGGTTGCAGACAGAATGGCTGCGAGCAAGATGATTCCCCATCGCTTCATAGTCTCTATCCTTTGTCTAGCGCGTCTGTGTAGAGTTGCTCCATCTGACTCGCGAGATCCGTCATCTGGCCCAGATGTCGCTGGATCTCCTGCTGCAGATGGGCGACGTGATCCTGTCCGATGCTCTCCTCTGTGCTGATCACGTGCATCCCGCCGGTCGCGCGTGCTAGTGCTGTGAGTGTCTGGCCCAGTTGGGACTCTGCCTGCTGCATCTGTGCTTCCAGGAGTTGTAAGCTCTGCCAATCTCTGCCCAGGGCCTCGACTTCGGTGTTGAGCCGCTGAATGATATCCGGGTTCTTCTCGTATTTGAGCCGGGCTGCCAGCGTCTCGATCTTGCCGGGCAGCTCCTGCCGGCGTCTCTCCAGCCGGTGGTCGCGTTGGTACGTGTCCGAATACCGCGCAAACAACGTGCCCTGTTCGATCCAGCTGTAGAGCTGTTCGGCGGCGTCCTCCAGGACCGGCCGGATGGCCGAGCCTTTCAGTTTGTAGAGATCGGATTCCACGGGACGGACATAGGCCACCATCGCCTCGGCCCGGTCGCGCAGCGTCCTGTCTTTGATCGCACCCACCTGGAGGCGTTCGCGCAGCAGTTGCCACAGTACCTTCGCGGACGTGTCGGGATCCGTTATGCTGGAGACGACGATGGCGCCCCAGCCGAAGCCGCCGATAAGCAGCCAACCCCACCAAGGTACCTCGGGCAACAACTCGGGCAGAAAGGCCGCTGCCAGGATGGTGCCGGCGATCACCAGCGCGCTCTCTATACGCAAGAGCGCGTATTGTAGGAAGGCGCCGGTGGCTTTGCGTTGTAGCTCGGCTCTCAAGTTGGCCATGGTGTCGTCTCTCGTCCGGCTAGAAGTAGGTTGAGATGGTCCGGTACAGCTCCTCGATATCCGTCTCATCGGCGTGTCGGAACTGGCCGCCGCCGATCAGGGCGACCTCTCGGAGCAGCTTGACGTCAGCATCCGCGCCAAATGCGATGGTGAAGATCACGATACGTTGTGCCTCGTTATCCTCGAAGAGGGTGCGTAGCTCGTGGTTCGTGTGGGCGCTGGCGTTCTCCAGACCGTCGGACATCACGATGATGGCGTTGATGGCCTCATCATCGCCTCCCTGGACGATCTGCTGGTGTGCCTCCCAGACCGCGTCGAGCATCGCGGTGTTGCCCCACGGCTCCAAATGGCGGATTATGCCCTCCAGGTCATTGCGTCCCTCGACGGTGAGCGGCTGGAGAGGCTCCAGACGTTTGATCTCGGTGGCGAACTCGATCAACCCCACCTGGTCGCGGTCGCCCCGGATGTTATCCAGGAAGGTCAGCAGCGCTTGCCGCGTGGTCTCCATCTTATCGCCGTCCTCCATACTGCCGCTGGTATCCACGACGAGGAAGACGTTGGTCGGCCGCTTGGTGTACCACCAGACATTCTGCACCACGGCCACGACCTGCCGGCTGGGCATCTGCAGCGTCGTCTGCGGCTGCCGCCAGTCGACGGCATCGCTGTCTTTGAAGGGGCTTCCAGGACCGTCCAGCGAGATTGCCAGATCTGCCGGGCGATAGCCCATGGACAACAGCGTCCGCTGGGCCTCGTTCCCCGTCAGGAAGGCGGCGAAGGCCTGATAGGTCTGACGCTGTGCCTCGCTGAGCGTGTCCAGCTCCAACAAAGCCAACGGATGGTCGGCCCACAGCGTGCCCTCGGCGGGGTAGATGGCGACCAGGCGTTCTGCCGGTTGGCTCTGGTTCCAGGCGATGACCGTCTGCTCCTGGGCGACGAAGGCATCCAGGAAGCCGCGGCCCTCAGCCTTGAGCCGCTCCAGAATCACGGCCTCGCCCTCGCCATAGAAGCGCACCGTCGACTCAACGGCGCGGACGTATTCCAGCGTGGCAGGGTCTGTGGCGGCTTCCTCGGTGAGCCCGCGGGTCAGGCCGGCCCCGGCGTAGAACTCCGCCAAGGTGGCCAGGAGTCCACTCGCATTGTTGGTGCTGGGATGGTTCCATTTGAAGTCGGGGTCCTGGGTGGCCTTGCGCAGCACGTGCTGCCAGCCCACGGTCTCGTAGGGCCAGCTCAGCTCCCGGGCGACGCTCTCCCAGGCGACGATCACGACAGGGCTGACGGCATAGCGCACCGGCGTGTTGGTGCGGCGCTGCGCCAAGGGGATAACGGAGGTCTCCGACCCATCGGTCAACTGCGCCGCCCACTGCTGCTCCAGTTGATGGAGCCACAAGCTGCTGTCCGGGGCCAGCGACTGGAACCCGGGCGCAGGCTCCAGGCTCTGGGCTACCATCTTTTCCGGGGTCAGCTCCACGGTCCGTACCGGCAGGTCGGGCTCAGCAGCTCCCGCATTGAATGTTTCGACCAACTGGTCGAACGTCGGTTTCATCGCGGGGGAGACCGCGATCACCAGTTCGCCCGTGTCGACCACGACGACATTCTCGGGCGCATCGGTGAACAGGCGGTCATCCATCCAGTTCAGGAGCAGGCTCCCGCCATAGATCACGCCGCCAAGCAGCGCACAGGCGACGCCCATCACCACGAGACCCCAGGCCAGCCGCACCTGGCGGCGTGTCTCCTGCGGGTCCGGCGGCAGATTCAGCGGTGCATTCGTTGTGTTAGCCATATTATTCCGCCACGTTCAACTCGAACCAACGCAGCAGCGCCAGCAATACGTCCCGGTTGGGGTTGCGCATCGCGTCGGACCGTGGGATCACGGATTCGACGCCCCGGTTCTTCCACGTGACAAAGAGGCTGTCCGGCACGGCGTCCAGCGGAACCCTGGGGTTGGCCGGGCGCAGCCCGTAGGCCAGGCCGGCCTGCTGCTGCTCGTCGCTGAGCAGATAGCGCTGGAACTCCAAGGCTGCGTTCTTCTGCAGCGCGCTGGTCTCGGGTCCGACCCACACGGAGAAGGGGAAGTCAAACCACGTCACGTAGCGGGGATAGTAGAGGTTGATCGGGTCCTCCCAGCGCGTGAGAATGCCCTCCATGTTGAGCAACAGATCGGCCTCCAGCAGCTGTCCGCCGTCGCCGACGCTGTAGCCGAAGAGCGCGAAGTCCTCGGCGGTGTAGGCGCTGGCGCTGCTGAAGTCGGTGACCGCGCCCATCAGCTCCCCCAACCACGCTTGGAACTGGGGATCGGTGACATCGGCGACGGTGACATCGGGCCGCTCGTGGTACTCACCGGCGGCCGCGATCATCGCGTGGAGTCCGGCGATGTTCTTGTTGGGGTTTGGCACCACAAGTTTGAAGTAGCCCCAGCCCGGATCTCCGCCGAGCTCCGGCCAGCCGCCTTTGGCGATCGCTGCATCATAGATGGTGTTCCAGCTGATCTCGCCGAATTTCTCTATGAGCACGTCGGCCCGGCTCTGGTAGAGGCCCCACGTCAGAAGGCTGGTGGCGATGGGCCGGGCGCGGTACTCACCGTCGGTCAGGAAGACGTCACGCCCGAGCCGCTCCTTATATGAGGCGTTTGCCAACTCCACGAGATACCGGCTCTCGGGAATCCAGGCAGTGGGGAACTCGTCCAGCGTCGCGAGGGTTGCTGCGTCTAGTCCCTCAGGGGGCATATCACCTTCCAGTGCGCCGAAGGTGTTGCGGTCCCAGCGGCCCAGCGCCGTCAGCCCGTCCATGGCAATGATCTCGACCGTGATGGGCACCCCGTCGATCGTGGGGTCGCCGGCATTGTAGGCCGCCGCTGCGTTCCGTACCCAGGCCTCAACCGGCAGGGCTGTCAGCACGCGCACGGTCACCGTGTCCGGGCGGTCGACGGTGATTGCTTCACCCCCGGTGACGGGCGTGCTGCCGCCTGTGTCCGGCCGGAGACCTCGGGTAGTGAGCGTGATCCCCACGATGACCAGTGCAACAACGATGATACCAACAAAGATCCAGCGTGTACGGTTCATAGTTTTCCCCGGTTAGATCCACAGTTTATACTCATAGTACGCATCAGACTGAGCTAGGTTTCAACTTATCGCCGGTGCGCGGTTGTGCGCCAGAGGCACAGGGTGCCCGTGTCATCGGCAGATGCCAGCCAGTCGCCCTGCGGGCTGAAGGCTACGCGCCGGATGTGTCCGGAATGCTCTGCCAGTCTGCCGAGCAGCTCCCTGCGCTGTACGTGCCAGATGCCGATGCCCCCCTGCCAATCCCCTGCGGCGAGGAGGTCGCCCCCGGGGGCGAGCGCAACAGTGCAGATCAAGTGGACGGCGTCCTCGTCCTGGTGCAGTCTGGTGCGTTCCTGTCCCCGTTTCAGATCCCAGAGCCGCACGGATTCATCCCAGCTGCCCGAGGCCAGTGTGGCACGCTGCGTGCCGAAGCTGACGCCGGTGACCTGGGCCGTGTGCCCTGTCAGAGTCCACAATTCCTGCGCCTGGGGTAGATCCCAGATGCGCACGGTCCGATCCCAACCGCCGGCGGAAGCCAGCGTGCGACCGTCGGTGCTGAGCGCCAGGTCCAGGATCGCGTCGGTATGGCCGCGAAGCGTGGCCTGGATCTCACCGGTCTCGATATCCCACAGGTGAATGACCGCATCGCGCCCCGCCGAGGCCAGCGTCCCGCCGCCTGGCAGGAAGACGACGCGGGTGACCAGGCCCTTGTGCCCACGCAGCCGCGGGGTCTCGCTGCCGGGGTCAGGCCAGCGCCAGAGATAGACACCCCAATCCCCGCTGCCCAGCGCCAGGCTCAGCCCGTCAGGATGCCATGCGACGCTGGTCAGGATGCCCGTCTGTTGTCTCAGCGAGGTGACCCCGGTGCCTGTTGCGACATCCCAAATGTGGGCCGCCGTATCCATCCCCACGGACACCAGTTGGCGCCCGTCCGGGCTAAAGGCGAGGTCGGCAACCACACCGGTGTGCGCCGCGAGTTTGTGCACCAGACGGAACCCGGGAGCATCCTGCGAGCTGCCGGTTGAGACCTGGGTCGCCGGCGGCGTCGTCGCGCCCCCCGCTGCCAGGCTCAGTGCGTCGGCCCATACATCCACGCCCCAGCGCGCGGCGTCCGCCGAGAGTGCCGTCGTCTCGTGGAGGTCCTGCGCCAGGCGG
>CAZEXX010000204.1:0-7389 GCA_964516885.1 uncultured Anaerolineales bacterium | reverse complement strand
AGGGTCACCACAGCCGGTTTCGCGTCCGTGTTGGTCAGTCGTACCACGAGACCATCTCCCGACTCTGCCCACTTGAGCCCGCAGATCGCTACATCTCCTCCGCTCACGACCAGCAGACTCTGCGCCGGCGGTAGGCGCCCTTCGTGGACATCCGTGCCGATCGCGAGTAGGGACTGGTCGTGAGCGGAGGCCCAAGCCGCTAGCGTCGCATCGGTGGCTGATGCCTCGGTAGAGAGCAATGCCAGCCGCACCAGGTGCCGGTCAACGTCGGGCAGGTAGTCCGGCTCGTAGCTCGATCGGACCAAGTTCAGACGCAGCGTCGCGTCCTCAACCGCGTGACCGTGCTTGCAGTCGTTGAGGAGCACGACCGCGGCGCGGCCATCGCCGACCTTGCCCGATACCTTGGCCCAGCGCAGTGCCGGGACCTCGTGGTCAGGAGCCCCTTGCCGGTCCAGCGCGCCGAAGGGAATCTCGTAGCGGCCTGTGACGTCCTGGAGGGCCGTGGGCACCGCCAGGCGTAGGTTCGGCACGCCGGACGTCGGGTCACCACGCTCGAACCAGTCGATCTCCAGCGCGATGTGAAGCGCCGGGTCGCCCGCGTGCAGCGCATATCGCGCTTTGATGACAGAGGCCCGTATCCCGTATTCCAGGGCGAGTTCCGCCACGTGTGGCCCATCCGCGGTTTCCTCAACTCGCCTGAGAGTCGGGGACTCCGGTGGTCCACTGTTGTCAATCACCCAGGCGGACATCGGGTGGGGGCGTTCCACGCTGTATTCGAATCCTATGCCGCCGGCGGCCGCGTCGATCCGTTCCTCATTCGCCGCCTTGTCGAAGAACGAGACGATCCGGCCTGTCTTGGTGTCAACAGCCACCGACACCAGGTCGTTCTCCATCCCGATGACATTTCGCGCCACGAGCGAGTACGGACAGTGGTGCTTGCGGCGGGTGAGCCAGGCGCCCTGCGCCGCCGGCTGCGGACTCAGGCTCTCGTACACCGCGACCGTGGTGTAGCCCAGCCCCGGCACCGTGACCGGCACGGCCACCGTCTGGTTGTGGTGACCCCACTCGGCGCCCTTGTCGATCACCTGCGTGGCCAAGGTGCGGCCTGCGGCGTCGCGCGCTTCGAAGGTTTTGCTGTGGAACGGCACCGGCGTGTCGGCCGGTTCGCGATCCCAGAGGGTGAGACGGACCACCTCGCGCCGCTCAGCCGGCGTCGAGTTGAAGATTACGAAGGGACGAATCGGCGAGATCCCGTGACGGTCGGCGAGGCTGATGCGCCCTTCATCGGCACGGATACCTGCGCCTGCTCCCTGGCCGCTGGTCGTGAATAGCGCTGGAAGCTCCGGGGCCGCCGCAACACCGGCACACGGGGTGGCGGTGTCGACCTCCGCCGCCACGTGGCGCAACGCGCGGGTTGTCACCACCGCCGTGCTGGCGGCTGTCTCCTGGAACATACCGTGCGCGTAGGTACGTGTGTCGCGCACGCCCGAACCGGGCAGGATATCGTGGAAGTGGGAGAAGAGCGTCCTCTGCCAGTCCTCAGCCAGGATCTCCGAGGGGTAGGCCGCGCCGGTTGTGAGCCGGTCGACTGCAGCGGCGAATTCGGCGTCCGCGAGACGCGCCTCGGCGAGACGATTGCCGCGTTTTATGAGCGATTGCGTGGTGTAGCACCCCTCGAACTCGTTGTTGAGCTCGCCCCGGAGCACGGGCAGATCGCGCCCATTCGCCTCCAGCTTCCTGTAGAATGTCTGCGCCGGGACGAACGTCAGCGTCGGGAAGATCGGCCAGGTGCTCATCTCGCGCGCGGAGAGCAGATCCCGGCGCGTCGGGCCGCCGCCGTGATCGCCGACCCCGTACACCATCATGGCGAAGTCGAGCCCCACCGAAGCTTGCATCGACGTCATCACCTCGAAGACGCTGTCGGGCTGGATGGTGCAGTTGTAGCCGCGCTTCTGGTCATTTCGCACCAGGACGCGTGATCCATCGGGCCCCACCCACCAGAATGCTTCGGGGACGGGCTGTTGCTCGACCCCTGGTCGGTGCATATAGAGATACTTCACGCCGCCCTGCCGCAGGTAGGTCGGCACGGTCGCCGCGTGACCGAACGTGTCGGGTGACCAATCGATCGTCACATCCTCGGGTTCCAGACCGAACAGGCGGGCCATGGTGGCCCGCGTGTACAGTACGTGCCGGCACAACGACTCGCCACTGACGATGTTCTTCTCAGTCTCCACCCAGTGACTCGCGGTGACCTCCCAGCGTCCCTCGTTCACAAACCGTGCGATGCGCGGTAGCAGCTCGGGCGCGTATTTCTCGACAATCGCGTAGACGCTCGCCTGGCTCTGCGAGAAGTGGAATTCGGGGAACTCCTCGAGCAGATCGAGCATAGTGCGGAAGGTGTCCAGTGTGACGGCGACCGTCTCAGGCCATGACCACATCCAGTTCATGTCGATGTGAGCGTGACCGACCAGATAGAGCGTTCGCGCTTTGGCCGCCTCTGATAGCGGCGTGAGGATCGACTCGATGTGCGCGACCAGCTGCGGCCAATCGACGCTCTCGGATGCCATCGCATCCGCCACTGCCTCCCTGGCCTGATCGAGCGACGCCAGCCCCGCCGCGCCGTGCTTCGCGTCCGTCGCCACCAGATGCTCGGCAAACCGGATCTGCGAACGGATCCGTGCCCAAGCCGACTCCTGCCACATCGTGTTCACGCGCACCATTCGTTCCATCTGCATATTGTTCATCGGCTAAGCCCTTTCTCCAGCAATGAGGGTGTTGTTCCTGAATTCACTCGCGTCATCAGCCATCAGCATTACGCCAAGGTCTGCACGTCCAATCTCTGACTAGGATCGGACGGGAAAACGCTGTCTCCATGGAAATCGCGGCGCAGTCCTACAAGTTCCTCGTCTCCCTGTGCCTTGTCTTGTTCCTCCGTCGTTCTACTCTTGACGCATCTCCCTTTGGTTAATTTGCACTCCGCACGGTCCGCTATTCATGATCAGGGCCACCTGCTCAAAGGCCAGCGCGATCGTTTTGATCTCGAAGGATCTAGAGTCCAACTGCGCGCTGTTATCGTTCAGGGCGAGCTTACGTCCGGGATCTTCCATCAGGTTGACTTCTTCGGAGGAGATCACAGGCGTGGACAGCCGGATCGTGCCCCCCTCAGCCCAACGCCCTGCTACCACGCACGCCTTGAATGCCTCCGCCTCCTCAGCGTATCTCTGCAGAAATGGCTGCACACAGCAGGCCTGATCGAGCACGAAACGATAGTGGAGGTGCTTTCTAAGCAATCACAGCGCCGCAGGATGGTTGTCAAACCCATCTCCAGGTATTGCTCGCGGGTCTTGAACACCGCCCCTTCCCAATGAGTCTGAGGGTTGTAAAGGAACGTGTCCTTCGTCGCCATTCTCTGTCATCTCCGTTCTCTGTCATCCAGAACACAGATCATCACATTGGAGCCTGTCTGTCGCGTTGTGCTCAATTCCGGGATGATCGTGGTCTACCCGGTCATGTTGTAGTATCGCTATCTCGTGATGTCAATAGCCAACCTGGATGGGCCTGAGGGTTCAGTGCGGGCCGTGCGCGGTATCGTGGGTCAGGCAGTGTGCTTCCGCCTGGATTCGCACTCGTTCTGAACTGCCCCTCTCTGGTCAGGGTGTCATTTGACAGAGGTCGGGATTCCCGATATGGTCGGGCTGGAGAAGCTGGAGACTCACCTACGGGGGGGGGTGATGTCCGGGGATATCATCGTGGCAGACGACGACGGCAAGGTGGTCGCATCCGGCCCGATGTGTGCAATGAGTGTGAGTGCGTTCCACGCTGACTACTTACTGTGTGGCTCGCCGATTGGAGGTGGCAAGATGCCGTTTCCGAAGCCGTTCTATCGTTGGCGACCCCATCCCTGGCACGGGTTGGAGGTCGGACCGAATCCCCCGCAGGTGGTCAACGCGTAACATCGAGATCACGCCGTTTGATCTGGTCAAATACGAGATCGACAAAGCCACAGGCTATCTGCGCGCCGATCGTCTCCAGCGCACGTCGTCACAGCCGCCGACCCTCTACGGTTTCATCCCACGTACGTACTGCGGTGACAGAATCCTCGCGCTCTCTCCGGGGTCCGACCGGGGCGATGCAGATCCTTTCGATATCTGCGTCATCACCGAGCGCCCGATCAGCCGTGCTGAGGTGATCCTGCAGGCGAGGGTCGTCGGGGGCCTACAAGCTATAGATGGGGGACAGGCCGACGACAAGATCATCGCGGTCTTGGAGAACGACCGGTTCTGGCAGAGCGCCAGCGATGTCTCGGATCTGCCGGGCGTGCTGGTGGATAGACTGCGCCATTACTTCAGCACCTACAAGATGGAGCCGGGCGGTGAATCCCAGATGTGGATCGCCACCGTCTATGGGCGCGAGCAGGCGCTGCGGGTGGTGAGCGCCGCCATGGCGGATTACGACGAGACGTACGATGGGTAGGGACACGTCGGCGTGATGCTGCGGCACCCACGGGCTGCCGCCAAGATCGCGGAGCGATTGTGGCCGGCGGTTCAACGCCATGCGCTCTCTCGACCTGCCGGCAGTTCCTCCTGAGGCAGTGATGCGTGTGTGATTATCAGGCCGCGTGCGCGCGCCGGCTTATTTGTTGTATCACTCCAATGAGAAGGCGACCTCCAGGTCCCTGATCTCCTGGTCTCCTATGGGCCGGAATGTGCCGCCGCTGCGAGCCGCGTCGATGAGCGATCGAGCGCTGAATTCTGCCACTTCCAGCCGGTCGAAGGCGTTGAGCACGTCGGTGCCTGCGACCAGGATGCAGTCGTTCTCCGCGAGCAATACGGGGCTGCTCAGTGATACTATCTGGGCGACCTTCGGCGCGTCCGTGTAGAGAGTCTTGAAGGGGATCGTCGGGACATCGCGCAGTAGGATGTAGCTCTCGGGGATGGTGCGGGAGTCGAAGCGGCTCTCTGAGATCGCGTAGGCTGTGACGTTCGGGCATTGGGCCGTCATCACACAGGCGATGTTGGGGTGCGTTTCGTAGATGGCCTGGTGGAGCTTGACCGAGCGGCTGGGCATCTTGCCGTGCTCCCGCGCACCGTTGCGCACCAGGACGATGTCGCGAACGGTCAGGCTGCCGCGGTCGACGCCCGTGGGCGTGATGAGGAAATCGTTCTCGTCCATTCGGGCCGAGACGACGCCCTCCGTGCTGATCATCAGATAGCGGCTGACGGCGCGCCGCACGATCTCCACGATCTGCAGGCGCAGCTCTCGCTCACGACTGCCGTGGGTGGCCACGGTGAACTCGGGCAGCACATAGTGACGGTGGTTGAAGAAGTTGAGCTCCGCCTCCGACAGCGTCCGGACTGCGCCCAAGCCCACTGCTCTGATCAAAGTGCGCGCGCAGAAATCGAGGGTCTCCAAACGCTGGAAGGCAGCCAGCAGCGCATCGCCCCCTGCGACCATACCGTGGTTTTCCAGGATCACGATGTTGTAGCCTTCACCGAAGGTGGCGGCGATATTCTCGCCGAGCTGTTCGCTGCCAGGGAGAGCGTAGGGTGCAAAACCCACCGGGCCGCAGACACGGTTGGCTTGCGGGATGATGCGCGTGTCCGGCGTCTTGCGCAGGATGCTGAATGAGACCAGTGATGGCGGGTGCGCGTGGACGATGGCATTCAGGTCCGGACGCTGTTCATAGATGGCGCGGTGAAAGGGGTACTCCGACGAGGGCCGGTGTGGTCCCACGACGGTGCCGTCAGCCTTCACGCACATAATGTCTTCGCCGGTCAGTTTCCCTTTGTCGATGCCGGCCGGCGTGATCCAGATTGCGCCTTCGTCGTCCCTGATCGAGAGGTTGCCGCCGGAGAGCGTCGTCATCTCACTGTGATAGACGCGGTCCATGATGTTGACCAATTGGTCGCGTGGGTGCATCAGCTCAAAGTCCATGTTGCTGTCTCCTCTGGTGGGTTGGCTACGCAGTAACCAACCATATTATACGGGGGAGTGTGGCACATGCGAGGGTGGAGCTGCTCCCGGATTTGGATATTCGGGTTCTCGGATATACTCAGGATACCGGGCCTCACTTGGGAGGCCGGTCACACCGTGGAGGCACTATGTTGAACGCCGGTCGGGACAAGCAGGTCCTGAGAGAATTGGGAAGGCAGGTTGCCGAGATCGCCGCACTGCCCGAGCAAGAGACGACCGTCAAGCTGTGGAAACGGCTGAACGGCCTCAAGCCAGAACGACCGATGGTGATGATTGACCAGATCCCCTGGCACGAAATGGACGTGGATGGCGAATTGGTGTGTGAGGCCGAAGATCCATTCTATCGCGGCATCGAGACCTCACTGCGCAGGACGCTCTACCAGTGGCGCCACATGCGCGTCGATATGGTGGTCGAGCCCTATGTGGACATCGTCAAAATCATCCGCGGCGCCCATCTTGGGATCACGGCCACGGATGAGAGGTCAGTGCTAGATCCCGAGAACGATGTTGTGGGGCACTACTACCTTGACCAGCTCAAGACCGATGACGATCTCGAGAAGATCCGTATGCCCGACGTCTCCCTCGATGTTGAGGCCACGGCGTTGGCTGCGGAGAAGGCGCACGAGGTTTTCGATGGCATTCTCCAGGTGCGGCTGCAGGGGCTGCATCCGACCTTTGCCTTCTGGGACCGCATCTCTGAATGGCACGGCGTGGAATCGTCGTTGCTGGATCTGATCGACCGTCCGGATTTTGTCCACCGGATGGTCAAGCGCATCACGGATGGGTACCATATTCTGCTTGACCAGCTGGAAGAGCAGGGGCTGCTGGGATATCCTATGGCCACCATCCACTGCACGGGCGCGCATTCCGACGAGCTCCCCGCAGAAGGCTATGATCCCGACAAGGTGAGGACCAAGGATCTGTGGACCTTTGGCATGGCCCAGGTCTTCTCCTCGGTGTCGCCGAAGATGCACCAGGAGTTCGAGCTCGACTATGTATATCCGCTGTACGAGCGGTTTGGATTGGGTTACTACGGTTGCTGCGAGCCCCTCGACAACAAGATGGGCATCGTCCGCACGATTCCCAACCTGCGCAAGATCTCGATGAGCCCCTGGGTGAACGTCTGGAAGGGCGCTGAGCGGATCGGGCGCGATTTTGTCTTCTCACGGAAGCCCAGCCCGGCCCTGGTCGCCACCGACGCGATGAACGCGGAGGTCGTGCGAGCTGACCTGCAGGAGACGTATGATGCCTGCAAGGCAAGCGACACGCCGCTGGAGTACACGCTCAAGGATATCAGTACGGTTCGCTACGATCCACAGCGACTCTGGAAGTGGGCGGACATCGCGATGGAGGTGGCGCGGGGGTAGGTTCTACAGGTTCCTTGTCCGGTAGGTCAGGGTGGGGACGGGGGATTCT
>CAZEXX010000203.1:0-7444 GCA_964516885.1 uncultured Anaerolineales bacterium | reverse complement strand
CCATCAAGGTCGCGGTGAGGCCCGGCTCTCGGGCGATGTACTGGAGGTTGAGCGCGAGGAGGCTGAGACCCAGCGACTGTGTCCAGTCCCATAGAGCCTGGGCGCGCGCGAAGGTGGCCGGCCATCCGGGGTTTCGCTTGATACCTGCCCGCCAGCTGTCGCCCCAAGCCGCTGCTACCTCGGTGGGGCTCTCTGCGCCCAGAAGCAGTCCGTAGGCCAGGCTGGTGCCGTTGAAGACGGCGACGTTGTGGGTGGCTGCCGGCTCCAGGACGCCCTGACGCGCAGTCTGGGTGAGTAGGTTGAAGTCCGAATGGGTCAGGCAGACATCGCAGGCACCGGTGGCGATGATGCGCTGGTGGTGGACGTGGCTGCGCGTACCCAGACCGATGGCTCTGACCATGCCCTGCGACTTCATCTGTTGAAGGGCGGCCCAAGCACCGTTGGGCGCGAGCACCGGCTCAAGGTTGATTGGATCGTGTACGAGGGCGATATCCAGATAGTTCACGTTGAGGAGCCGAAGGCTTGTCTCGATGCTCTCCCACGTTGCTTTGCCCGAGTACGATGCCGCTGTACGGCTGAGCTTCTCTCGTGTGCCGGTCTTGGTCTCAAGCACGATGTGGCTGCGCTGCCCTCCGTTCGCTGTCCACTGTGCAATCGCCTGCCCCACGATCTGCTCGCTGCGACTGTTGCCCATATAGCCTGCGGAGGTGTCGATGAGGTTGATGCCCAGTTCCAGGGCACGGAGCACAGCAGCAACGCCCAGACCCTCGTCGATCCTGTGCTGCCCGTTCTCGCGGCGCAGGCCGAGATACGCTCCGCCGATGCCGATCGGGGTCACGGTCAGTCCTGTTGTGCCCAGAGAGCGAAGTGGTAGTTGTGGGGTTGTCATGGATGATCCTCAAGTGTGATGACCTGGCTACTGTGAGAAGTTGAGTGCCTCGGTCCATCGATCGTAGTGCACGGGCAGGCCCTGTCAAGCCAATGCTTCCTAGGGGGCGATGAGGAGACCATCCCGCACGTAGTGTAGCCTGGCTGTTGACACTGCCAACGGCCCGTCTAGACTAGGACAATCCGAGTGGACTGCAGATCGACCGCCTCATCAGGAGATGTCTATGACAAACCGAGTCGACTTCCCGATCGCGCCAAGCGCGCGGAAGATACCCAAGATCCCGTCCAAGGGAGAGCGATTGCGGGTGATTATCGATAGTGATGCCAAGAACGAGATCGACGATCAGTGGGCCATTGCCCTGGCTATTCTGTCGCCGGAGCGATTTGAGATCGAAGGCTTCGTTGGCGCGAATTTCGATAACGAGCGCGGTGGTTCTGATGGGGTGGCTGCATCGGTCGCCGAGATCGAAACGGTGTTGGACAGAGCCGGCATGGCGGGCCAGTGGCCGGTGTTACCGGGGTCGGATCCGATGCGCTACCAGTATGAGCCATCGCACTCGCCGGGCGTCGATTTCATCGTCGAGCGCGCGCGAGCAGGAACGCGCGAAGACCCGCTCTGGGTGGTGGGGTTGGGAGCAGCGACAGATATGGCCTCGGCTCTGCTCAAGGCGCCGGATATCGTTGACCGTGTGGTCGCTTTCTGGCATCTGCGTACGCGGTGGCCGGAGAAGTGTTACAATTTCAACGTAATCGGTGACGTGCGCGCTGCGCGGCTGCTCTTCCATACGCCGCTCTCATTCGTCCTCTTCGACACAGGGGAGTACCTCCGGTGTCCGATGGCCGAGTCGGCACAGTTTGTGGCACCGTATGGTGAGCTGGGCAGCTACCTGCACGCCTACCGTTCCAGGGAGGAGTGGTACGCGAGTCCTCGGAAGGGTTTCTTCGACCTCGGTGACATCGCTGCATTGGTCGATCCCGATCTGGCCTGCTGGGATGTTACCCCATGTCCGGAGGTGGACTGGGATCTTTCGTACAGGTTCACGGACAGGCTCGGGTCGATGCTGAGGTGTTATCACATCGATCGTGATCGCACGTTTGAGCTGTTGTACGAGAAGCTACGCGAGGCTGTGTAGTGCGAGTTATATGGACTTTGAGACATTAACGAGATTGTTGGGGTTTCAGGCCCAAGCTGCTAGGCTGGGCTGCACAGGGAGGAAGTATGCCGGATCGACCGAATATCATCGTGATAATGTCCGACCAGATGAAGGCGACAGCCAGTCATCTCTATGGGAATACCTTCTGTGAGACGCCGTCGCTGGCACGTCTGGCTGACGATGGTGTCCTGTATGAAAACGCGTTCACGCCGCACCCGTTATGTGTGCCCGCGCGTGTATCGTTGTGGACATCGCAGTATCCTCACTCTCACGGCGCGCGCCGCAACCAGACGCTGATGCCGGGCGATGCAGTCCACGCCTATAGGCTTTGGCAAGGGGAGGGCTATCA
This sequence comes from uncultured Anaerolineales bacterium, assembly GCA_964516885.1. Taxonomy (GTDB): domain Bacteria; phylum Chloroflexota; class Anaerolineae; order B4-G1; family SLSP01; genus PWVB01. Next base: position 5,053 of record CAZEXX010000203.1, on the reverse strand, counting down.
TACGGGGCTCATCGGCAAGAACCACTGTTTCGAGACTGAGGAGGATCTGGCGCTATTCGACGTTTGGTGTGAAGTGGGTCACGGTGGCCTACCCGGCAACGTTGAGACGAAGGGGTTGGAGTGGTGTCGGCCAATTGAGGCGATCCGGGCTGCGCAAGCAGTGCGGCGCAACATGCCCAAGCAGAGCCCGCGCTTCGGCTATGCGACGACCGATGCCCCTCTTGAGGACCAGGTCACCGGGCTGCTCGCGGGTCAGGCTGTGCGCTATCTCGAGACGTATGGCGACCACCCCTTCGCACTCTGGGTCTCGTTCCCCGATCCTCACGAGCCGTGGGTTGCACCGACGTCCTATGCTGAGTTGTTCCCGCCCGAGGTCATCCAGCTTCCGCCGTGGCGCGAGGGTGAGTTCTCAGGCCCCGAGGTCCCCGAGCGCAACAGTGTGCTTCACGAGATGCTGGGCTCCGAGGAAGATGCCATGGAGCATGTGTACGGCGTCATGGCCTCGTATTACGGCATGACCCGCTTTGTCGATGATGGGGTGGGACAGATAATGGGTGCGTTGGAGCGGCTGGGGTTGCGCGAGAACACGATCGTTGTCTTCTGCGCCGATCACGGTGATTTCATGGGCGAACACCGGATGACATGCAAGGGTGGCGTCTTCTACGACTGCTTGACCCACGTACCGTTGATCGTCTCGTGGCCTGGCCATATCCCCGCCGGCGTGCGCGATGCCGGCATGGTGAATCTGGTTGATATTGTGCCGACGCTGTTGGAGCTTCAGGGTATCGATGTGCCGCGATCGATGCACGGACAGGGCCTGCCCTCGATCACAGAAGCCGCCCCGCGGGATGCGGCTTTCTCAGAATACGGCGCCGGCGGCCCGGCCTTTACGATGGCCGATCTTGAGAAACTCCCGAAGCCTTACGGTCGCCGGGCACTGATGGCATCGTTGCAGTGGCGAGAGGCTGAGGGACGCCGCAAGATGGTGCGCACGCGCGAGTGGAAATACGTGCACGATGCTATGGGTGATGGGGATGAGCTCTACGATTTGGTCAACGATCCGTGGGAGCTGGTCAATGTCATCGGCGATCCGGGTCACCGGGACGTCATCGCTGATATGCAGCGGCGGTTGGCAGATTGGTCGATCATGACGGAGGATGCCAGGCCGGTGCCGCTGCCTTAGGGAAGTCTATGTCCTGACTTGGGTTGCGCGGGACTGCCATCTTTCCCTGGCGCACCCGGGGAGGTCGGCGTGCGCACTAAAGAACTGATCTATGGGCAAGGAGGCCTATGAGCAAGATTGTATTGAGATACGAGATGCCATTCATCGACCGGGTGACTATGCCTGCCCGTTGGGCGCGATGGCTGTCACGACAGAGCCATGGCAATCCGGCGTTGGCTGTGGAACCTGAGGTGAGTGGCTCTGTGACGTGGGACTATGGTCGCCACGGTCTCGCGCCGTGGATGCAGTTCTTTTGCGATTGGCGGTTCGCGGATCTGACGGGAGACGGTCAGATCGACTTCATCCTGACCAGTGGTGCGCGGCGGCAGATCGCGTTTGCGCAGGATGGCACCGAGCTCTGGCGCTACGAGGATCCCTTGCCGTATGATCAGGGGGGGGCGGGCTTTCTGGATATCCGCCTGGACACGAACTTCCCGATTCACGACATTGACGGCGATCGGGTGCCGGAACTGGTATGTGCCCGCAAGGTCGACGGGATGTTGATGCTCTGTGTGGTGGACGCGGGCGCCGGCGAGGTGATCACGCAGGTGCCTTATCCCGACACCGAGTGCCGGCCCGATGATTGCCGCGGCTCGATCCTGGTGGCGAATCTCTCGGGCGGGAGATCGACTGAGCTGATCGTCTCCTGGGATTATGCCTCGATCGCCGCGCTGGATGCTGAGCTGAACGTACTGTGGCGGCGCGTCCTGGACCACGAGGCCGGACGGCAACACACGACGATGGGTCACACGCCGTATGTCGCCGATATCGATGGCGATGGGCGTGATGAGATTATGGCGGGTTCGTGTCTACTCAACCCGGATGGGACGACGCGCTGGGTTGTTCCGGACCTGCCGGCATTGGTCACCGATGGTCACGCTGACAGCGTGAAGCTGACGCAGCTGCGCGCTGCCGGTCCGCCAAACGTTGTGATGAGCACCGGAGCCACCTGCTTCTCCGTGGACGGGCAACGGTTGTGGGGTCGTGATGAGCTCAAACACGGCCAAGCGGTGCATATCGGCAAGACGCGGGAAGATGTCCCGGGGATGCAGGTTGTGGTCTATGAGGGCGCCAGCCGTGTCGACCCCGAGCTGCCCGACCAGGTCCTTGCGATCTCGGCAGAAGGTGAGCGGCTGTGGGCCTTCACCGTGCGCCAACCTGGCATGCAGGAGGGCGGCTTCGGCTTCTGGCTGGGAGACTGGAACGGCGACGGACTCGACGAGGTCTTTGTGAATGACCCTGAGAAGGTGAACATCCTCAATGGGCATGGTGAGGTCATCGATACGATCCCTGGGCACCTGATCTATGTCTTGGATCTCGTGGGGGATGACCGCACCGAGGCGGTGGTGTTGACGGGCATCGAGCCCGGCTTCGAGATGCAGGTGTGGACGAACGATGCTGCCAATTCCAATCCTGCTACGAATCGCGTGCGTTGGCACCGAGTGACAACACGCGCGATGGCAAACTGCACGAGGTACTAATCCAGTCAATCCTTCCGAGTCGTTGTTGTTACTCTGCCTTCGTCGCGACGACGCCTATCCACTCGGAACTGTCGGTGAGCGCCCCGCCGCGAAGATTGCCACCAAGGTATTGGATGGTGAACCCGTTTGCCTCCAGCTCGGCGGTGATAGTTTGGGCTGTGTAGTTCTGGAACCAGTTGCGATAGACCGTGGTCGTGCCATCCGCCTCTATGACAATGTACTGGTTGAGGAGCACGTCACTGGATGGGTAGTCGAAACCCTGCTCAAGGACGATATGTTTGCCGCGGCGCCAGAAGCCCTGCTCGGCGACATACCACTGATTGGCAACGCGGTAATGCTCGCGGTGACGGCGTGTGAATACGTCCAGGGCAAACCGTCCGGCCGGTTTCAGCGCGCGGTGGATATTCTTGAGCAACTGCGAGCGTTTCCCCGGACTGAGGGTGCAGAAGTCCCCATTGATGAGCAGAACGCCGTCGAACTGCGCCTCGAAGTCGAGCGTCAGGTAGTCATGGAGGATGTAGTCGATATCCAGACAGCCCTCCTGGGCCTAATCCTGGGCGCAGGCAAGCGACCGCACGGAGTAGTCGACGCCTGTCACGTGGAATCCACGCTGAGCCAGCCGCGAGGCGTAGAGGCCCGGACCGCATCCCATGTCGAGTAGCGCTGCACCCTCATCCAATTGCAGTCCCTCGATGAGCCATGCGACCTCGCCATTGATGATCTGCGGACGGCGGCTGGCTGCGTCGCTCTTGGCATCGAGATGAGCGGTCAACATCTGTTCGGAGATATGGGGATCGTCCCAGAATAGGGCCTCACCCGGCGCGAATAGGGCCGGACGCAGCTGGAGCTTCTGCAGGTAGGCAAGATCCAGCCTGATACCATCGACGATCAGGTTTGTTACCGATGTCATGCTGGTTGCCTCCATGCCTTGAGCAGCTGCCATTCAGTTGCGGCGATTATACCTTGTTTTGCATCCCCACTGAACACAACTGCACTAGCCAGCATCCGCAAACTATCTATGATAGTGTCTCGCTGAGCTCTGCGGTCCTGTCATCGCCAAACCCTGTATTCCGATGGAGGAAGCACTATGACAAAGATCGTGATCATCGGTGCCGGAAGCGGCCTTGGCAGCTGCCCTTCGGCAGACATTGTGTCACGCGAAGTGCTACAGGATGCGACTATTGCACTCTGTAATATCCCCTCGGGATGTCCCCGGCAGGTCACTGATTACGTCAGACGAATCTCTGAGAAGCACAGTTCCCCTACAAAGGTTGTTTCGTCCTCGCCTCGCCGTGACCTGCTGTTGGGTGCGGACTACGCGCCCGCCTCGGTGACCGTTGCTGGGAGCGCTGCCAGCACTACGCAAACCCGGATCGCAGTGACGGACCTCTGGCCCTGGCAAGGAATTCGCCGGGACGTATCTCAAAGGAGCGAATGGCATGACCTCTCGTAGATGGAGCGCGATTCTGTTTCTGATCACCCTGATCCTCGTCCTGGCTGTTTCCTGTGGGCTAGCCAAGGAGTTTGACACACCGAGCCGTGATCGGATCGCGCTGCACACGCCGCAGAAGGAGGTGACACCGGCGTCGCCGGGCGCGATCCTGCTTGATCTGGGCGGATCCGTCCCCCTTGCAGCGGCGAAGATAGGGTCCGACGGGGGAAGGATAGAGGTGTCATCGCCTGGCGATCCGTTGGATGGGCTGACCATCGAGGTCCCTGCGGGGGCCTACGGTGGAGAGGTGAGCTTGGAGGTCAGCTCGAGAGAGGTCGACGGCCACTCGCTGGGGGAGCACTTCAATCCGGTTTCCCCGCTGATCGAGATCAACGGCGGAGACGGCCCGGCCGATGAGCTGATAACCTTGACCATTCCCATTGAGATCTCGGCGGACGAGTTCGCTATGGCCTTCGCCTACGATGCTGCCAGCGGTAAGGTTGAAGGACTGGCGTTGCTGGCGTCGACAGCCAACTCAGTGAAGGTGGCGACGAGGGACATCTCCAGGGACGTGCTGGTGAGCGCGGTACTCCTGGACGAGTTGTATGAGGGGTCGGACAGTGGCTTCGAGCATGGGGTGGACGACTGGTACTTCTCGAACTACGGGTCGTAGATAGCGCCCGGGGGCCATTGCGCGGGCCAGAGCATCTCGGCGATGTACTACTACATCGAGGGGCTGGGACAGCCGCTGTACGGGCTGTACGACAACTACGATAACCAGTACAAGGAGACGCCGAACCTGTGGGTTGACGATGAGCTGGGCTACAGGCTGGCGTCGATGACGCAGGAGTTGCTGGACTGGGACGGGCATGGGCGGAAGTTCTGGTCGGCGTTCAACCAGAAATACAACGACCACGT
>CAZEXX010000202.1:0-7457 GCA_964516885.1 uncultured Anaerolineales bacterium | reverse complement strand
ACGGCATGCTCTCGATAGACGTGCCCGTTACGGTGAATCGCAAGGTTCTGGAGGCTGACCGCGTGATCGTCTGTGGTCCGGTCTTCCCGCACGAGGTCGCCGGATTCTCCGGCGCCACGAAGTACTTCTTCCCCGGAGTCTCGGGTCCCGAGGTGACTAACTTCTCGCACTGGTTGGGGGCGTTGATCACCAGCATGGAATGCATCGGGATCCAGCGAACCCCTGTCCGTCAAACGATTGATCGGGCCACCTCCTTTATCGAGACTCCCAAGCTCTACTGCAACATGGTGGTGACACACCACGGCATGGCTGGCCTGTACGTGGGAGATTACGAAGAGGCGTGGCCCGAGGCTGTGGCGCTCTCGTCCAAGCTCCACGTCAAGTATGTGGACCACAAGTACAAGCGCGTGCTATCGGTGATGCCCGAACTCTACGATGATATCTGGACCGCGGCCAAGGGCATGTACAAGCTTGAGCCGGTCATCGAGGACGGCGGCGAGGTGATCATCTACGCGCCGCACATCGACGAGATCTCCTACACGCACGGCAAGGTCCTGCGTGAGGTCGGCTATCACGTGCGCGATTATTTCGTCACGCAATGGGACCGCTTCAAGGATCAGCCCTGGGGCGTTCTGGCGCATTCGACCCACTTGCGTGGTGTCGGGGAGTACGATGCGGATACCGGCGTTGAGCGCCCGCGCATCAAGGTCACGCTTGCAACGGGCATATCGAGGGAAGTGTGCGAGCAGGTTAACCTCGGGTACATGAGCCCTGACGACATTAACCCGGATGACTGGCGCGACCGGGAGGACGAGGGCATTCTTCTCATCCCCCGCGCCGGAGAGCAGCTGTACAGACTCAAGAAGTGAGGCGTTGCACGTGGAAAGTTGCATGTTGGCACGTTTGCTGTCGGGATGGCCGGTTCTTGGCCCTGTAACGTTCTAGCGTTCAACTTTCCAGCGTGTAACCTGCAACACCTCAACCCGAACCTAGATCCTTCAGAGACGATTCATTCAGGGCAAGCACCCTTGGAGGTAACGCGTGGACAAAGTTCGAATTGCGATGATTGGTATTGGTAATATCGGCAATCTCCATCTGGGCAACATCGAGAAGCAGGCCAAGGTCGAGCTCACCGCTGTCTGTGATATCGTCCCCGAGAAGGCGAAGGCCGCCGGGGAGAAGTATGGGGTCAAGGCCTACTTTGACTCGGATAAGCTGCTGGCTGACAAGGTGTGTGACGCCGTGATCATCGGCACGCCGCACTACTTCCATACCACGATCGGCATCGCCGCGATGAACTCCGGACACCACATCCTGGTGGAGAAGCCCATCTCGGTGCACAAGGCCGATTGTGAGCGGCTCATTGCCGCGCACACGGATGACGGCATCGTCTTCGCCGCGATGTTCAATCAGCGAACTGACCCTGTCTACCAGAAGGTCCGTGAAATGGTGAACGGCGGCGAGCTGGGCAAGCTGCTCCGGGTCAACTGGATCATCACCAATTGGTTCCGCACGCAGACCTACTACGACTCCGGCGGCTGGCGGGCCACCTGGGAGGGTGAGGGCGGTGGCGTGCTCTTGAACCAGTGTCCTCACAACCTCGATTTGCTGCAGTGGATCGTCGGGATGCCCGAGCAGGTTCGCGGATTCTGTGACATCGGCAAGCGCCATACCATCGAGGTCGAGGATGAGGTTACGGCCTACATGGTCTATCCCGATGGGTGCACTGGCCTCTTCGTGACCTCAACGGGTGAGGCGCCGGGCACGAACCGGTTGGAGATCGCCGGCGACCAGGGCAAGCTGGTGATGGAGAACGGCAAGCTCACCTATACCCGGAACGAAGTGCCGGCCACCGAATTCCTACGGACCTCCAAGGCCTCTTTTGCCCGCCCGCCGATCTGGAACGTTGAGATTCCGGTTCAGGGACGCGGAGGTGCCCATGCCGAGGTTCTGGAGAATTTCGCCGACGCGATCCTCACCGGGACTCTCTTGATCGCACCGGCTGAGGAGGGCATCAAATCGGTTGAGCTGGCGAATGCGATGCTGTATTCCTCATTGATGGGCAAGCCCGTTGATCTACCGCTGGATGGGGCTGCGTACGAGGAAGAGCTCAAGCGGCTGATCGCAGAATCGACGTTCAAGAAGGAGGCCGCCGCTGAAGCGGACGCTTCAGCGCCCGCCTTGGCGGCAGAGTCCGACATGAGCGCCTCATTCAACTAACAAAGGAGAAACCGATGGCTAAGGCAGATATCGGTATTGTGGGTCTGGGTGTAATGGGTCAGATGCTGGCGCTGAATATGGAACGCAACGGGTTCCGTGTCGCAGGGTTTGATCTGGATGCGGAAAAAGTGGCGAAGTTCGCAAGCCACACGGATAAGAAGGTCGTCGGCTGCAATACCATTGAGGACTTCATTGAGGTCCTTGAGAAACCGCGGCGCATTATGATGATGGTGCCGTCCGGTCGACCGGTGGATTCGGTGATCGGCAGCATTAAAGGCCTGCTGGAGCCGAATGACCAACTCATCGACGGTGGTAACTCGCACTTCAAAGACACTGAGCGCCGGGCTGAGATGCTGGCCGAGACCGGCATCCACTATATCGGCACCGGCGTGAGCGGCGGGGAATATGGCGCGCTCTGGGGGCCTTCGATCATGCCCGGTGGACAGCGTGAGGCATGGGAGCGGGTGCAGCCGGTGTTGGAAGCTATCGCGGCCAAGGTCGGCGATGACCCCTGCGTGGCCTATATGGGACCGCGGGGCGCCGGACACTACGTCAAGATGGTCCACAACGGCATTGAGTATGGCGATATGCAGTTGATCGCCGAGGTCTACGACGTGCTCCATCGGGGTGTCGGCCTGAGCGCGGACAGGCTCCACAAGGTGTTTGCCGGCTGGAACGAGGGTGAGCTGTCCTCCTATCTGGTCGAGATCACGGCTGATATCTTCGCCGAGGTCGACGAGGAGACCGGCAAGCCGCTGGTGGACCTGATCCTCGATGAGGCGAAGCAGAAGGGCACCGGGAAGTGGACCTCACAGGATGCGCTCGACGTGGGTGCACCGACGCCGACAATCAATGCGGCTGTCGAGGCTCGTATCCTCTCTGCGTACAAGGACGAGCGTGTGACGGCCTCCAAGGTCCTGTCAGGCCCCAGCCCCGCATTCGAGGGCGATGAAGCTGCCTTTGTTGACACGGCGCGCGGCGCGCTGTACGCCGCCAAGATTTGCTCCTACGCGCAGGGCTTTGCACTGCTGCGTGCCGGCAGTGCAGAGTATGGCTATGACCTGGACTTCGGCACAATCGCCAAGATCTGGCGCGGTGGGTGCATCATCCGCGCCGCCCTGCTGGAGGACATCCGGGCTGCGTTCGCCAAGAACCCTGATCTGGCCAACTTGCTGATGGATGATACCTTCGGCGCCGCGGTTACGTCGCGCCAGGAAGCACTGCGTGCCTTTGTTAGCTACGCCGTGGCTAACGGCATCCCGGTCCCGGCCTTCTCGTCGGCACTGGCCTTCTTCGATGCCTATCGCAGCGCACGCCTGCCTGCCAACCTGACGCAGGCCCAGCGCGACTACTTCGGGGCCCACACCTACCGCCGGTTGGACAAGCTGGGGAGCTTCCACACCAAGTGGGAGGATATGGACGTGCCGCCCGAGGGCTGAGAACAACGGGTTGCAGGTTGAACGTTACACGTTGGCACGTTCGTTGTGGACGCGATCCAGCGCCGGTGTGACCGGAACGTGAAAACGTTCAATCTGCAACCTACAAGACTTCGCTCATCAACCGACCTTGCTGCCGGGTCGTCTACGGAGGTACTACCTATGTCAAGACCGCGGAACGTCATCGTCGCGCAATCGGGTGGGCCCACGCCGGTGATCAACGCCTCCCTGCGTGGCATCGTGGAAGCCTGTAGGGCATACCCCGATAGGTTCGGCACGGTCTATGCCGGCTATCATGGCATCGAGGGTGTCCTCAAAGAGGAACTCCTGAACATGTCGGCGCAGTCGGACGAGGAGATCGCTCTTCTGAGCACGACGCCGGCTGCGGGGGCCATTGGGACGTGCCGGTACAAGCTCAAGGCCCACCAGCAGGCCGATTTCGAGCGCATCTTGGAGGTCTTCAAGGCTCACGACATCGGCACCTTCTTCTACAACGGCGGCAATGATTCGATGGATACCGCCAACAAAGTGGCGCAGCTGGCACAGGAGCACGGCCTGGATCTCGTCGCCACCGGCGTGCCCAAGACGATCGATAACGACGTCGGCGACAGTGAATTCAAGGTCATCGACCACACGCCTGGCTATGGCAGTGTGGCTCGCTATTGGGCGCTCAACGTCCAGAACGCCAATGAGGAGAACGCCGGCTCCTCGCCGTCGGACCCTGTCTTGGTGCTGCAGGCGATGGGGCGCAAGATCGGCTTTATCCCGGCGGCGGCGCGGCTGGCGGATCCCAACCGGGAGATGCCCTTGTTGATCTTCCTGCGCGAGTCAGGGATGGATTTGCCGGCGCTGGCGGACGCCGTCAACGATATGTTGAGGTCGCGCGGTCGCGCGGTGGTGGTCGTCAGCGAGGGATTCGATGTCGGTGACATCGGCGAGCGCAAGGACTCCTTTGGTCACACTATGTTCTCGTCCAGCACGATGACGGTCGAGCAGATCATCGTCAACTACCTGAACGAGGCCGGCTTGTCTGCTCGCGGCTCGGCACGCGGCAATGTGCCCGGTACCGATCAACGCCACAACATCGCCTATGCATCGACCGTCGACCTGGACGAGGCCTATCGCGTCGGATGGAAGGCTGTGGAAATCGCTGCTCAGGATGGGTCCGGCTATATGTCGACCATTCTCCGCGCGCCAGGCCGTATCTACAGCGTGCGCTACGACAAGGTCCCGCTCCCGCTGGTCGCGAACTCGGAGCGTACCTTCCCGGAGGGGTGGATCGCACCATCACGGACCGACGTCACGGATGAGTACGTGCGCTATGCCCGCCCGTTGATCGGCGATAGTTGGCCCACCATCCCCTTGATCGATGGGCTGCAGCGCTTTGCACATATCGCGCCGATCTTTGCTGAGAAAAAGCTGGCCCTTTACGTACCCGAGGCCTACAGTTAGGACCGGGCCGTTGAGGCCCAGGGAGGTCTGACGTGCACCGACGATATCGCGAGCACGACGCTCGCGTGGTGATGGATTTGGATGGGATCTGGGATTTCGCCTTCTTGGGTGGTGCCGATCCAGAGACGGTGGATGTAGCGGCCATCCGGTTTGACGACCGGATGGCCGTTCCCGGTTGTTTTGATGCGACGCCGGCCTATGCCAGTCGGCGCGGATTGGCTGCCTACCGGCGCGAGATTCTTCTGCAGGACGCGACGCCGCACCGGGTGTGGTTGGCGGGTGTGCACCACTGGTGCCGGGTTCTCCTGAACGGCGAGCACCTGCAAGACCACGCGGGTGGATTCACGCGGTTTGCCGTTGATGTGCGCGGGCATGAGGCCGGAACGGCTGAGCTGGTGGTTCTGGTGGACAATCGCTTCGACTACGCGCGATCCCCGCTGCATCACGAGTATTTTGATTGGTACCAATTCGGAGGCATTGCGCGAGGCGCTGAGCTTCACCGGCTGGGTTCTCAGTGGATCGATGCGGTACAGGTCGTCACGCAGTCGATCTCGCCGCCCAAGATCCAGGTGACGATTGCCCACGGTGCTGTTGGGGCCCCGGGGGCGTTGAAGTTGACGCTTAGCGTGGATGGGAAGACAGTCCTTACGGAGGTTGTCAATCCGACCACGTCCAGCGACACGATTACCCGCACGTTGACCCTGCCGGATGCGGCCTTGTGGTCACCTGAATCCCCGAACCTGCACATGCTCGACGTGCGCCTGGGCGATGATGATGTCCGCACGCGATTCGGCATCCGCCAGGTCAGTGTCCGTGATCAGCAGATCCTCATCAACGATGAACCGGTCAAGCTGCTGGGGTTCAACCGGCACGCGGCTCATCCGCAGTTTGGGCATGCGGTCCCGGAGATGGTGATGATATCGGATGTCCAGCAGCTCCTTGATATGGGCTGCAACTTCGTCCGTGGCAGCCATTATCCGCAGGATGCGCGATTCCTTGACCTCTGCGATGAGGCCGGCATCTGCGTCTGGACCGAGGCCATCGGCTGGCAGCATACGGCGGAGCACCTGACCGATCCCCACTTCATTGATGCGCAGTTGACCGACATCGATGAGATGGTGGCTGCTGACTTCAACCACCCTGCGGTGATAATGCGGGGCATTCTCAACGAGAGCCACAGCCACGACCCGGCGTGTAGGCCCGGCTACGAGACCTTGCTGGGCCGCCTGCGCGATCTGGATGGCACCCGCCCTGTGACCTACGCGAGCAACCATCCCTTCGAGGATCTCGATCTCGATTTGGTTGACATCCTGTCGGTCAACTGTTACCCTGGATGGTACGGCAGCGAGATCGAGCGCATCCCTGATGAGATCGATCGCATCGTCGCCGCGCTGGACCCGGAGCACGCCGAGAAGCCGTTGATCATCTCGGAGATCGGCGCCGGTGCTATCTACGGATGGCGCGATTGGAACGGAGCACGGTGGACGGAGCAGTATCAGGCACGTCTGCTGGAGACCGTGATCCGCCACCTTTTTGTGGATCGCGATCGCGCCGCCGGTCTTGCGATTTGGCAGTTCTGCGACTGCCGAACGCCGGAGGCGGTGCAGAAGATCCTGGGACGACCGGGAGGCTTCAATAACAAGGGCGTTGTTGACGCGTATCGTCGGCCCAAGCAGGCGTATGACGTGGTCAAGCGTGCGTTTCTCGCGCTGAAGTGAGGGCTGGTCCGAGAATAGACATCATGTTGGCCAGCGCACCCCACACAGGACGAGAATGCTGTCGCGAACCTGCAAAGGTCGTCAGATAGCCGGGCACGACAGCCCGGCCTATATGCACACCTTATGTAGGTTAAGCTGTCAGCTTGACCATCTACTCGAGAGTACAAGGTGCCATTCTCGGAGTAGACGTCATGTTCGCCTGCGCACACCATGCAGCACGAAAATGTGACACAAGGAAGGCCCCAAAGCCTGCAGAAAGCCTTTGGGCCCGGGAGTGGGAGCGGTTTTCGAAGCAGCGCTCTACGACGCACAACGATGAATGTGGTTCGGAGAAGGGCTTAAAGCCTGGGCCGCCATACTACGGCAGCATGAAAGCCTTTAGAGCCGCTGCGCGCTCAGGCGCCTTCGTTCCACGTGGCAGGTGTGACCGAACATGACATTCACTTCGAAGCTGGTCTCCAGCCTCTGCTAGTCACAAGAAAGATCACAGGGAAATAGAGCGACATGACCAAGCGCAAGACTGCTGTTACGATCGAGGGCAACACATTTCGTATCAACGGGGCACCGACCTATGCCGGACGCACCTACAATGGCACGAAGGTTGAGGGTCTGCTACTCAACTCTCGCGTGG